>CACGBK010000001.1 GCA_902571385.1 uncultured Candidatus Actinomarina sp.
TCCTGCTGCGCCACCAGCCCCTTAATTATTCGTAGGAAATAGCCTCAAGAATATTCTGTCTAGAAGCTCTTATTGCTGGAATAATTGCAGCAATAACACCAGATAGAATTGCTATCCCAATCCAAAGAAGTGTCTGTCGGGTCGAAACTACAAATTCTGTAAAACCCTGGTCTTCTAATGCTTGAATTAAACTCCAAGCAAAAAAGATACCTAGTCCAGTTCCAAGTAATGCACCAAAGATTGAGATAATTGAAGACTCTATAAATACCATATTCCTGATTTGTTTTCTAAGAGTTCCTATAGCTCTCATTAGCCCTATTTCTCTTGTTCTTTCATAAACAGATAGTGAAAGTGTATTTGTAATACCAAAAAGAGCTACAAAAATAGAAATAGATAAAAACCCATAAATAACATTCAACAATAATTGAATTTGACTATTTGCTTCTTCGATTAACGCATCTTGATCACGTAAAGTAACGCCTGGATAATGGTCTACTATATCATCAAGTTTATTTTTAGTTGCTTCATCTTTATTTATGACATTAAAGTAAAGCTCCGTATCAAGGGATTCATTTGAGAAGAATTCATGATTTTCTAATAGAAGAAAGAATTCAGCTGGGGGTTGGGTCGTCCAATCAAAAATATACTTAACAACGAATTCTTTTTTTCCTACTTCTGGAATTGTCAATGTTACTTTGTCGTTCAATGAGATATCATCGTTTTCTGCTTTAAAATTTAATACTCCAATTGCGTCTTGTTGATAAAAATCTTCTCTAGATCCAGCAATATTGACAGTTTTGATTAGATCAAAAACCTCTTTGTCAACAGCACCTAGAATTAAAGGTCTATTGTTGTATCCAACGACAGTTGCTCTAGTACGAGATAATTCTGTAACTTCATCAAGAGCAATGAGTTCTTCAGATAAACCAGTTGGGATACCTGGTGATGCAAAGATTTGAGCTGCACTTACTTGATAATCAGCGAGGACAACCTCTTTTACAACTTTTTCTGCCTGTGCTTTAAATGAAGTGGTAAGAACATTTGCAAGAGAAATTAAAGTTAATCCAATCATTAAGGCTGAAGCTGTTGAAGCTGTTCTACGTGGAGTTCTTTTTGAGTTTTCTGTTGCCAGTTTTCCAAGAATCCCAAATATAGATTTATATATTGAGTCAAAGATGGTCACGAAAGGTTTGGTAATAGAAGGAGTGATTACAGATATTCCAATAAAAATTACACTGGCACCTAAACCAACTTGCTGTAAAACTGATAAAGTTGGAAGTCTTAAAAAAGAATAAAGGACACCAAAGAGAACTCCTAGACCAGTTAATGAAACTAAAGAACCAACAAGTAGTCTTATCAATAGTGATTTTCTTCTTGGTGTAGACTGGCTATCTCTTATTGCTTCAAGAGGACTGACTTGAGATGCTTTTCTCGCCGGCAATAGTGAAGAAAATATTGTTACAACAACACCAATGACAATCCCGGTAACGGCAGCCCTAGGGGTGAGTACTAAAGGCCCTTCTGGTAAGCCAAAGTCAAAATATTTTAGTCCCTCTTTTACAAGTACTGATAAACCAATTCCTAGAGCAACACCCAAGCCTGAACCAATTACTGCCATATATAATGATTCAGAAACAACAAGTCTATAGATTTGGCGTTTTGAAGTACCAAGTGCTCTCAATAAAGAAAGTTCTTTAGTTCTTTGAAGCAGAAGAATTCTGAAGGTATTTTGTATGATAAAAGCTCCAACAAATATTGCTATACCTGCAAAAACATTCAATATCGTATTGAAAAAATCTAAGCCTTGTTTAATTGAGTCTGCTTGTTCAGCTGCTGCTTCTTGAGCATTTATGACTTCCAAGCCTTGGTCGTCAATATTAGTTATCGCATTACGAACTGAATTTATATCTGCATTTTCGTCAACAACAACATTTATAAAATCAACCTCTCCAATTGAATCCAGAAGAATTTGAGCTGTTCTAAAGTCAAAAAGGGCAAATGAAGCACCTCCTGGAGACCCTGTATTAGCAAATTCTGCAATACCTACGATTGTAAATGTAGCTGGAATAGCTCCTGCAAGAACCGTAACTCTATCCCCAACACTAAAACCATTTCCTTCCGCAGTGGTTGAATCCATGACTACTTCTTTGTTGTTTGTAGGTGGCTGACCATCAATAATCTCCCATTGAGAGGCATAAGGAGATGTGTCCCATGCTGCTCCAAAAGTAGGAGCAAAACCATTTTGTATTAATATAGTTTCTCTTTCGCATTCTGGGTTGAAAGCATGACAATCTTTTCTAGGTCCAAATTTTATAAATTGAGCAAACCCCAGAACATCACCCCAAGCATCTTTTACGCCGTCGATACTCTTAATTTCATTTATTTTTTTGTCTGAAATCTTTCTAAATTCAAAAGAGATAGGACCTTGGCCACCATCATCCCCAAACCCTTCTGCAAAATCTTCTTGTACGGGTTGTACAACTAAATCAATTCCTTCAAAAACTCCAGAAAATAAATTATCAAAGGCGTTTTTGTTACTTTCAGAAAAAATATTTGCTGCGATGATTACAGAAACACCAAGAATAATTGAAGAAGTTGTTAGGAAAATTCTTACTGGATAGGTCTTGAGGTTCTTCCAAGCTATTAGTAAAAGTGGTCTTTTAGTAAATCCAAACATTAAATATCGCTTAAAGAAGTAACTCTTGAGATAATCTCTTCTTGGGAAGGTTCCTCCATGTCGCTTGCTACTTCTCCATCTTTAAGCATTATTACTCTTTCAGCAAAAGAAGCTGCGTATGGATCATGAGTAACCATTACTATCGTCTGATTCAATTCATTTACTACTGACTTCATGAAAGTCAGTAGTTCTTTACTAGACTTTGAATCTAAGTTTCCAGATGGTTCATCTGCAAAAATTACTTCAGGCTTAGTTGCCATTGCTCGTGCTGCAGCAACTCTTTGTTGTTGTCCACCTGAAAGCTCATTAGGTCGATGATTTAATCTGTCTCCAATATCTACAGCATTGACAATTTGATTAATCCAATCCTCATCTGGTTTCTTGCCAGCAATTGAAGATGGGAGTGTTATATTTTCCTCTGCAGTCAATGTTGGAATTAAATTGAATGCCTGGAAAACAAAACCAAATGAATCTCTCCTCATTTTTGTTAACTCTTTATCATTAAGATTGCCTAAATCAGTACCTTTAATAAATATTGATCCAGAGGTTACTTTGTCCAGACCAGCAAGACAATGAAGCAAGGTAGATTTTCCTGACCCAGATTGACCCATGATTGCTGTAAATTTATTCTCATAAAAATCAAGATTTACATTATTTAAAGCTGTAACAGAGGTTCCTTCTTCTCCATAAATTTTTGTTAAATCTTTAGCGACTATTATCTTTTCCATTTAATAAAGAATAGAAGAAATAAAGAATTTACTTAAATGAATTTTGCAACTTAGAAGTTATTTGGTAAATTAATAAATATGAAAAATGTAACTAGCTGGAATTGGTGGTCAACTACATAGGTAGCTGCCCCACTAGTTAGTTCTTAAACCGGGCAGAGCCCGGTTTTTTTATTACTGTCACTGAAATTAAATCTCCGGGCTAAACCCAAAAAGAAGAGTGATAATGAACAATAGATTAAGTTACGGTAATAAAGCTAAAAACTTAGAATATGTAGCAAAAAATACAGACATTGAAATCCCTTATTTTAAAGAGATCTATCTTAATGAGTTAAACAATATTGAAAATATTGTAGATTCCTTTTCTCAAAAAATAATGATTAGAAGCAATAGCTCATCAGAAGATAAAGACTATTCTTCAAGTGCAGGAAAATATCTCTCAATTGGACCAATAGAGAAAACCGATTTAGAAACTATAAAAAAATCATGGGAGATGGTTATCAATAGTTACGAAGAACAAGATAATCAATCTGTAATATTTCAAAATTATATTGAAAATGCTAAAAGTGTCTCCGTCTTAACTTCTTACAAGGTCGGTTCTGATTCAGCATATAGAACTTTTTCTACATACTATGGCTCGGAAACTGATGCTATTACCTCAGGTAAATATAGCGAAATAAACAATTTCTTTATGCATAGATCTTTTGATATTCTGCCGAAAAAATATGAAAAATATAACGTTTACCTAAAAATAGTTACACAGCTTGAAGACTTGTTTAAAAATAAACAACTAGATATTGAGATGGTTCTTGATAAAAATAATTCTCCTCAATTGCTACAAGTGAGGCCTCTTATGGGTAAAAAGCTTAACAAAGAATCTATATTCGAAGAAAAAGATGTTATCGATAGAAATTTGAAAAATTACAAAAAGCTAAATAAAACTACAGCAGATCGCTTTGGAACAAATCAAATTTACAGCAACATGTCAGATATGAATCCAGCTGAAATGATAGGTAAAAAACCTGACAATATTGCTTTTGGTTTATATAAGTTCATGTTCACCGATACAACATGGAATATACAACGTGGAGAGTTTGGTTATCGAAAATATTCTGGTGGAAAATTGATGGAACTTTTTAATAACGTCGCATATATAAATGTAAATCACAGTCTTAATAGTTTCTTAACAAGAAACTTACAAAAAGAAAGCTGTGAAGAAATAATTAACTATCAGCTCAATAAACTTAAAGAGAACCCACATCTGCATGACTCTATAGAGTTTGATATTTCTAGGTCATCTTATGTTTTTGATACAGTTGAAGAATTTTCTAAAGAGTACAAAAATATAATTAGTCCAAGTGAGATTATTAAATGGCATAATGACTTAATTCAAATTGACTCACAGAATAAATCTACTTTAGAAAAAAACAAAAAAATTATTTTAAGTACTTTCTCAAAATTGGACAAGAGTTTTGAGTACTCAAAAAAAGAAAATATCAAATTGATAAGAGATACTATGGCCCTTCCTTTTACCCATCATTCGAGATTAGGATTTGTATACTTTGCTCAACTTAATAGCCTTCTTGAAAAAGAGGTTATTTCAGAAGATCAAAAAAAATTGTTACTTTTATCAGTTAATTCCATTAGTACAAAAATGAAAGCTGATGCTTATGAAGTCAAAATTGGAAAAAAAACATTGGAAGGCTTTTTAGATGTTTATGGTCATATAAGAGCTGGAAATTATAATCTTTTATCGTCAAACTTAAAAAACAATTTAAATTTCACTGAATCACTGATTAACAATAGTCAACAACCTTTGGATGACAATATTTTACCAAAGGATATATATACGAATATTGAAAAATACTTCACAATAAACGAAATTCCCTTAGAAGCATCTGCTTGGATAGATATGTTTCAAGAGGGAATATCAACAAGAGAAAACTCTAAATTTTATTACACCAAAGGTATAGATGGAATTTTAAATGAGGTAGGTGAAAAAAATACAAGCGATAGAGAATTGTTTGATTTACTAGATATTGAATTTAATGAAGAAAATACCAGTGACAAGAGATTAAAGAATGTATTAATGCCCGATTTAATTACTTCTAACGAAGACTTTTATTTTTACGAAGAAATGAGTAAAAATGGAAATTATATAGGTCAAGGAACGGTAATTGGCGATGTTTTGTTAATAGAGAATGAAGCTAATCGCCCAAACAATCTCGAGAATAAAATAGTCGTTATTCCAGCTGCAGACCCAGGGTGGGATTGGATCTTCAACTACAAAATAAAATCTTTAGTTACAAAATATGGAGGTCCTAACTCTCATATGGCTATTAGATGTGCCGAACATAATATCCCAGCAATTCTTGGTGTTGGAGAAAACAACTTTACGGTTATATCAAATTCCAAAAGTTTAAAGATAGATTTTTCCAACGAGGGATTTTCAAATGTGTAGATATTTTAAAAATAATTCATTATTAGTAGTCAGCCTAAAGACAGAGTGGTTATCTCCTTCCACTCAGATGCTATGGGGCCAGTTTTATAAAGCTCTAAAGTATCAAACGTAATAGTGATGGGGATGAGCTTATCAAAATTAATAGAACTATAAGATTTTGGTAACTCATTCCCATAATAAAGGGAAAGGTGAGGGACCCATAAACTTGGCCAACCTTCAAAATTTATTACTAAATTGTTGAATGGAATATTATCAGATGCTGTTAAGTAAAGTCTTTGAAAGTAGCTTTCACCTTCACAGATTTTATCAAAAGTCACTGTAATTTTTTCTTTTTTAATCTGATCTAAAATATCACGTGCTTTTTCTTGTGAATTAATTTTTGTAACCAGAGTGACATGGGGGTCAAATGAAGCTTTATTCTCTTCCTTCGCAAAAGAATCAATTTGATTTTTAATATTTGCTACATCATCAGAAGAAGACTTCACCCATATTGAAAATGTCTGATCTTCCAAAATAAATTATCTATTTTTGATTTTTGATTTACTTGAAATATATGACAATAGAAAAACTGTTGAAGCCATTAATGACATAGAAGGGCCAGTAGGTAAATCAAGATGATATGAAATGACTAAACCAGCTACAGATGAGATAATTCCAAATATTATGCTGACTTTAATTGAGTCTATGAATGTATTCGTAACTAGTTTTGCTGATGCAGCAGGAATTATCAACATACTCAAAACTAAAATTATTCCTACTGTTTGAAGAGCGCTTACAACGGCTAAAGATAAGGTTATTAAAAATAGATAATTGAGGAAGTTGGTATTTAAACCTTTTACCTCTGCTCCTATTGGATCGAATGAATAAAACAAAAGTTGTTTAAAGAAAGTTATTATGATCCCAATCACTATTAAAAATAAAGCAGTGATAATGAAAATATCAGTTCTGTTCACAGCTAAGATTTGACCAAACAGTAAGTCTTCCAAGTTGATTGTTACATTAAGGAGCTTTATCAATATGAAACCTAAAGCAAAAAAGGTTGAAAAAATTATACCAATTGAAGTGTCTTCTCCAATTTTTGTATTTTTAACTATAAAGCCAAGGAATATAGCGACGACAATAGCTGCTGGTGCTCCTAGTTCTGAAATACTAAATCCAAAGAAAACGCCTACGGCAATTATAGGAAGAGTCGCATGAGCCATTGCATCAGCCATAAATCCCATATTTCTGTTTATTGTAAAAGATCCAAGGGTTGAAAGAGTAATACCGCAAAAAACAGCAGCGATAAGTGCTCTTATCATAAAATCATATTGGAAAGGGTCTATTAAAAGTTCAGATAACATATTAAGAGCCGTGACTGCCTGGTTTGTGATCAAGAAACATATTTTCGTGTGAGCCGTACATTTCTTCTATCACTTCTTCTGTAAGAACTTCCAAGGGGTCTCCAAAAGCACAACAATGCCTATTTAAACATAAAACTTCATCAAATTTATCTTCTAGATTGTTGATGTCATGTGTAGCAACTAATATCGTTTTTTCTTTAAGATCACTTCCATTGATTATTTTCATTATGTCTTCTTGAGCTCCAACATCGATAGCGCTAAACGCTTCATCAAGTAACAAAATAGTAGAATCTTGTATCAAAGCTTTTGCTAACAGAACTCGCTGTTGTTGTCCTCCTGATAGGTTGTTTATATTTTCTTCACTTTTATCCAAGATTCCAACTTGATCAAGAGATTCATTTACCATCTCTGCATTTTTTTTCTGATTAAAACTTAATAAAGTACTTTTATCTGTCAATCCCATCTCTACAACCTGTTTTACAGAAAGTTGAAAATTCCAATTTAAAGAATCTTTTTGTGGAATGTAGCTAATCATTCCTTTTGCTTTAAGTGGATCCAAACCATCTATCTTCAATGAACCGCTAGACAGTGGAATTAATCCAGCTAATGCTTTGAATAAGGTCGACTTTCCACCACCATTTGGACCAACTACTGCAATTTTTTTACCTTTTGTAATTGAGAAAGTTACATCATCAATAGCGAGAGCTTCTCCGTACTGAACACAGCAGCCATCTGAGACAATTAACGATTCTGATTCGTAAATATTTTCTTTTGTAGTCATAAAGACCTCTAAGAAGTCCTTGAAACTATCTTAAATTATAATTAATCAAGATCCTTCTTGTTATTTCAAGCTATTTACAATCAACTCTACATTGCTTATTAAGAACTCGCTATAAGATTGATTTGGTTTTAATGTCTCAACATATAAACCTGTCACAAGCGTTATACCAGTTTCTTGAGCAAGAGTTTCTGCGTAAACCGAAGGTGTTTCTGACTCTACAAACATGACTTTTACACCTTCTTCTTCTATAACTTCAATCACTTCAACCAAATCTGATGGAGAAACCTCATCTGATGAATCTAAACTTGGAATAATAGTTGCAAGAACTTCTAATCCAAATTTTGCTTCAAGGTAACCAAGTGACTCATGAGTTGTAATAAGTTTTCTGTTTCCAGATGGAATCATTCCAATTAACTCAATAACTTCGTTTACTAATCCTTTTAGCTCAGAAGTAAAAGTATCTGTCAAAGATTTATAACTTTCCTCATTTGTTGGATCATATTGTATTAACTTTCCTTCAATGTATTCTGCAGCGTAAGAAACTCTGTTCGGATCAAACCAGAAGTGAGGGTCATATGCACCATGACCATGTCCTTCATGCTCATCATGACCTTCTTCTTCATCGTCATGACCTTCTTCTTCATCGTCATGACCTTCTTCACCGTGATCATCATGATCGTCATGACCACCTTCTTTAAATTCTACAGGGAAAACGCTTTCACCTACTTCAGCTAAAACCTCTGGACTGCATGCTGAACTTTCTAATAGCTTCAAAAGTGGTGCAGGTTCATACTTCAATCCAGTGAAAAATATAAGATCTGCTTCAGCTATAGTTGTAGCATCTTGTGGTGATGGATCATAAGTATGTGGGTTTGCTTCGGGTGGCATTAAAACTGTAAGATTAATATTATCTCCACCTACCTGGCTAACAAATTCACCTATCATAGGAGTTGTAGCGAGTACGTTTAATGTATCTCCATCTTCTCTTTCTCGGCAACTTGACTCATCTGTGCCACTTCCAGTACAAGCCACTAGAATCAATGAAAGTGCTAAGACTGCATATTTAAACATTGGTTTGTTGTTCATTTGTTTTCCTTATCTAATTTTGAAAGTACAATAAATGAGATTAAGTCTCATTTTTCTTTTTGTCAAGCCTATATCTGTTGAATTTCATATTTTTTTATTGTTGAAAATGAACTATGATTATTTAGTCATGGATAGTTCAAGAAAAATTTTAACTGACCACAAAGTGTCTGTTACGAATCCAAGAATTGTTGTACTAGAAGCTTTACTTGAGATTAAAAGTCCAATTACTGTTGATGAGCTTTTGTCACAACTTAGAAGTAAAGTAGCTAAATCAACATTGTATAGAGTGTTAAACGATTTAAAAGACATAAATATTTTGCATGAATTTTCGACACCAGACAATCAGACTGTGGTTGAGCTTATATTGGAAGATCACTCACATCATCATCATTTATTTTGTAGTGATTGTGGTGAAATAATAGATGTAGAGATGGCTACAGAGTTTGAAAATAAACTATTAAAAGAAATAAAAAGAATTGAGAAAAAATTTAATTTTGTAATTGAAGATCACAGGCTTGAATTGTTTGGTAAATGCACAGATTTGTGTATGAACTGTAAATAAGTTCTTTAAAGTATTATTCCAATTAAAGATGCCTGAATTAGCATTGAATCTATTATCTGATAGCTATGAAGTTCTAATAATCTGTTAACTACCGGAACGATAACTGTATCTGTACTCTCATTTTGAACGGCAAGATAGGCTGTTTCATATCCTTGATTTGTTAAGTTACATACAACACACATAATTTTTTACCTGATAAGTACAATTTTAAAAAAGTATATATATATTGTAAACAGCAAATGAAAATTAAAACTACTGAGTTCATTAATCATGGAGTAGTCAATGTAGGCGATCTTCCTATTCCTTTTGATATGGTATTAAATGCTTCGGCTCTTGTTGTTGTAATTACATTTGTCTATTTAAAAATTTCTTGGAAAGAGTCAATTGTTGTTCCATCGAAAGAAATTTTTGAAGACAGGCAAAATATTATTGGAAAAATATTTGGAGCTGTAATTTTATTTTTTCTAATTGCTCCAGGCATTATTGGAAATGAGTCCTCAAAAACCTCCATTACTCCCCTAATTTTGTGGGTTTTTCTATGGATAGGCGTGCCCACTCTCGGACTACTATTTGGTGATGTATACGCAAAATTCAATCCTCTAAATCTTGTAAAGATTTCCTCAAGTAAACCAAGGTCAGTTTATGTTTCATGTTTTTTATTTCTTGGACTTACTTGGTTTGAGCTTGTTTGGAGAGAGCCCGGTAATCCTCTGAATATTGCATCAGTTTTCATAATTCTTTTTGTAGGCGTAAATTTAATAAGATACTTTTATAAAAAATCTATTATTGAAGTGGATCCTTTACTTCTTTTGCATTATTTATACAGCAAACTTAAATTATTTAATTCCAAGCCATATTTTCGTTCACTAGTAAACAACATAGGAAATTTGGCAAAATTGAATGGAATTGAGTATTTCATTCTGCTTATGATAGGAACCGTTACTTATGATGGTTTGAGAGAAACTACTTTTTGGTACAACCAATTTGGTGAACAAATAAACAACATATGGTTTTCAACCATAATGTTTCTTTCAATGAATTTAGGAACAATTATTTTTTATCGTTTTGCTTGTTATTTTGCGATAAAAGTTGGTGGATCTGAACTTAAGCTTAATGAAGTCTCAAAACTTTTTGGACACACAATGCTTCCAATCGCCTTTGCATATCACATAACGCATTATTTGACTCTCTTACTTTTTGAAACACAAACTTTTATTTATAGGTTGAATGATCCAATAGGAACTGGGTTAAATCTATTTAATGTGCAAGAACCAGAAATAAATTACTTTATAGAGCCAATAATTATTTGGGGTATACAAGTAGCCGTTACCTTGTTAGGTCATATGTTAAGTGTTGTTTTAGCTCATGACTTAGCTGTTAATCTTTTTGGCCATCAACAAAGTGACAAAACACAATACATTTTTCTTTTTATAACTGTTGCTCTAACCCTGCAGGCTTTGTTTGTATTAAGTGTTGGCTAATTTCTTCTCAATGCTTGCGATTCGTTCAGCAATTGGAGGATGGGAGTAATAATAAGAACTGTAAAGAGGGTCTGGGGTTAAGTTACTAGCATTATCTTTTGTAAGCTTTAAAAGTCCTGAAACCATATATTTTCCATCTGTAAATTTAAAAGAAAAATCATCAGCTGCAAATTCTCTTTGTCTTGATAAATAAGATGTTATTGGTCTCGTAAAAAAAGTATATGTCCCTGCCACAAGATAGAACATTAAAAATTTTGAATATAACGTAATCTCATCCAGTCCATGTGAAGTAAAGAAATTGTCAGACTTTAAAACTTCACTCAAGATATAAAAACCAATAAATCCAAAGATTAAAGAGCTTATGAGTGATTTCCTTATATGTCCTAACTTATAATGACCTAGTTCATGTCCTAATATTGCTTCCATTTCATCAGGTGTAATTGTCTCAAGTAATGTATCATAAAAAACGATCCTTTTATTCTTACCAAAACCAGTAAAAAATGCATTACCATGCGAACTCCTTAGGCTTGCATTCATTACAAAAAGACCTTTTGCTTTAAAATTAATTTTTTCAAGCAGTTTTTCAACTGGCTTTTTATACTCCTCGTCGTCAAGTGGTTCAAATTTATTAAATAAAGGCATTATCAAAACGGGATAAAGGAAGAAGATTATTAACTGAATAAAGAAAACTGCACCAAAGGCATAAACCCACCAATTGTTTCCTAAATTTTCAATTATTCCAATTACAACTGCATAAATTAGACATGAAATCACTGAAGATATAAGGAGGTTTTTAACAATATCCGTTACAAATGTTTTTTTAGTAGTTTTATTAAATCCATACTTCTCTTCAATTATGAATGTTGAATATATAGCTAAAGGTATTTCAAGGATTTCTGAAATTAGAATAATTAAAAGACCTAAAAAAATAGCACCTAAAATGTTTGAAGACGTATAGCTTGAAACAATAGACGTAAGAGTATTTAGTAGCCCACCAATCGTAAGCAGCAGAAGAATAAAAATACTTACAAAGGAAACTATTATTTGAAACTTTAGACGATCAAGATTGTAATCTGTAGATTTTTTGTATTCTTCTGATGTTACAAGATTTTCAAATCTTTCAGGAACCTTAGACGCATTAACCTTTAAAGAATTAATATTTCGAACTTTTAGGTAAGTTTCTATTGTGAACTTTAACCCTATAAATATCAGAAATAGAAATGTAAAGTTAGTCGAGTTTAGAGTGTCTTGAATTTCCATATCAGTCAATATTAACGCTTTTCAAATACTCTAAAGAAAAAATAGGCCAACTTTAATCAAAGGGTCAAATTCATTTATTTTCATTTACCAAATCTACGATCTCTTTGAACGTACTCCCTTAAGCATCTTAAAAAGTCAATCTTTCTGAACTCTGGCCAATAAACATCTTGAAAAACTACTTCTGAATAAGCGCTTTGCCACAATAAAAATCCTGAGAGTCTTGACTCACCACTTGTTCTAATAATCAGATCGATGTCAGGTGAATCTGGAGAATAAAGATGATCTCTAATTTGTTCGTCGTTAATGCTTTTAATTAAATCTTGAATTTCTAATTCTTGATTTTCTTGTAGTAAGCTTTTCATTGCGTCAACAATTTCTTGCCTTCCTCCATAACCAAGGGCAATAGTTAATAACTTTTCTCCTCCACCCCTGACTTCTTTAAGTTTTTTAATTGAATTTTGCAAATAATCAGGAAGAAGATCTATGCTTCCAACAAAATTAATTTTAAAATTATCAACAAGATCATCAATTAAAAGTTCTTCGAACAATTCGTTTAGCACGAGGTAGTAAGAGTTAAGTTCTTCTTCAGGTCTGGATAAATTCTCTTTAGATAGAAGCCAGCTTGTAATATTGTCAATGCCTAACTCGTCACACCAAGCCAGACATTCTTTAAATCGGACCATTCCAATTCGGTAAGAAACTTCGTAACTTAACAAATTTTCTCTTCTTGCATACCTTCTGTGTCCGTCATGGATGATCCCAATATGTTTTGGAAGAGTCTCGTTTTTTAAATTATTTTGAAGCCTTGTTTCATATAACGAATAAACAAACTTTGGTGTCACCATTATTAACTACAAATTGCTTCAACATCGTCAATTGTTTTTGGTGCTCCAATGGTTAGATTTATTGGGTCATTTTCTGTACAAACAATATCATCTTCAATCCTTATTCCAATACCTAGAAGGTCTTTAGGTATTTTGTGCTTAATACTTTTAGCGTCTTTCATTTCTTCACTTTCAAGCTTTGTTGCTTTCTCCATCCCAAGTGATTTTCTTCTTTCTCTAATTTTTTTAGGATCTCTTTCAAGTAATTTAAACTCTATTTCAGGTTTGTTTGGGCGAATATAAATTCCTGGTTCAACAGTTGTAACCATTCCGGGCTTTAATTTTCTTGGTTTGTTTTTTTCTTCTGTGGTTCCTGCATCATGCACATCCAATCCAAGCCAATGACCTGTACCATGCATAAAAAATTCGAAATAATGCATCATTGAAATTGTTTCTTCTACTCCCATTGGTACTAAACCAAGGTCAACCAGTGATTGTGATATTGAAGCTACGGTTGAGGTATGAATGTCTGACATCGTTTTTTTAGTTGTAACATTCTTTATGCCGATTTCTTGAGCTTTCAAAACTTCTGTGTAGACATCTTGTTGGACTTTCGTAAATTTTCCGTTTACGGGAAATGTTCTCGTGACATCAGATGAATACATTTTAAACTCTGCTGCTGCATCTATTAATATAAGACCATTGTTATCAACTTTTTCTCTATTGGTTGAGTAATGTAATATGCAAGCATTGTCTCCGGAGGCAACAATAGATGGGTATCCTAACCTTTCAGCTCCTAAATCGTAAAAAGTTTTTTCCATCTCAGCTTCTATTTGGTACTCATACATATCTTTCTTTGTAAACTCCATGGCAGATTTATGTCCTTCAACGGTAATATCGCAAGCTCTTTTAAGATTCTCGAGTTCTTCGGAGCTTTTAATTAAACGGAGTTCAGAAAGTAAAGGTGAAAGAGAGTTAAGTGTAGCCTTGCTAAAGCTTGACCCTCTTTGATCGTATGGAATTGCTGTGTTGATTAATTTCTTGTCATATTTTTCAAACGCAGAATTTGTATAATCACAATAAATATCTTCAATTCCAGATAATAATTTTGGCGCTAAGCTCTCATATTCTTCATATAGAAATGCTTCTTCTGCTCCAAACTGTTGTTTTGCTCCTTCTGGCCCAAGTCTTTTGCCCTCCCAGGTTTCCATTTCTTCATTTCTTCCTTGTACAAAAAGGTATAAAGCTGCTTTGTTGTCTTGCACGATGATAATTGCGTGAGCGCTAGGTTCTGGCCATTCGGTTAGATAATGAAAATTAGAATCCTGTCTAAAATCATAAGCAACATCATTGTTTCTGTAAACAGTATTGCCTCCATGAAGAAGAACTGCCCCGTGGCCAATTTTTTTCGCAATATTATCTCTATTTAATTTTGACAATTCCATCATCCAAATAAGAATAATCTAGGTTTATATAAAATAGCTAATTTATTTTTAGTTCAAATAAGAATCTATAAGTTTTGATATTCCTAAAGCTTCCTTGTTTCCGTAAGAAATAATTAACACAACGTTATCGCCTGCAATTGATGCAGCAATTCCCTCAAAGAATAGATTATCTATTGATTCAGCAACTACTTGGGCAGCAGCTGTTGTAGTTTTTACAATAATTTGGTTGGAGACAACTTCTACACTTAACACAAAATCTTTTAACGCTTTTCTTGATATAGATTTTTGAGCATTATTAATATCATCTTTGGGCAATATATATTTAAGATCATTATTTGAATTTCTTTTTTTAGTTGCTCCAATTTCTGATAAATCTCTAGAGAGGGTGGCTTGTGTTATTGGAATTCCTTTTTTATTTAATATGCCTTTTAGTTGATTTTGAGAGGTTATTTTCCCTTCGTCTATTAAATCAGCAATTATCTTTTGTCTTTGAATTGTAGATTTTCCCATTGTATAAATATACATTAATTTGTATTTTTATACAATTAGAGATCTTTGTAAACTTTCCTAGCTAGCTCTATGGCTTCCTCTTTGGAAACTTCCCCGTCATTTATCCTTTGGTTGTAGAGAGATTTCATAATTTTTCCTAATATTGGTCCGGGCTCAATATTTAGAATTTCCATAATTTCATTACCGTTGACTGGAGGCCTTAATTTATTTAGCTCTTCATTTGCTTTAACTTCTTCTATTCTTTTCTCTAGGTCGTCTAAATACTCATATATTTTTTCTGCTTTTTCATTATTTTTTGTTGTAACATCCGCTCGAACAAGCTCATTTAGCTCATCAAGTGTGTTTCCTGCATCAATTATGTACCTTCTGACAGCAGAATCTGTCCATCCCATTTTGTAAGTATGTGGTCTTAAGTGGTTTTCAACTAGTAAAGCAACATCAGCTATCGTGTTCTTTGGATATTTTAATTTTGAAAGAATTTCTTTGGTCATTCTTGCGCCAACGACTTCATGGTGCCTGAAATGAACTTTACCGTTGTCTATACCTTTAGTTGCTGGTTTTCCAATATCATGAAGTATTGCTGCAAGACGCAATTTAAGATCTTGTGATACGTTCATTGTGACCTGCAGTGTGTGTTCGTAAACATCTTTATGGTGATGGTGCGGGTCCACCTCCATTTTTAATTCTCTGATCTCTGGAATAATAAAATCAATTAAATTACTTTCTACCAAAGATCTAATTCCCATTGAAACATTCTTGCCAACTACTAATTTTGAAAATTCGTCTCTTATTCTTTCTTTGCTAACAATTTCTACTCTATGTAAATTTTCTTGAATTGATTTAAAAGTATCCTTGTCTGGCGCAAAACCATGGGAACTAATAAATCGACATAATCTGATCATTCTTAACGGGTCTTCTGAAAATGATATGTTTGGGTCAGCCGGAGTTTTTAATAATCCTTCTGATAGATCTTTTAGTCCATTACATGGATCTACAAGTTCTTTTTGCTTTATGTCAAAAGCTATAGAATTTAATGTAAAATCTCTACGAATTAAATCTTGTTCTATGTCTTCAGTTTTATCAATATTTGGTTTTCTAGAGTCTTTATCATATGTATCGCTTCTAAACTGTGTTATGTGTGCTGTGTATTCGCCTATTAAAGCCTCTATAGTTCCATATTTAATTCCAATTTTTGTTGTCTTGAAACCATTTTCGTTAAGAAGCTTTAGTGATTCTTCGGGAGATGCGTTAGTTGTAAAATCAAAATCTGTGGTGTCGATGTCTAAAATAAAATCTCTAACAGCTCCACCAACAAGAAAGAGCTTGAACTCTTTTTCTTGATAGATTGAAGATAGTTGATCCAAAAATGGATATTCATTTATACGGTTTAATAGTGTTGTTGGTACCATATTGTTAGCTTAGAATAACTAAAAAAACAATAAAGTATGAATTCAGAAGTTGATTTTGCAGCAGGTGGGATTGTTTTAATAAACAACAAAATTCTATTGGTAAAAAATAAATTAAGTGAAGAATATAAAGACGATTACAGTTCAGGTTTTTGGGGGTATCCAAAGGGTCATCTAGATGAAAAAGAACCTCCAATCAAGGCAGCTGAAAGAGAGGTTTTTGAAGAAACGGGTTTTAAAGTTACATCAATTGGAACAAAGCCAATAGCAGAATCTAGATATGAAATAAAGAAAGATGGTAAAGCTATCCAAAAAACAGTTTGGTTCTATGAAATGAAGGTGGTTGAAAGTTATAACAAAGAGCCAGATCAAGAAATTGAAGAAATTGCAATAGTTCCCTATGAGGAAGCACTCAGCCTTTTGACTTATGAGGAAGATAAAAAAGTTTTAAAATATGTATTCAACAGAACATAAAAAAGTTCATTATTTCTATAACGGAGTTTTTTATACAAGGAAATTGAACGGCTTTGTTGATGATGTATTGTTTGAAAAAATTTATGGCGGAGCAAGTTTATTAAAGAAAATAAAAAAAATAGCAAAAAATAAAAATATTAATTTTAGCTCTTCAATGATAAACGAAAATCTGTCAAGATCTTGGTTAAATTCTGGGTGGGAAAAAAATCATACGTTGAACATTTGTATTTTAAATTTAAAAAATCTAGCTACAAAAACACAAGTAATTGAGAAAAGAGTAGAAATTAAAAAGTTTCACCATGACGATATAGAGGATTTACTTAAGTTAGACCATAAGATATTTGACCCTTATTGGAGAAATTCTTTAAGTAGTTTTGTAGAGACAATGAAAAGCTGTAATAATAACTATCTTTTTAAAATAGGAGCGAATGAATCTCCAAGTGGTTATGCAATACTTGGTGAAACAAGAAAATTTACTTATCTTCAGCGTATAGGTGTGAAAAAAGACTCTCAGGGACTTGGTCTTGGGGACATGCTACTAAAAGCTGTTATAAACTTTTCAATAGATAAAAAATTTATAAATATAAAACTCAATACTCAAAAAGATAACAATGTAGCCTTGAGTCTTTATAAAAAAAATAATTTTGAGGTTTCTCCAAGGAAGCTTGTCATCATGAAAACTTCATGAATAGATTTACATAGCTTATGATTAACTTATGGAAGAAGACAGCTTTATAGAATCAGTTGAAAGCCTTATAAAAAGTGTTAAAGACTTAATTGTTCGTCCAGTAAAGAGGTTAACTGGTTTTGCTTCTTTGGGTTTACTTCTTGTTGTATTATTGATAACTGCAGTAATATTTTTATTTTCAGGAATATTAAAAATTATGCAAGGCCTTGGTCTTTTGTTAGGTGTTAACCCGACTGGGTTTGCAATGGGTGCATTAGGATTAGTATTTATGATATTGTCACTAAATAGTTACAGAAAGAAAAAGAATGGATGATCTAGCAATAATTGGTTCAGGTCCTGCTGGTTATACGGCAGGAATTTACGCTGGGAGGGCCAACCTTAAACCAGTGCTTTTTGAGGGCTTAGAATCAGGTGGTCAATTGATGTTGACAACTGATGTTGAGAACTATCCAGGTTTTGATGAAGGCATTATGGGGCCTGAAATGATGCAAGTTTTTAAAAAACAGGCTGAAAGGTTTGGAACAAAAATTTTAACTGAAACAGTCAATAAAATTGAAAAAATTGAAGAAGGTTTTAAATTAACAACATCAAAAGATACCTATGAGTTTAAGTCAGTAATAATATCTTCAGGAGCTTCAGCAAATTGGCTCGGGGTTAAGGGTGAAAAAGAATTACAAGGTTATGGGGTTTCAGCTTGCGCAACTTGTGATGGTTTTTTCTTTAAAGATAAAAATGTAATTGTGGTTGGAGGGGGCGACTCTGCGATGGAAGAATCTCTATTTCTAACAAAATTTGCAAAAAAAGTTACAGTAGTTCATCGTAGAGATGAGTTTAGAGCAAGCAAAATAATGCAAGAAAGAGTTTTGAACCACGAACAAATTGAAGTTGCCTGGAATAAAGAGGTAATTGAAATTAAAGGTGATAAACAAGTATCTTCTGTAATTCTAAAAGATAGTAACTCAAATGAGGAGGAAGAAAAAGAGATTGATGGTGTTTTCGTAGCTATAGGTCACACACCAAATGTTGAGTTTCTTGATGGTTTTGTTGAACTAGATGAAAAAGGATACATTAAGACTGGATTCACAAGTTCTACAAGTACAAGCATGTCTGGGGTGTTTGCTTCAGGTGATGTCGCTGATTCTATCTACAGGCAAGCAGTAACTGCAGCTGGCACTGGATGCCAAGCAGCAATTGATGCTGAGAGATGGCTTGAAAATTAATTTTGATTTTTCAACTTTTGTAGATAATTTATCAACAGATGAGGTTGAAGATTTAAAAACAAAATTAAATTATGTTGGCTACTCAACCAATGAGAACGTCGATGAACTAAAGACTTTAGTAGGAGTTTTTATTGAAGACAATGGTCTTGAAAATATAAATAGTAAAGAAGATTTTTGGGCTGAATTAATAAATTTTGGATACAAACTCGGAGATAGAATTCTTAGTTTTAATAATAAAATTTTGTATGGATCAGACGTTGAAGAATTACAAGAACTTCTTTCAAGAATGGGTTTTTATTCTGAGCCTATAAACGGAAAATATTCAAAATCTGTTGTAGATGGCGTAACAAGGTTTCAGGAAAATAGAGGTATAACAATTGACGGAGTGGTTGGTCTTAATACTGTTTATGAAATTAAAAAACTAATAAGACCAGGTAGGGATATTTCTTTAAACGAAGCAATAAAATCTATTTCTCCAGGATTAGATACTGGGATCATTGGTTTCAATATATGTTTTGATATCCCAAATTCTGGAAATTACAAAGAACAAATTAAATTTTATGACCAAGTTAAAAAAAATTCTATAGAAAAAGGTGTTGTAGCAGTTTTTGCTTCGGCAGTTAATGAGGAATTGGATCTAAATAATAAAATTGAATATATAAATAACCTACAACCGACTTTGTTTATATCTTTTAACCCCGAAGTTGATGATTCAATTAATTACTTCCAAGGAACTTTTTCTGAAAGCCTTTTAGGTAAAAAACTAGCTGAAAACTTGGCATCAACCCTGAAAGTAAAATCAATCGGAAAGTCCTCGATTATTTTGAAACAAACAAAATCAGTAGGAATAATTATTAATGGTAAATTTTACCAAAAAAATTATATAGAGTTAATTCTAGAGAGTGTTGTTAATACTCTAAATAAGCAATTTGAAAATTAACTTAATTTAGAAATAAAATCATCTAAGTTTTCTTTTGAATCAAAAGTTAAGAAAAGTTTGTATTTATTAATGTTCTTAGTTATTTTTACTTTTGAACCAGTTTTGTCTTCGAGAAAATTTCTATAATGAGATATCTCTTCATCTGAATAAGAATCTAAATTTAGATTTCTAACTTTATCTTCTACTGCCCTGCTTGATAGTTTTTGACTAATTATTTCATCTAAAATATTATCCTGTATTTCAGAATCTAAATTTATCAACGGCCTTACCTGGCCCATTGAAACAGTCTGATCTTTTAGGGCACCATAAACTTTTTCACTAAGATTGGTTAATCTTAAAATGTTTGAAACGTGGGCTCGGCTTTTTCCAATAAGTTGACCTATTTCTTCTGGACTTAAGCTGAATTTTTCAGAAATTTCTTTATAGGCCATTGCTTCTTCAATATGATTTAATCTTTCTCTTTGTATGTTTTCAATAAGGCCTAAAATTGCTGCATCTCTCTCGCCAACATCTTTCACCAAGCAGGGTATTTCATTAAGACCTGCAAGCTTCGATGCTCTTAATCTTCTCTCTCCTGCAATTAATCTATATTTATTTGGCTCTATTTCTTGAACAATAATTGGTTGTAGCAAACCGTTTTTCTGTATTGAATTTTTTAATTCTTCTAATTTATTTTCGTCAAAGATTTTTCGAGCCTGGGAGTCGCTTTCATAAATAATATTTATGTTTATTTCTTTAACTTCGTAGTCTCTGACGTTTGTGTCAGTAATGAGACTGCTGAGTGATCTTTTCATTTATGTTCATCCTTTCTAATATTTCGTTTGCTAGTTGATAAAATTCTATTTTTGACTTACTGTCGTCTTTAAAATCTTCAACTGTTTTTAAGTGATAGGGACTATCGGCTATATCAACAGAATTGGATATTTTTGTTTCGAGTAATTTATCAGCGAGTAAGTAGGAAAGTTCATTTTCAAAATCTACGTAGCTAGATCTTCTAGTGTCTACTTGGTTTAATATGACACCCAAAAATACTGGATTTATGTTTATTTGGCTAGAAATAGATTTCTTTGCAAAATTCATCGCTTGGGATACGCCTTCAATAGCTAAAAATTCTGGTTTTGTTGGAATCAAATAAAAGTCTGATGCGGATAAGGCTTCTTGAACTAGTGAACTCATTGTGGGGGGTGTATCAAATAAAATAACGTCAAAATCTTTGAACTCAAAGGAATCAATTGTTTTCTTTAATACCGAACCCCCAAGTATTTTTTCATTATTAAATTTTAAGATTGATTGGTTTGATGGAATTATTGCCATATTTTCGTGAATATAGGCTATTTCTTTTGATTTGTTTCCACTCATTAAATCTTGTGAAGTTAAAATAAATTCATTATTTTTATCAAAATCTAGATATGTTGAGGTGTTTCCTTGAGGATCAAGATCGATAATCAAGGTTTTTATACCATTTATTGCAAATATTTTACCAATGTTTACAACAATTGTAGTTTTTCCAACCCCACCTTTTTGGCAAATTATTGATAAAGATTTCACATATCAGTTATAACATCAATGGTACGAAAATTATTTTTATTTATAAGAAACTTTTCTTGTTTCACGTGAAACAAACTTCTAAGCTCTTTTTTGTTTTCAGAGCTTGATGAAACCAAAAAAATTATATTTCTGTTTTCAAGCTTGTGTTTTTCTATTATTTTCACAATATTTAAGGTAGAAACATAGCACCTCATAACAACTATTGTTTTTTCTAAGTTTTTAAGCGTGAAGTTCGCATCTTCTTCTTTTGGAATCGCATTTTCTAAATTAAGGGTCTTTACAAGCCTTTGAAGCTCATAGATTCTAGTTTTTTTATTATCAATAAGATTTACTTTGCTTTTGTTGACTATTGATATTGGTACTCCTGGTATTCCACCTCCAGTGCCAAGATCGTAAATCTCTTTTGACTCGAAATTATATTTTTTTATTAGATAGTGAAAATACAGGGAGTGAATTATAAATTCATCCCAGATAAATTGTTTGGATTTTTTGCTTATTAGTCCCGTTTTTATTCCGGTTGTATATAACCAGTTGTGATAGTTTATAAGTTTTTCTTTATATTGTTCAAATTCAATTAAACCCCATTTAGGTATTTGGGGTTCGAAGATCATTCTTCTTCGGTATTGCTTGGAGCAAAGACTACAGATCTGTAGGGTTCTCTTCCTTCAGAATAAGATCTTATCCCATCAATTTCACTTACTGCATCATGGAGGGTCTTTCTGTCTACAGAGTTCATTGGCTCTAGCATTACTTCTTGTTTATCTTCCAGAATTTGCTTTGTGAGTCTTTCTGCATAAATAGTTAAGGCCTCTTTTCTTTTAAGTGCGTAGTCTGCGACATCAAGTCTTAGTCTGGTTCCTGCTCCGGTTTTTCTTTGAACTGCAGTTCTAGTTAGCTCGTGTAAAGAGCGAATAATCATTCCTTTTTCACCAACTAAAGCTTCTGTTTGTTCTCCTTTTATGTTCACTACAAGATTTTTTTCTTCAACTTCTCCTTCAACTTTTCCATCTAAACCAAAGGAATCAATTAATCCTTGTAAAAAATTGATTGAAACTTTTAATTGTTCATTTGGATCTGCTTCAACCCTTGGTTTTTTTGGTTCAAAGCTTCTTTTCTCCCTTTTTCGTGAGTTTTGACTGTCTCTAGAGTCTCTTTTGTTTCTTGGCTTATAAGATCTTGAGTTATTTTTAAATCCAGATCTTACTGAGATTTTTACAAGTGCTTTTGTTCCTCCGACTCCAAAAACTCCACCCTCTGGTTCCCGTAAAATGCTTATGTTTGCCTCAGTTGCGTCTTCAAGATTTAACTCTTTTAAGCCTGCTTTTATTGCATCATCAATAGTTTTTGCCTCAACCTCTACCCATTTCTCTGACATTATTTTCTCCTTCTTTTTTTTCTGTTTTTACGAGGATCTTGCTCTTGTTGGTTGTTTTCTTCTTTGTCCTCTGTTTGATCTTTTTCTTTTTCATGTTTTTCGTCATTGATTTCGTTTTTATCTTCAATTCGAATTATCAAGGCTTGTTGGCCTATTCTGAAAATATTGCCAGTTAAAAAATAAATTACTAACCCAGACGGTAAAGTCCAAGAGATAAATCCAAAAAACACTGGCATTACCTTTCCAATCATTTGCATTTGTTGTGCCTGTGGGTTGTCGCTTTTGCCTTGCTTTTTTGTTATTTGTTTTTGCTGAAATAGTGCTGTGGCAACAACCATTAAAATAACAATTATGTATGGAACTCTTTCAATCCAATTTGAGATTTCAGAAGCTGGAATTTGTAAGTCCATGTTGAAAAAGAGAATATTTACATTGTTTTCAAGATCTAAAAACAAAGATTGTGATTTAGGTATAAACAATAAAGGTTCTCGTAAAACTCTAAATAGTGCAAACCAAACAGGCATTTGAACCAAAAGGGGAACAACACACCCTAGAGGGTTAATTCCTTTTTCTTTATAAAATGCAGCAATCTCTTTGTTTAATTCTTCTTTGTTGTCTTTATGTTTCTTTTGGAGTCTTTTCAGTTCTGGTTGCACGTCCTGCATTCTTTTTGTAGATCTTGTCTGCCTTAGGGTTAGTGGAAAAATAATTATATTTATTATTACCGTGAGTATTGCAATTGAAGCTCCATAAGAAGGAACATATCCATAAACAAAAGATAAAAGAAATCCAATTCCAAGGGCAAAGGGTTCAATTATTGCCAATTTTTACCAAACTTTCTATAAATTGGGTTACATTTGTAGGCCCTTTCAAAAACTAAAGGAATTGTCATAACAACACCCTTCTCCTCCATGCTGTTTCTTATTTGGTTTGAACAAGAAGGATAATAAAGACAATTTCCCTGGCCAATGCCAAAGAATGCTAACAGTGCTCGAAACACTGTAAATAAAATACTTGTTAGTTTCATTTTTTTATAAGTTTTGGGTGAGAAGATATAATTTTTTGCATTTCATTAACTTTTAAATTTAAATTATTTTTAGATCCAACAATGTAAATATCAAAATTTTTTTCTTCTTTTAAACCCCTAACTGCCTCTTTAATCCTTCTTTTAAATTTATTTCGCTCTACTGCGGTGGTTTGTTTGCTTGAGATACTGATTCCAAGTTTAGAATTTGTATCGTTACTTTCTTCTATGTAAACCTTAAGTCCTTTTTCAGTAAAACAGTTTTCTTCTTTTTTCAGTCTGAAAAAATGATTTCTCTTATTTAGTGCAGTAAATTTAACCAATTAGCTTATGAGGAAATTATCTTTCTTCCTTTTTTTCTTCTTCTTTTAAGAATTTCTCTGCCCGCTCTGGTTCTCATTCTGCTTCTAAAACCGTGTTTTCTACTTCTTTTTCTATTACTAGGTTGGTAAGTTCTTTTCATTTTTTATCCTGTTTAAATACAATATATTAAAAAATTTTTTAAACAAACAAAATTAATATTTAATTTCGAAGTTCGCGAAAAGTGAATTTGATTCGCGAAAACTTTATTAACTAAGTTTCACAATCTAAAAATAAATAACTTTCTAGGCTGGTTTTTTGAAGCTAAATCCTTATGTTTATTGACTATTTTTAACTATTCATTCAATCTTTAATTCTTTAAGTTGTTTTTAACACTCTATGAATTTAAGAACGCAATCATTAAATTTAATCAGAATGAAAAATATTATTGATGCCTTCGAATTAGAAATAAAAAAATCAAAGCTTTCTAAAACTGACAAATATTGGCTTGATCAGGTTGATTTTAGAATCGAAGATAAAAATTTAAACATTCATGTAAGATCAGAGTTCATTAAATCATCAATAGAAAAAAAACTATATGAAAAAATTAAAGACTCCTACAAAAAAGTAACTGGATTTGATGATTGCATTTTTATTTTAGATAAAAAAATGAAAATTCCTAATAGTGAAATTTTTTTGGAGGACAAATACGAAAAGAAAGAGGTTGAGGTTGTAGAAACTGTTAAAGTAGAGCCAGATCTTTCAACTTTTGATGGTTTGTTTATAGGAAACCCAAATAATCTAGCGGTCACTGCCGCAAAATCTGTTGTTTCTAACCCTGGAAAACGGTTTAATCCTTTGTTTATATATGGACCTCCAGGAGTTGGAAAAACGTTTTTATTAAAAACAATTGAAAAATCTCATCCCTCTTCTTTTTATATTGACTCAGAGTCCTTTTTAGATTCGTATATTCGTGGAATTAAAAATAATGACATTGATGTGTTTAAATCAAGAATTCGTTCCGTAGATATTTTGTTGGTTGACGACATACAATTTTTTATGGGTAAAAAGGGCGTTTCTGAAGAGCTTTTCCATACAATAAACTATTTTCTTAATAACGAAAAGTCTGTTGTTCTGGTTTCTGATCAAAAGCCTGAGAAGTTGTTGGGCTTTCCTGAAAGGCTTGTTTCAAGAATATTGAATGGTCTGGTAACAGATATTGAAAAGCCTGATGATGAAATGTTTTTAAAGGTTTTGAGAAAAGCAAACAAAGATCATGGCGGTTACTTGTTGTCCAAAGAAGAAATCGGTAAATTGAAAAGCTTAAAAATAAATAGTTTTAGAGACATAAACGGCATTATCAACAAAGTTCTATTAAATAAACAAACGGGCAAGAGCAATAATGAATATATAAACGAACTCATTAATGAAAAGAGTGAAGGCTACTTAGAGGCTATTAAGCCCGAACATATTCTAAATTATGTTTCTAAGGTCTTTCAGGTTGACAAGGAGCTAATAATTTCTAAAAACAGGAGCTCAAACGTTAATGAGTCCAGAAAGCTTTTTGCAAATCTTGCTAGAAACCATACTGATCTTTCTTTAAACCAAATAGGTATTTTCTTGGGTGGCAGAAGTCATTCTACGGTTCTTTCTTACATTGAAAAGTCAAAAAGTTCTCCTGTTGTCATTAAAGAAGCTAACAACTTCAACAATTCACTTGCTTTAAAAGAGGTTGGTTAGTTTTTGTCTGTTTTGTTGTATGTTGTTTTTAAAATAACCCAGTATTTTATGACTTTTTATCCAACTCAACAATTCAGACGTGCTTATTATTATTAAATATATAAAGGATAAAAAGTGAAATTCAAAACAAAAACAAAGGAACTCAGAGAGGCTGTTTCCTCTGTCTCAAGAGTTGTAAGTCCACGTCCTTCCACCCCTGCCATGTCTGGTTTGTATATCCGCGTAATTGAAGATTTTGTTGAGTTAATTGGTTCTGATTTAGACATTACTATTAAATCAAGAGTTTCTGTTGAAGTAGATCTTGATGGAGATTGTTTAGTGAATTCAAACAAGCTATCTGAAATTATAAGAAAACTACCTGAAGGAGAAGTTGTTTTTTCGGACATTGGAAGCGATCTTAAGATAGAAACAGAAACGTTAGACTTCACCCTTAGAAAACTTGAAAGCAAAGACTATCCTCAAGTTTTTTTGAACAACCACGAAGAAAATCAAAACACCCAAGAAGTTAAGGTTTCAGAGCTTTTTGATTCTTTGAAAAATGTTGGCATAGCGTCAACACCAGAAGGCGGAAGACCAATACTTACTGGAATTTATTTCAACAATCAAGGAGAGAAAACAGAACTAGCAGCAACTGATAGCTACAGGCTCGCCACACAAGAAATAAGCAACTTCCCAATTAATGATGTTGGAATTGTTTCTTATCGTTCTTTAAGCGAGGTTATTAAACTTTTCGAGAACGAAGACGAGAAACTAAAAATAAACTCAAATGAAAAAGATATTTATTTTTTTAATGATAAATATTTCGCATCTCTTCGCAAGGTTGAGGGAACGTTTCCTCAATATGAAAACCTTTTTCCAAAAGAAACACTCTTTACTGTAGAAATTAACAAAAAAGAAATTCTTGAATCTTTAGATAGAGCTACTGTTGTGGCTGAAGGATACATTCCTGTAACTTTTGTTTTTGAAAACAATGATCTGCTTACAATCACCACTCTTAATAAAGATGTTGGAGGAGGAAAAGAAGAAATAGGTATAAAAATTTTAGGTGTTGAAACCGGGGAGATAAAGGGGTTTAAAGCTTCCTTTAATCCAAACTTTTTAATACAAGGAATTGAAGTTTTAGAGGGAAACACTGTTTATATGAGATTTTCAGGAAACGAAAAGCCTGTTGTTATACAGGGAGATGTTGAAAATTATAAATATTTATTAATGCCAGTCAGATCAACTTGAAAAAACAAAAAGGGCCTGAAAGAATTAATATTGAAGAAAATAGTCTGGGTATTAATTTTAAAAAATCTGAGAAGATCAAAAACTATTTTAACAAATCTTCATATCCTTGGAAAAACGATATTGTAACTGGCCCGCTTGTTGATAATGTATTCATTATTTATGTAAATTCAAAAAGACTCAAAGACGTAATAGAGCTTGAGTCGTTAAAAATAATTAATAATATAGAGAAAAAGCTAGGATTTTCAGTCAATTCTATACTTGTTCAATTGCAAAATAACCAACAAAAATAACGTATTTCTACTAAAATAAGAGTTCAGCAAGGGGCTGTACTTAATAAAATAGAAACGTATCTTAGGAGATCCGTGCCAAAAAAAGATTCAAAAAGCTATGATTCCAAGGACATAAAAGTCTTAGAGGGCCTAGAGGCAGTAAGAAAAAGGCCAGCTATGTATATTGGTTCAACAGGACCAAACGGCCTCCACCATCTAATTTGGGAAGTTGTAGACAATTCAGTTGATGAAGCTATGGCTGGACGATGTAATCAAATTGATGTTGTTCTTGAAAAAAACGGCTCAGTTACTGTAAAAGATAACGGAAGTGGAATACCAGTAAAGCCACACCCTAAAACAAAAAAATCAGCGCTCACCACAGTGCTTACAACCCTTCATGCAGGTGGAAAATTCGAGTCAGGAGCGTACACCGTAAGTGGAGGACTACACGGAGTGGGGATCTCGGTTGTAAATGCTCTTTCTACAGTTGTTAAAGTTGAGGTTCAAAGGGACGGACACTTTTGGAATCAAGACTTTGACCTTGGAAAACCAAAAACAAAAATAAAAAAAGGGAAGGTGTCAAAAAAAACAGGAACAAAAATAAATTTTTTACCCGATCCTAAAATCTTTGACGAAACACAGCTTTTTGAGTACAACATCGTTTCTGAAAGACTTAGACAAACTGCCTTTCTTAATAAAGGATTAAAGATAAACCTTACGGACAACAGAGTAAAGCCAGCAACAAAGGAAAATTTTCACTACAAAGGCGGTCTCGTTGATTTCGTTGATTATTTAAACGAGGGCTTCGAAGTTCTTCATGAAAAAACAATTTCATTCTCAGATCAAAGCAAAGACTCAGAAATTGAAGTAGCCATGCAGTGGAAAACAGAAGACGATATAAACATTAAAAGTTTTGCAAACAACATACACACACTTGAAGGAGGAACTCACGAGGAAGGCCTTAGAACAGCAGTAACAAAAGCCATCAACGACTTTGCTAAATCAAGAAACCTTCATTCTGATATTTCATTAACCGGCGACGACATAAGAGAAGGTATTACAGGAGTGGTTTCTGTAAGGGTCAAAGAACCTCAGTTTGAAGGTCAGACTAAAACAAAATTAGGAAACACCGAGATGAAATCAAGAGTTCAAGTTTTAGTTAATCAAGAATTTCCTAAATGGTTGTCAAAAAACACAAAAGAAGGAAGGGCAATCGTAGAGAGGTGTGCTCTTGCCGCCAAAGCAAGAATGAGTGCAAAAAAAGCAAGAGAGCTTACTAAAAGAAAAAGCATACTCGAAACTTCTGGACTTCCAGGCAAGTTGGCAGACTGTTCATCAACAGACCCCTCTGAAAGCGAATTGTTTATTGTAGAAGGAGATTCAGCTGCTGGACCAGCAAAACAGGCAAGAGATTCAAAAACGCAAGCAATACTTCCTATAAGAGGAAAAATAATAAACGTTCAGAAAGTTACAGAAAATAGGGCATTACAAAATGAAGAAATCAGCTCATTAATTAAAGCAATAGGAACAGGAATAAATACTGAATACAAAGGAGAAGAGTCAAGATACGACAAAATCATACTTTTAACAGACGCAGACGTAGATGGCGCACACATTAGAACACTATTGTTAACCTTCTTTTTCAAATTTATGCCGGGTCTTATAAAAGAAGGAAAAGTTTGGATTTCTGAGCCCCCGCTTTATAGGGCAAAGTCATCAGGATCAATAAACTACCTTAAAGACGACGAGGATCTGGAAGCATTTAAAAAAGAAAATAAAAATCGAAAATTTGATATAAGCAGGTTCAAGGGTCTTGGTGAAATGAACGCTGGAGAGCTTTGGGACACAGCAATGAATCCAGAGTCACGAACACTAATCAAAGTAAGCATTGCTGATGGAAAAGCGGCTGAAGCAAAAGCAGCAAATATGTTTGAAGTTTTAATGGGCAACGACGTGACAAAAAGAAAAACCTTCATAGAAGAAAACGCAAAATATGTAAGGTTCCTGGACGTTTAATATGTCACCAAAAAAATCACCAGCAAAAAAACCTGCAGCAAAAAAATCACCAGCAAAAAAACCTGCAGCAAAAAAACCTACAGCAAAAAAAGCAGAAATGAATGGTGCAATTGCGGTCGAAGATGAAATTTCAAAATCTTTTCTTGATTATGCAATGTCCGTTATTGTTTCAAGGGCCCTGCCAGACGTTAAAGACGGGTTGAAACCAGTACAGAGAAGAATTTTATATTCGATGTATGAAACAGGAATTCGCCCAACAGGTCCCTTTAGAAAGTGTTCAAAGGTAGTGGGGGATGTTATGGGTAATTATCACCCACATGGAAATGATGCAATTTATGGAACACTTGTAAGGCTTGGTCAAAACTTTAGTACTAGATATCCATTGATTGAGCCTCAAGGAAACTTTGGCACCCCTGATGATCCCCCAGCAGCTATGAGATATACAGAATCAAGAATGTCATCGCTTTCGTCCCAGCTTTTAGATGGCATTGATGAAGACACTGTTATTTTTGAACCCAACTATTCAGGAGAAACAAGTGAGCCAAGAGTTTTACCAGGAAGATTTCCAAATCTTTTAATCAATGGAGCCGAGGGCATTGCTGTTGCTATGGCAACAAATATGCCACCATATAACCTTAGAGAAATAACTGAGGCTGTTAAATTTACGTTAAATACAAAAGATCCAAAACCTAGAGATTATTTGAAAATAATTAAAGGTCCAGACTTTCCTACAGGTGGATTAATTGTTGAAACCCCAACAATAAAAGATGCAATTTTAAAAGGAAGAGGATCCATAAAGTTAAGGGCTGTTGCTGACATCGAAGAACTAGGAAAAGGCAGATCAGCAATAGTAGTGAAGGAGCTTCCTTACCAAGCCTCAACTGATAGGATAATGGAAAAAATAGCTTCATTAGTTCAAGACAAAAAACTAACGGGGGTGTCTGATTTAAGAAATGAAAGTAGCGACAGAAATGGAACACGACTTGTTGTTGAACTAAAAAGAGACGCAGTACCACAGGTTGTTTTAAATGATTTATTTAAATACACACAGCTTCAAGATACATTTTCTGTAAACTCTGTGGCATTAGTTGAGGGTGTGCCAAGGGTTCTATCGGTACCAGAACTAATAAGATATTATATTGACCACCAAATTGATGTAATCCAAAGAAGGTCTCAATTTAGGCTTGATAAAGCAAAATCACGATTACATATTGTAGATGGTCTATTGCTTGCTCTAAATAAAATTGATCAAATTATAAAAGTCATTAAGTCCTCAAAAGACGTTGAAGCTGCGCGAAAATCGTTAATGAGCAAATTTAAACTTTCGGAAATACAAGCAACTCATATTTTAGACATGCCCCTAAGAAGATTAACTGCACTAGAAAAAGAGAAACTTGAAGAAGAAAAGAAAGAACTAAAGCAAACAATAAAAGACCTAACTGCAATATTAAAAAGTAGAACAAAACAAAACGAAATACTAATAGAAGAACTGGACGCAATAACCGAAAAATTTGGAGATGAACGAAGATCAAGACTTGTACCAGACGTAGGAGAGGTAAAGATTGAAGACCTAATTGAAGACGAAGAAATTATTGTCTCAATATCATCTGAAGGATATATAAAATCTGTTCCTTCTACATCATATAAAAAACAAGGAAGGGGTGGAAAAGGAGTAAAAGCCTCATCATCAGAAGAAGATGTGATAGAACACCTTTTATCAACTTCTGTACATTCCTATTTATTATTTTTTACAGACAACGGAAAAGTTTATAGAGCTAAAGCACATGAAATTCCAAAAACTAACAGAACAGCAAAGGGATCTTTAATTCATAACGTTTTATCAATGGGCCAGGATGAAAAAGTTCAAGCCATAATTGACACAAGAGATTATGAAACTGAAAAGTTTCTTCTGATTATGACCCAAAAGGGGACAGTTAAAAAGTCAAAATTTAAAGACTTTGATTCAAACTACAAGTCTTTACAAGCAATAAAACTTAAAGATGATGACAAAGTCGTATCTGTTAAAACAACTTCAGGTAAAGAAGACATTATTCTAGTTTCTCAAAAAGGACAGGCAATCAGATTTGACGAAAACAACCTAAAACCTCAAGGAAGAACCGCAATGGGAGTAAGGGGAATTAAGCTTAGAGAAGGTGACAAAGTTGTTGGCGCGGCAACCTCACGAGAAGAAACACTTTTATTTATTACGGCAAAGGGGTATGGAAAGAGGACCAAGCTTGATGAGTTTAGAAGAGCTGGAAGGGGTGGCATCGGTGTAAAAGCTCTCAAAGTTACAGAAGCTAAAGGAGACTTGGTCGGAGCAAGATCGGTGGATGAAGACACAGAGGTTATGCTTATGAGTACTGGTGGAACAGCTATAAGATGTGCTGTAAAGCAAATAAAACAAATGAGTAGAGTTGCTCAGGGAGTAAAGGTTATGAAACTTTCTAAAGAAGAAGAAATATCAGCATTTATTCCTATTAAAACAGAGTCGTAATGGTAAGAGTTAATAGAGTAAGAAGAATTATCAGAAAAGTAGATCCATGGACTGTATTAAAGGTGTCGTTTGTTTTTAATTTTATAATTTCCCTAACGATTGTTTTAGGATTTTCAATTTTATGGGTATTGCTTGTAAACGCTGGAGTTCCACAAGGTCTTGAAGAAATTGCTAGAAGGTTAGCCTTGTTAGACGACAACGCTTCGTTGGTTGGAAATGTAGAAGTCCTCTTTTCAAGTGTTTTATTTTTTGCAACTGTCTATCTTTTAACACAGACGGCAATAACTACTCTTGGAGCATTTTTTTACAATCTCATATCTGACTTAGTTGGTGGAATTGAGGTTATTGTTTTAGAAGAATCTTATACTGACCCAAATCAAAAGCCCAGAGAAAAAAATAAAGAAAATACTGAAACTGCAATGATGTCTTTTTCAAAAACAATAGGAAAATTTAGAAAAGAAAAAGATACAAAAGACTCTTTTATTCCTCCGGAAATGCCAAGGCCCGACGTGCCGAGAGATATAGAAGAAGAAACCCTTACTGAAACATTTAAAAACTTCCCAAAGGACGATACATAGCCTTCTTTTTGGTGCTACTCTTTTTAAAACAAATAAAGTAAAAAAGCGAAGCTAGTGAAAATCTAGCACTGTCCCGCAACTGTGATTCTTCGGATAAGTCAGGTCGACTTTCTTGCTTTTTAGACAACAATCCTCGAGAGAAGGAATGGAGTATCTTACTTTTTCTCGTGGTGAGAAAGGAAAATATGAAAACAAAAATATTACTTCTTGCCATGTTAATTTCAATGTGCTCAGGGGGGTCTGATGTAGCTGAAGACAAAAATATTGTCTCCCTATCAACAACCCATACTGAAATTATTCAAATGCTTGAAGGAGAAAATCTACTAGTTGGTGTAGATTCGTTCTCAGAAACCGAATTACCAATTGAGAAAATCGATGCTTATACAGTTACAGCAGAGGAACTACTAATACTAGATCCAGATATTGTACTTGTTGCATTTGATTTCAATGGAATAGTAGAAGGACTTGAAAACCTAGATATAGAGTATGCTCTTCTGCCTCCAGCACAAACCCTTGATGATGTTTATTCTCAAATTGAAACTGTGGGATCAATAATAAATAAATCAGATCAGGCAAATTCACTAGTTAGTGAGATGAAATCTGACATTGATGATATTATTGCAAACTCGATTGGTACACCTTTGTCCGTTTACCACGAAATTGGATACACTTATGGCATTTATTCCGTTAACGAAAATTCCTTTATAGGTGAAATTTATAATCTTCTAGGTGTTGATAATATAGCAAATACAATTGAAGACCCTTATGGTTCTGGCTACCCAGTTCTTGAAGAAGAACAGGTTTTAGCGAGTGATCCAGACCTAATAGTCATTGGTCATTCAGATTATTTAAATAAAGATCTATCAACACGACAAGGCTGGGAAAACATTAAAGCTATAGCAAATGACAATGTTTATTTTTTAGATGAAAACCTAGCCAACAACTGGGGAGTCAACACTGTTGATTTAATAAATGTTTTATCAGAAACAACAAAGTCAAACGATGATCCTGGACTGATATATAAAGAAAAATATACTGACAACGATCTAAGCAGTGGCAGCAATACCCAAAACATTATCATCGCAACAATAATTGTGATAATCTTGACAGCGTACATACTTATTTCTAGAAGGAGTAAAAGTAAAGTACAAAGTTAAGGAGATTTTATAAAATGAAGGGCTATTCAAACGAACTCTACATACTTGCTTTTGATCATAGAGGAACTCTGACAAAAGGGTTGCTTGGGGTGGAAGGAAGACAACCTACAGTTGATGAAGCAAGTAGAGTTTCTTCAATGAAAGATATTATTTTTGATGGATTTATTGAAGCAAAAAATTCTGGTATCTCAGGTGGAGATCCTGCAATTCTTGTTGATGAAACATTTGGTCTACAAGTTCAACAAAAAGCTAAAGAAATGGGTATAAAATATGCTGCACCTGTTGAAAAGTCAGGGCAAAAAGTATTTGATTTTGAATATGGAGATGCATTTGGAGAAAAAATAATTGAAGTTGATGCTGATTTTATTAAGATTTTAGTTCGATGGAATCCAAATGATGATATTGAAACTAGAGAAGTACAAGGAAAAAGAATAAAAATTCTTTCTGACTGGATAGAAGAAAATGAGAGAAAATTTTTACTTGAATTTTTAGTTCCCGCAACAGATGAGCAATTAGAAAGTGTTGATGGTGACCAATCAAGATACGATTCTGAAATAAGACCAAAATTAGCTGTTCAGGTCGTAGAGGAAATGAGAGAAAAAGGTGCCGACCCGGATATTTGGAAGATTGAAGGGCTAGATACTAAAGAAGATTGTGAAAAAGTTGCTACATCAATAAAAGATGGTGGAAGAGAAGATGTTATTGCAGTAGTACTAGGAAGAGGCGCTAATGATGAAAAAGTCAATCAATGGCTCAGAGCAGGTTCTTCAGTGGATGGATACAAAGGCTTTGCAATTGGTAGATCTATTTTTTGGAACTCTCTTAAAGGCTGGCATGAAGACCAAAAGTCTAGAGAAGAAGCTGTATCTGAAATAGCAGAATCGTACTTAAGTTTTATTTCTGTTTATCAAAACGGGAGTTAGGTAATGCCAATTGGCAAAGCAGTTATTGGTCAATCAGGAGGTCCAACAGCTGTTATTAACAGATCTTTGGTTGGTTTTATCAAGGAAGCTACAAGCCAAGAATATGAAGAAGTTCTTGGAGCAAGACATGGTCTATCGGGAATGTTATCTGAAGACTTTGTTGACTTATCTAAACTATCAGACTCACAACTTTACGGAATAGCTAAAACCCCTGCAGCAGCTTTAGGTTCTGTCAGAAAAAAACCTACAGAAGAAGATATTGAAAAACTAATTTCAATATTTGAAAAACAAAATATAAGATATTTTTTCTATATTGGTGGAAACGACTCTGCAGAAACAGCAAATTTAGTTTCAGAAGGTGCGAAACAAATCGGATATGAGATGAAAGCATTTCATATCCCAAAAACAATTGACAACGACCTCTTAGAAACAGACCATTGTCCAGGTTATGGATCTGCAGCGAGGTTTGTTGCTCATGCATTTCAAGGGGACGATGCAGATAATAGAAGTCTTAAAGGAATAAAAATTAATGTGCTGATGGGTAGACATGCAGGGTGGTTAACTGCAGCAAGTACCCTTGGGAAGTCGAGTGAAGAAGATGGACCTCACCTTGTTTATGTTCCAGAAAAAGTTTTCAATATTGATGAATTTTTAAAAGACGTCAAAGAAGTTTATGACTCACTCGGAAGGTGTGTTGTTGCAGTTTCGGAAGGAATCCATAACAAAGAGGGAGATTATTTTCTTCAGACATATGCTAGCGATACTGGATCTGGGCTAGCAGGAAAGACTGACAGTCACGGAAACATTCAACTATCTGGGTCTGGAGCATTAGGAGATACTTTAACGAATATTGTTTCAGAGCATATAGATGGTGCAAGGGTAAGAGCAGATACTTTTGGATATCTTCAAAGATCTTTTTTGGCAGATATTTCCGAAGTAGACGCTGAAGAAGCTGAGAGAGTTGGAAGACATTCGGTTGTAGCATCATTAGAGCTACAAAGTGGTTCCGTTATATTAAAAAGACAATTGTCAGAAACCTATTATTGTGATGTAGACGTTGTTGATTTAGATAAAGTTGCTAAAAATACAAAAGATATGCCGGAAGAATTTTTAGACAATGAAAAACCATATGTAACAAATGAATTTTTTAAATACGCAATGCCATTAACTGGTGGCATAGAACCAAAAACTCAGATATTTGTTTAAATGTCAAAAATAGTTTTAGTTAGAGAAGACTTTGAGGCTTTCTGGGAAGCAACAGTTAGGTATTACGAACTAGATCCTCAAGGAGTTATGCACAATGCAAATCATGTAGCTTTTTTCGACCAAGCTATCACAGCCTATTTTAAAAAGATAAAATATGATTACTTCAAAGACATTGAAGAAACAAAAAAGGACTTCCACACAGTACAAGTTTTAGTTCAGTACAACAAACCACTCCACTTCGAAGATGTTATTGAGATAGGAACAAAAATCAAAAGTATCGGCAATACAAGTATGACTTGGATCATGGGAATGTTCCTTAAAGAAACGGGTGACCTAGTAAGCTCTTGCGAGGCTATACACGTCTATACAGATCAATCTACAATGAGACCTGTCTCAATTACAGATGATCTTCGTGAGAAGTTAAATTTCAAATAAATAAATTACAAGTAATATTGATAAAAAATGAAAAAAATAAATATATTAATTTTTATTACATTTCTAGGATTTTGTTCATCTCCTAACCAAGAAGGGATTGTCTCTATTTCAGACAATACAACCCCAACTCTGACCATAAATGAAGAAGATTATCCAATTGTTTTAACCCAATGTTTAAACGAAGAAATGGGATATAACATTGCAACTCCTTTTGATATACAAGATTTAAAAACAACAATTAGTCAGTTAAGTAATAGCAAAGATGAAGAAAATCAATTAAGAGAAGATGTTGATTACTGTATAAGCAAATATAATCTCTGGTCAGATTCATCTTCGTTGAATCCAGAAGAGCTTGCCAAAATATATGATGAAAATCTTGAATTGGCTAAATGCTTAAGAGAAAAGGGTTTAAATGTTCCAGACCCAAGTCAACAAGAACCCAAGGTTGATTTAAGTAGACTCAAGGAATCTAAAGATGACATTATGCCGTTATTACAAGAATGTGGTTGGCAAAAATAAGTATTAGATTTGTATAATAAAAAAATAAAGAAACTAAAAACATAGAAACACCTTATGAAAAAATATTTAACAATCTTTTTATTGCTTATATTTGTTCTTATTTCTGCGTGCTCTTCGTCAGAGGACTCGCAACGAGTTGTTTCTACAAAAGATTTATCAAGTGATACAGCTATTACAACGATTGTAGAAGAAGTTGCCGAAGAAGTCGTTTCAGTTGAAGATGCACAGCTTTTATTAGCTAAATGCTTAAGAGAGAATGGATATGATATTAAAGATCCTAAAAATGATGAGAGTTTACAGAGTCTTTTACGTCCAGTATTTTTAGCTGCTGATCAAAAAGGGAGAGAAGAAATTTTTGAGACAATTCAAACATGTGCAAACGAAAATAATATTCCACTAGGTGGCACCGCAGACTTTGAGAATCCTGAAGAAGTTGCTGATACATTAGACACTGAGTTGGAATTTGCACAATGCTTGCGAGAAAAGGGGATAGAGGTTGAAGACCCAAATGCTGAGAGACCTCTTAGATCTATTCTTATTAGCTTTGTACAATCTGGACAATACCTTGAAGATCAAATTAGACAAACTGCTGGAGAGTGCTTTGACGAACTTGGACTTGAACCACCACAACAAGGTGGAGGATAAGACTAAGATTATTTATAATTTTTCTATGTATAAAAAAGTTTCAGTAATACTCATTTTTCTAACAGCATGTTCTTTTTTCCAACAAGATGAGCAATCTGTTGTCTCTGTTGCGGACACTGATAAGGGGAAAGAGGCAATTGCCCTAGGTGTCGAGCTAGTAGATGAACGGGAAGAAATCTCAGATGAGGATGCACCTTTAGTCCTTGTTCAATGTGTTAATGAATCAGGATATAAATTTAAAGAACCAAAGAACTTTATAGACCTATACACCACGATTGCATCATATTTTGAAACAATAACTGAACAGGAAGCCGAAGAACTCTGGGGCATAATTGAGGAGTGTGCTTTGAAATATAATTTATGGGGTGTAGCAGATGAAAATCAATTTGAAGACCCAGCAGAAGTATCCAAAGAAATTGATAGATCACTATTTATGGCGAAGTGTTTTAGAGAAAGTGGTTATCCTAAAGTCCCAGATCCAGATTATTTCAATAGAGAAGTCAGATTAGATGCTTATATTGATGAAGATTGGGAGTTGAGAGAAGATGATCCATTAGTTCAGACATGGCAGGCATGTGAGGACAAATTACCAGAAGAGTTAAAAGATGAGGAGTGGGATGCATAAAAAACTAAGTGAAAAACTTCTCAGAATACACACAGGTTTAATAAACTACACTAATTGGAACAACGATGAAAAATATTTTTAAATTAAAAAACTTGTACATTTTAATAGTGGTGCTGGCACTTGGTTATGGTGGCTACTATTTTGGTACTCAGAACACAGAGACATCCTCAAGTAATAAAACTTTAGAGCTTACTACTGTTCCTATACAAAAAGGTGACCTAGCAAAGAAGGAAGAGTACAACGGAACCTTAAGACAGACTGATAGTAAAGTGCTCAACTCACCTATGTCAGGAGTTATTACCTTAATTCCCAAAGAAGGAACCATTATTAATTTTGGAGAGGTCTTATTTGCTGTAGACAATAAACCTGTAATTTTAGTTGAAGGAGCAACACCTTTTTATAGAACTCTTGATTTAAATTCTGATGCTGGTCCTGATGTTTTACAACTTGAAAAAGCACTTGTGTTTTTAGGATATGCAGCAGAAGACTTTGTACCTGATGAAACTTTTGATGAAACTACCTCAAATATGCTCAATGTACTTTATGTTGATTACAAAATTGATACAAAATCTGAAATTACACCAGCAGAACAGGTTGCTATCAATTTAAAAAAGACTGAAGTAGAAAATATTGAAGAGACAATTTCAGATGGTGGAACTACTTTGGCACAAGTCAACGACAAAAAGAAAAAGCTAGATGATGCAAAAGATGCTGCTACGGAAGAAAGTGCAGCCTGGAAAGCAGCTGACACCGCTATTGAAAATGCTGAACAAAGCATTACCTTACTTCAAGACGATACAATTCCTGAAACAAAAGAAAAAATTGCAAATGACACTAGAGACTCTGAAATAGAAGACCTACAGCAAGAGATTGAGAAACAAAAAAGAATTAAAGATTTAGAAAAAGGCAAAGAATCAGGAATTGATGCCACAGAAGCATTAGCTATTGAAACAGCTCAAAAAGCATATGATGATACCTTAGAAAGCTACAACGAAGGAGTTGATCAAGCAGCTGAATTAGCAAAAGCAAAAGAAGAACTTGAAGAGTTAGAGCTTGCCTCAAAGTCAGAAACCTTTAGCCCAACAAACGCGTATGCATCAAAAACACCAATAATTGTAGGTTCTTATATTAACGACGTTGGTTCTGCGGTCGTACTAAATTCACCACTGTACAATATTTCTTCTACTGGAATTGAGGTTGTCTTTCAAGTTGATGCTACCGACCAGGAAACAGTTTCACTTGGTGACAGTGTTGAAATAGAACTTCCTACCGATGAAAGAGTCCCAACAGTTATTACATTTATTGACCAGGTTGTAACACAAACTCAGGCAGGAGAATTTATAGAAGTTACTCTAGAAGTTCTTAACCCAGAAGAGATTGAAGCTTATGATCAAGCTCCAGTAAAAGTATTTGTGACAACAGAGATTTCTGAAAATGTTCTTTATGTTCCTGTTAATGCTCTTCTTGCTTTAGCAGAAGGTGGATATGCATTGGAAGTTTATGACGGAGAGCTTGACAATGGAACATTTGAAGGAGAATCTGGAGTAGATACAAGCTATATCGCTGTTGAAATAGGCGTATTTACTGAGGGCTTTGTTGAAGTAATAGGAAATATCTCAGAGGGTCAACTTGTAGTCGTACCGCGATGAAAACCGATACAAAAACTGTAATTTCAATCAATAATATTTCCAAAGTTTACGAAGGGCCACCTCCTGTAAAAGCACTAGATGGAGTTTCTTTAAACGTTAAAGAAGGAGATCTGGTAGCAATTGTTGGACAATCTGGAAGTGGTAAATCAACTTTATTAAATATGATTGGCTTATTGGACAGTGTTTCTGGCGGTTCAATTGAAATAGAAGGCAAAGATATATCTGACCTAACAGATAATGAACTTTCTAAATTTAGAGGCGAAAAAATAGGGTTCATTTTTCAAAGCTTTTTTCTTTTACCTGGATTGACCGCACAAGAGAATGTTGCAGAAGGACTACTATATCAAGGAATTTCAAGGTCAGAAAGGCTAGAAAAAGCTGGAGAGGTTTTAGAACAAGTAGGACTCGGTGATAGGTTAAGACACCTTCCTAAAGAACTTTCTGGTGGCCAGCAACAAAGAGTTGCTATTGCTAGAGCGCTAGTACAAGACCCAGCATTTGTTTTAGCAGATGAGCCAACCGGAAATTTAGATAAAGAATCAGGAATAAATATTTTAAATATCTTAAAAGAACTAAACAACCAAGGAAAAACTGTAATTATGATTACTCACAATCAAGAGCATGCAAATATGTTTAAAAAAGTAATTGAATTAGTTGATGGAAAAATTGTGTAAAAATGAAAAGAAAAAAACTAAGAACTAGAGATTTATTTTTTGTTGCACTTTATGGAGTTCGTGCAAGAAAAGGCAGAGCTACTCTTACATCTATTGGAATTGGAATTGGAATAGCTGCAATAGTTGCAGTTTCTGGAATATCAGCATCTGGAAGAGCTGACTTACTATCAACTCTTGAGTCACTTGGAACAAATCTAGTAAAAGCTTCTCCTCAAGCAGGATTTTTTGGGACCCAGGAAGAACTACCAAAAGGAGTTCTAGGAATGGTTGAAAGAATTGGACCAGTTGAAGAAGTAACATCTACAACTCAGACTGATTTACTAGTTCGTAGAAGTGACTTTATATCAGAATTTGAAGGTGGAGGAATATCAACAATAATTACTAGTGCAGAGCTTTTAGACGTAATAGGTGGAAACTTAATTGAAGGTAGATTTATAAGTAATGATTTATCTGATATACCAGTAACTGTTTTAGGAAGTGTAACGGCACAAAGATTAGGTATAACCAATCTCTCAACGCCAACCAAAATACTTATTGATAATGAATGGTTTGGAGTAGTTGGTATATTAGAAGAGCTGAAGATACATCCTGATTTAGATAGATCAGTTTTTATTGGATATGGAGTCGCAAAAACTCTTTTTGAGATAGACGAAGAGCCAACAACAATTTATTTGAGAGCAAATCCAACTTTTATAGAAGACGTAGTAGAAGTTTTAGCACCTTCCATGAATCCGGAAAACCCAGACCAAGTGGAAGTTACAAGGCCATCAGACGCACTTGAAGCTCAACAAGCTGCTGAGGAAGCATTTACAAACTTATTATTAGGCTTAGGCTCTGTAGCGCTTTTAGTTGGTGGTGTAGCAATAGCAAATGTTATGGTTATGTCAGTTCTTGAGCGAAGAATGGAAATAGGCGTTAGAAGATCAATAGGAGCAACAAGAAGAGAAATAAGGTATCAGTTTTTACTTGAGAGTATTGTTTTGTCTGGAATCGGTGGCTTAGTAGGTGTTGGTTTAGGTGCTGTTATTACTTTGGCTTATACTAACTACACAAATATTGTATTCTCAATACCTGTATGGCAAATTTTAGGAGCAGTATTTTTAGCACTATTAATTGGAGCAATATCTGGAGTTTATCCGGCAATAAAAGCGTCAAAAATTCAACCAGCAGAGGCAGTAAGAAAGTAGCACTTTTTACAATTGTTCTTTCCCTGAATGCATGCACAATCGGTGAAGAAGAAACAAAAGGTGTTGTTTCTATTGATGAAAACACCGTTTCAACAACAATCTTTGATGAAGTTACTTTCGAAGAAGGAGTCTTGGACTTTGCACAATGCATGAGAGAAGAGGGTATTAATTTTCCAGACCCAACATTTGATATAGACGGTAACCCTCAGTTTGATAATGTTGATGTGGAGAATGAAGACGAATTTGAAGAAGCTTTCACTAATTGTGAAGATATTCTAAGAAATGCACTTCCAGAACAATTTGATTTGGATCCTGAAGTTGAAGCAGCACTAGTAGACGCATCTTTAGAGTTTTCTCAGTGCATGAGAGAGGAAGGAATTAGTAATTTTCCTGATCCAACACCTGGTGAATTTGGATTTTTTGCATTTAGAGATGCAGAAATAGAATGGACTTCAGATGATGTTCAAAAAGCATTTGAAATTTGCCAACCAGAAAATCCTTTAGAGAATTTAGATTCCTGAATCAAAATACATAGGTGGACTAACTCCTATTGTTTGCCAACACATCCCACTACTAAGCTCACACTCATCAAACACAAACACCCAAGTAACAATAAAATACTCATTTTTATTATTTAATATTTTTATTTCGTAGTGGACTGTTTCACTGTCTTCTTGAATAATCTCATATGAATAATCAGTTAAATCAATTATTGAATTATATGGTTCAGAGGTAAGCATCAATTTGAATCTGTCAATTGGACCTGTTACTTCTTTATTATCTCTATGAGCATTATTCCAAATAATTTCTACAGATTTATCTGGATCTTTAGAAAAATTTTGGTAACTTTCCATAATTTCAACCAATATCTCTTCTGGCTCTCTTATTTCTATAGATTGAGCAGCAGGCTCTGATTGATTACAAGTAATAAATAGTAAGGAAATTATAAAAAATTTTAAACTTTTTCTAACCACGAAATACTAAAGTTACCACCAAATAAAGATGCAATAAAAATGTTAGAAATATAAAAGACCAGAAAAGTCTTTTTTCTAATTTACTCACAACGAGATTGTGAGAAGCCCCATTGAATCAATTACTAGGTACATATGCAATACAAAAGCTACACCCATAAAACTCCAGAAGGTACGTTTTTCTAATCTACTCACAGTTGAATCCTAGTAATAATAAAAAGTTTTACCTAATTAGTTACTCTTGGTTTGCTCTTTCATATGCTTGGCTGTACAAAATTAATGTAGGAGCCCATAATCCAATATATATTGCAAGTTGTGAGTCATCCAAAACAACGTAAATAATTACAGATGCAACAACAGAAACAATACTTGCGTATAAACCTAATTTTATCATTTATATCCTTTCAGTTAATATTATAATTTAACACGATTATTAATATTAATTTATATGATTGAAACATTAACATCAAATCCATTAACGTTAGTCCTTATATTCCCTGTAGTGACGTTGACAATATTCGTTGTTGGGATAATTAGGATGGATATTGCTAAATTTAATCAAAAACATGTTTTTGTCACTGAAGAAGAGTAACTTTATTATTGTCACAATAAAATACTTATATTAACTTATGGACCTTAATAATATTGAAAACTTGGAAGATGTAGAGCTTTTTGATCTTCAAAATCAAATCACCGAAATTATAAAAAAAAGAAATCTTGAAAAGGGAGATATTGAAGAAATAATAGATAATTCATTCAACATAGGTTTTCCAAAAATTGATGGTGTCGGACTCAACCCATGGATTGATAATTCCTTAATTATTTGTCCTGGAGCAAGAATTGATAAAACTAAAACTCGTCATATTTGTAAGTTTATAGTTATTGACGAAGAGTGGTCTTGGGAATCGCCTCATATGATAAGTGATGTAATTAGAAGAGACCAATCGTCTAAAAATTTTAGACAACACTCTATTACTTTAATCTCTCCTTTTGAAGGGATGAAGGTTCAGGTAATATCTCAGAAATCGCAACAAGGCAAACATCTTGTAGAAGGAGTCGACTCATTTGAATTTAGAAATGGAAAGTTAGAAAAAACAATGACCAAAACCTCTAGGTCTAGAGATCACTGATTAATCAGTAAAGTTTTATAATTTAATATATGTTGAATGTAGTTGTAATTGGTGGCGGGTTTGGAGGACTTAAATTTCTTCAACGGGCTAGAAGTAGCAAAATTCAATTTACTCTTATAGACAAGCAAAATCATCATTTATTTCAACCGTTACTTTATCAGGTAGCAACTGCAGTTTTATCTCCAGCTAATATTGCTTTTCCAATCAGAAGAATGTTTAAAAATTACAAAAATGTAAAAGTAATATTAGATGAAGCTGTAGATATAAATCGTGACGAAAAGACTGTGACCATATCAAATGGCGACAATATAAAGTACGATCAACTAATTGTAAGTACTGGGTCAAAACATTCTTATTTTGGTAATGAAGATTGGTCTAAATATTCAAACGGACTTAAAGGAATTAATGACGCTTTACAGATTCGTGAAAGATTATTGAGGGCCTTTGAAAAAGCTGAGAATGAAAAAAATATTGATAAGAGAGCAAAATATTTAAACTTTGTAGTCGTTGGTGGTGGGCCTACAGGAGTTGAAATGGCTGGCTCAATAGCTGAGATTGCATTTAACAACATGAAGGAAGAGTTTAGAAATTTTAAGAGTTCAGATGCTAATGTTTATTTAATCGAAGCTACTGAAAAAATCTTACCAATGTATAGTGACAGGCTGTCTGGAAAAGCAAAAAAGTATCTTGAAGACTTTGGAGTTGAAGTAAGAACAAATGAGAAAGTTGTGAAAATAGAGAATGATCTAGTCACGACGGACAAAGAAGACATACATACAGATAATGTTGTGTGGGCAGCAGGTAACGAAGCAAGCCCAATAATTGAGAAGCTAAATACGAAAACAGACAATGAAGGAAGAGCAATTGTTGACCCAGATTGTTCACTTAAAGACGATGGAAACGTATTTGTTATCGGAGACGCTGCTAATTATAAAGATAAGAAAAACAACACTCTTCCAGGCATTGCCCCAGTAGCAATCCAACAAGGGAAATATCTCGCAAAAGTTATAAAGAGTAAAACAATCAAGAAAGATAGAAAACCTTTTAAATACAATGATAAAGGAATGATGGCAACGGTGGGCAAGTATAAGGCGATAGGTAAAATTGGAAATATAGAAGTATCTGGTTTTTTAGCTTGGCTCTTTTGGAGTGCAATTCACATTCTGTATTTAATAGGATATAGATCAAAAATATTAGTTGTGATTGAGTGGATATTTTCCTACCTTTTTAATAAAAAAGGTACAAGATTAATTTATAGAGAACCAACTTAGAACTTACAACAATAAAAGCGCAATAGCTAGAAAGCCACCAAAACCCGCAATATCAGTAACTAATGTAAGAAATATATTTGATGCTAGTGCTGGATCAAATCCTAATTTTTTTAAAATCAAAGGTATTGATGAACCAAAAAAATTTCCAATAAATATATTAGTAAAAACAGCAGAACCTAAAGCTAAAGAAAAATCACCTAAACCAACAAAGCTCAGTATAAGAAATGAAAAAGTGCCAACCAAGATGCCATTTATGATTCCAATCAGTGTTTGTTTTCCAATTACATCAAGAACTCTTGCCTCAGAAACATCATTTCGTGCCAAAGCTCTTATTACAATTGCTAAAGACTGAGCACCAGAACTTCCCCCAATCAATGCAACTACCGGCATTAAAGCAGCCAGTAATACATTACTAGTAATTGTTTCCTCAAATTGGAATATCAAAAACGAAACAATAAAAGCCAAGACCATATTTATTGCTATCCATGGAAGTCGAGACCGTATTGATTTTTGAATAGGTGTAAAAATTGTTTCTTCAGCCCCTGCACCAAATGATTGGGAAAAATCTTCAGCAATTTCTGTTTGTATAACATCTAGTGCCGAATTTATAGTTATTTGACCAATCAATTTATTATCTTTATCAATTACTGGGAGAGCTAGTAGTTCATATTGTCTTATTAATCCTGCCGCCTCCTCCTGATCAGACGAAGGATTTACAAATACTGGATCTTGAATCATTACATTTTTGATTAAGTCGTCTTCATTTGCAAAGACAATTTCTCTAAAAGAAATCACTCCCGTGAGTCTATTTTCTTTATCTACTGAATATACATAAATTAAATCCTCTACATTATTGTGAAGCAACTTAAGTTCTTTCAGAGCATCTTTAACAGTTAATCCAGTTGATATTTTTGCTACTTCTTCAGACATCTGTCTTCCTACAGAGTCTTCTGGGTAAGACAGCCTTCTATCTATATTTAGTTTTGTAGATTTGTCTAAAATTTCTAAAATTTCATCAGTTTCATCATCAGTAGATCTTTCTAAAACATCAACAACGTCTTCTGTATCCATTTGCTTAAAAATCTCCTCAACATCTTTGTCATCCAAAGATTCAACGATTTCAATAATTGCACGTGGACGCAGGGATTCAAAAATTTTTACCGCTGTCAAGGTTGGAAGCTCGGTAATTAATTTTCCCGCCTCAATAGGTTCAAATTCTTCAAGCGCATCAGCAGAATCGAAAGGATCTTTAGTGGCTATTTGAATCCATAATTGTTTGTTTTCTTCAATATACCTATAAGCTTTTTCTGGATTAGAACGGGCTAAATCTCTAAGTTCTTTACCTTTTGATGGATTAACAATTTCATTATTCATGAACACCTGATATTTACTTTAATTAGATTTTATAAGTTTATTTTGACTAGCTAAGTTGTTTTTTATGCCAATTGATAATTGAATCAAATCTTTGAACTCTATGTTCTGGTTTGCCAGATCTAGAAAGTTCATGACTTTCATCTGGGAACCTTATCATTGATGACGAAACACCTCTCCTTTTAAGGTTTGAAAATAATTGCTCAGCCTGCTCAATTGGGCACCTGTAATCTTTTTCCGAATGAATTATTAGTGTTGGGGTAATAATGTTGTTTGCATAAGTGATTGGACTTTTCTTTCTGTATAAATTCAAATTACTTTTTAGGTCATCCAAAAGATACATTTCAGGAAATCCAATTCCAATATCTGAAGTTCCGACCATTGTTTCCCAGTTCAATAGAGCTCTCTCGACAACAGCAGATTTAAACATTTTTGGATAATGACTAATTACCCAAGAAGTCATAAAACCACCATATGAACCCCCCATAATTCCATAGTTTTTATTTTTTATTCCAAGCTTTTTTATCATCATTTCAAAGCTTTTAATTACATCATAAGTGTCATTCTCACCCCATTTGTTCCCACAAACGTCTCTAACAAACTTATGTCCTCTACCTGATGAACCACGAGGATTACAAGCTACAACATTAAAACCAGAAGATGCAAAAACCTGAAACTCATCAAAAAACCCAAATCCATATTGACTGGCAGGACCACCGTGTATGTTTAGCAAAGTAGGTTTATTGATATCTACAAGTATTCCCCAAGCATCAATTTGAGATTTTCCAGTTTCAAATCTTTCATATACACAATTATGAGTACTTACTTTATTGTGAAAATTCTTATTAAAGTCTGAAAATTTTTTATCCTCATCATTTCTAATTAAATATACTTCATCTTTTTTGTTGAAAGAGCTTACTAGAGCATAAATATCTTCACCATCAACACAGAAATCAGAGGTTAGAAGTTCTTTATCATATAAAATCTCAAAACTTTCAAAATCAGTTTTAAGTAGACTTTGTTTTCCAGAATCTTCATACAAAACATAAACTTTGTTATCACTAACTTTTGTTTTAACTACACCTCTATCAACAAAATTACTAACTTTGTTGGCAATACCTCTTTTGTTAATTTTGAAAATACTAATATTTGTTGGCCAATCAAATCTCTTATCAAGACCGACACCGTAAAGCTTATCTTGATAAGAAAATAACTGGCTCCACATACCACCTGCATTTATAACTGTTAATTGTGAATCTGAAAATTTTATAATTTGATCTTCAAGCATCGTTCCATCTTGATTATGTTTGCTTGCTATAAAGTACATGTCAGAATCAATTTCAAGAAGAGAGGATATTGAGAGAAACATTTCTTTATCTCCATCTATAATTTTCTGACTTTTACCGTTAGAAGTTTTTACTTTATAGATATGAAATCTTTTATTGTATATAACTCCCGTTGTATCAAATCGAAAAGGTAATTTATCAATTTCCAGAGGATGATCAGTTTTATTTTCAATTTTTTTATATTCACTGGACCACTCTTTTGTTATTACGTAAATAAATTCATCATCAAAACTCCATAAATAATTAACAATAGAATCATCTGTTTCAAATACTATTTTTTCTTTACCCCCATTTCTAAAAACAAGCTTATTTTTTTCTAATTTTTTTTTCTTTTCTAACTTATCCAAAATTTCAGAAGATTTGGGTGTTTTGATAAACGCAAATGATTTTTTATTGTTTGAGTACTTCGGTGCTGAAAAATTCCAATACGAGGATTGTTTTAGTTCTCTCCATTGATTTTGTGAAAATTTCCATATTGAAGATTCGTATGAATTCTTATCCAGGTTCATTTTCGTTGACTTAAGTAGTAAGTCTGAGTTGTTATTACTTATTTCAGACAGGCTTAAAAAATCAGATATATTTTTTGGCTTCATTTAAATTTTCTATTTACTATTTTATTCTGTTGTAAGCAAGAGTACCAATGATAGAAAAAATAAACCCTACTCCAAATGTGTTAAGGTCTGCAAGCCCATATAGATCAGTTGGTATAAATATCCCACCCGGATTTAGATCTAAATCAATAAAATAAAATCTGTACAACACCGATGAAACAAAACCCAAAGATGTGGGGATCACTATACCCTGGCTAGTTTTTCTTGATTTAATTTTGTAAAATGCAGGGAAGACTAAACATACAGCCAAAAGGTCAGCAAATAAAAATACTGAAAATATATTCGTTACATAAAATGATAAGCCTAAAGAGCCAAAAGTTATTATAAGTGTTATTATTTTTGCTTCAGACACACCTCTTTTTACAAGATCTAAAGCCATTGTTGAAGATATTGCACTTTGAAGAGTATCAATACTTGACGCAACAAGCATTGTGCAAAGTACAATTACAAGAATTCTTGAAAAGGTATTAAATTCTATTTGCTGGATGAAACTTAAGGAAGGATTTTCAATTCCAAAACCTGCTCCAGATGAACCTGCAATTCCAAGAACGAGTACTGTTACAAAACAACCCGATCCAGCATAAATGGACGATTTTTTAATTACATTTTCATCAATTGCAGAATATGTTCTTTGCCAGTAACCCTGAGAGAATATTTCTGCTGCAGTTACTGCAAGAATTACAGCAAGAGCAGATTTAAAACTTGCAAATGTAAATGTATTTAATCCTCCATCGTAAGAAGCTTCGATAATATTACTAATTCCATTTTGACTTATCCATAAAACCAAAACAATAATGAGAAGTGCAATTATTGATATTCCTTGGAATCTATCAGTGACGAGGGACGCCTTAAAGCCTGAAAGATTTAAGTAAAGAAACGTTACGACTGCTATTGCTGTACAAACAATCAAACCTGAAGTTTCTGCTATTTCAGGAAACAGAAAATTTATTGATGCGAATTCAGCAATTAGAAAAGCTGACATATAGATGGTTGCAATTATTGAAACAAAAACTTGAGCAAAATTTCCATATTGTTGACTTATGTACTGAGGAAGAGTTGCTTTGTCTGGAACTGTTTGAACAATACGTGGACCCACAAAATACAACAACATAAAAGGAGTAGCGGCAGAAATTGCATAACCTATAACATCAAACCCTAAGCCATACCAGCCAACCTCTGCTGGAGAAGCAATAATCCATAATCCCATACCACTTGCGTAAAAACTCAAGGATAGATTGAGGGTCTTTTGAGATTTAAGCATAACAAAATAACTTTTATCTTCTGTTTTGTTTGCCAGCCTTCTTGTTAAGACAAGAAAGAGAAAAAGTATAAAGAATATAAGTATGTAATTAATTAAAACGTTTGTACCTAACTGCACAATTACCTCATTTCATAAATGGGATAAGAGTTCCGAATATCCCTTCGTTAGAATTACCTAACAGGTTCAGACGGTCGGTTTTTACACCCTCTCAGCATTTTGCTCCCGTTAATACAATCTTACTCTATTTCCAATTTATCATTAGTATTTCAAGAATGATTAATAATAATCAAATAAACAATAGACCATCCCTCATTCAAACTATAGGAGCAGTTTTAACGGCAGGAGTTATGTGGGGTTCTGCAAATGTAATTATTCGCAGCTTGCTTATTGAAGGGTTAAATGAAATTTTTTTAGTAACAGTCAGAGTATCAATTATTGGTACTCTACTTTTCTTTTATTATGTAATTTTTAATAAAGAAAAATTTAATAAACAGCTTTTAAAAGAAGCTTCTTTTACTGGTTTAGCCTCAATATTTTTTGTAAGTTGGGCCTTTATATTTTCTCTTCAATACATTTCGTCTGGATTAGTTACTTTATTGATAAGTTCTGCTCCAATTTTTACAGTTATGTGGGTAAAGCTAATCTTAAAAGAAGAAAAAATTTCAAAACTAAAATATTTCTCGGTATTGATTGGTTTTTCTGGAATAGCTTATTTATTTATTTCCCAGGAAACAGGGTTGTTGAATCAAGGAAATATTTTTTTGGGAGGTACATTGGCATTCTTAGGAGTTCAATGCATTGCTCTCGCTACTGTACTTAATAGAAAATTTGCTCCTAAATATAAAGTAAGTAGCTGGTTAACCTATCAATATCCACTTGTAATAATTCTTACCCTTTTGACGTATTTAATTTCTGGAGTAGGTATTGATATATTAAATGTTTCACAGCTGATAAGACTTGGAGCATTAGTTGTATGCAATCTTGGAGCATTTTTATCTTTCACTTGGTTAATTCAAAGAGTAAGCGCATTACAGGTTGCATCTATTGATTATTTAGTACCAGTTGTAGGAGTAACAGCCGGAGTTATATTTTTAGGAGAAACATTTAATAGTAACATTTTGATTTGTAGTATTTTTATCTTTGTATCTTTATTACTTACAACAAAAGATGAATTTTCAAACTAAAGATTATCAAAAGCAGTTTTAACTTTTTTTAAATCTTGCCAGGTTAGCCATTTTGGCTTACCAGGCTCTTTTGAGGGACTTCTTAAAAGATATGATGGATGAAAAATAGGCATAATTCTGATATTGTCCTTTATTATCCATTCACCTCTTATCTTTGAAATTGGTTTTTTTATCTCAAGAAATGCTTCCACAGAGGTTGATCCTGCCAAAATTATAATTTTTGGACTTAACAAATTAATCTGTTTTGTTAGCCAAGGCATACATGAATTTATTTCGTTTGAAAGAGGCTTCCTATTTTGAGGAGGTCTACACTTAACAATATTTGTAATATAACAATCCTCCAAAGGATCAATTTCAACAGAAATTAATGCTGAATCAAGCATTTTTCCAGCTCTTCCAACAAATGGAAATCCTGTAATATCTTCTTGCTCCCCGGGCCCTTCTCCGATGATTAAAATCTTAGCTTTAGAATTTCCCTTTGCTACAACAACATTATTTCTAGTTTTAGAAAGTTCGCAAGACTTACACTTTCTACAATCTTTATGTAGCAATAAAAGTTCTTGATTTGCCTCCATATATAAATTCTAATAGAAAGTTATTTTGAGAAGTCCCTAGCAAGAACTGGGAAGTTTTATATAAAAACTAATTGAACAGAAATTACTTAGTTGCTTAATATTTATAAATACTTTTTTTAAATATCATGTAAACACAAAGAAAACATATTTTAAAATGAGAAAACCCTTGAATACTCCGCTTGTTTTGTTGCCAAAACTCACTTGCTTCAAGGGCTATCTCTTTTTCTTCCTGCAATGATTATCTATAAAGACTTTCTTCACAAAAAGTTAATATAAAATTACACTGAAAATAAATTTTTTTCAAAAAAAAAGATAATTTTTTTTCCCACTTTAATTCCGGTTTTTAACCTTAATAAAAATGTTAAATAATCCAACGATTACAACTATTCCTAATACTGCACTCAGAACTGTAGACAAGAAGTTATTGTTAATATTTTCTATACCGTAATCTTCTAAAAATAAAACAATTCCTGCGTCTTCATTAAAGCCAAATGATTCAGCTACAGACTCAAGACCATCAGGTGATGAAGACGCGTAAGGAGTAATTAAGGTGAGAACTAAAATTAACAGTATAAATAATCCATAGAATGAAGTTACTTTGTTGCTCTTTTCAGTATTTTTATTTACATAAACTAAATCAGACCTAACTCTTAAAAGTAATGAAACGATCAAAGCGGTAATGACTCCCTCGCCAATACCAATTAACAAATGGCTTGAGACCATTGCTATTAATACACTTCCAAGAGGCACTGCAACTGTACCTCCCAGAGAATATTCAAGAACAAATGCAATTGAAGAAAATACAACAGATAATAAACCAGCTATGAATGATCCTGAAATTGTTGAAGAATAACTTTCACCAAATAATTTTTTCCATGTAGATATTGTTATCCAGCCAATAAGAGAAGTAACTACTGCCATATTTAATAAGTTAACCCCTAACGCACTCAGACCTCCGTCAGCAAATAGCAATGATTGAATTACAACAACTATTGATATGCATATAATTCCAAGACTAGGCCCTAGTACGACAACTGCTAGAGCACCACCTAAAAGATGACCACTGGTTCCCGCAGCTATTGGGAAATTAATCATTTGTAATACAAAAATTAATGCTGACATCATTCCAGTAAGTGCAATCAAACGATCAGCTACTAAATTCTTAGCATTTCTAATATATGCCCAAATAGTCCCCAAGCTTATTAAACCAGATGCAGCAGAAACTGGAGCATTTATAAATCCATCAGGTACGTGCATATAAAAAGTATAAAATCTAATATAGTTAATGCAAACAAGTTGCAATAAGAAATATTAAATAATTTTTTCTTTTACAAGCCACTGATGAATTTCACTCAATACAAATGGTCTGGTATCTTGATTTAAAATTTCATGTTTGGAGTTAAATACAGTTATAAATTTAACATTTGCTAATCTTGACAACTCATCTCCAGAAGAAATTGGAACAATACTATCTTTATCTCCATGAAGATACAATGTAGGTGTTTTTAAATTCGAAATATTTTCGTTTACAAACTTTTGTGACTCAATAGTTTCATTTCCAAATTTTGCACTTATTGATCTAAAAACAAGTGGATCATTAAAATAATCTTTTACAACTTCAACATCTGTGGATAAATTTTTTTTGTTAGCTGAAGAAGGAATTCTTAATTTAGGAAAGAGTTTTGATATTGACTTGGATAAGGTCTTTATAAATTGTGGATAATTATCTCCTAGGCTTGGGGCGGACAATATTAAAAAATCAGGATCAATAATATTTTTTAATACACAATGCAATGCTACTTGGCCCCCAAAGGATATACCAAATACAATTTTTACATCATAAGACTCCATCAATTTGTAAGCTTCTACGATAGAATTTTCTACTTCCTCCCAATGTTCAATGTGACCAAATACATCTGCATTTTTCCCATGTCCCGGTAGATCCACTAAAAAGGGTTCTATATTTAAGTTCTTAAACCATGAAGCATTAATATCGTGTCTTCCTTTATGTTCCCAAAGACCGTGGATGAGAAGAATGCCTATTTTTTTCAAATTTTTCCTTTTAACTCTAAAATCAATATTAATGAATATTAATTTTGTTAAAACACCATTTACAAATAAACCAACAATGTCTCGGCATCATGGCCCAACTTTTAGTAAAACTCCTAACCAGACTTACATATCGGAAAAGCAAAAACAATTAGACTTATTTGGCGAAAAATTATATGGACAAACAAAACTTTCAGAAGAAAAAAATTTACTTAATAAATTCTTAAGTTATTGCGAACTTGATAGAAATTTCTCACTCTATCAAACAACTTTGTGTTTTGAAGAAGATTTTTCCATAATGCATCTAGGAAATATGGAAGTAGTCTCAGTTTGCTTTCCTAGTGGATGGAAACCAATGGATAAGCTCGGTAAACCTCTATCTAAAATTCATGAACCAATAGCTGATAGTGAACAATTAATTGAGGCAAGTGATAAGTTGTCACAATATATGACCAAACAAGAAATAAAGAGATGGGTTTGGACAATAACAACTAACAATAACTTAAGTGAATTTACTGAGATAAATAAACCATCTATATCTAATTTTGAAAATTTATATTTTAGGGTAGAAACACAAACATCAGCACCAATAGACGATGAGACGAGTATTTTTTTTATTAAAATAGATGTATTGCCTCTAAGAGAAGTTTGGAGTAAAAATATTTTAGACAGCATTAACTCAATGTCAGATAATATTTTAAATTATAAGGGCTTAGTAGAAATTAAAGATTTTTTAAATAGAATGGATTTATGAAACAAGCTTATATAGCTGGGCCTTTATTTGATGATCACGAAAGAGAATATCTTGTAAAAATTGCCGAAATAGTTGAAAGTTTTAGCTTTAATACATTCCTTCCTCATAGAGATGCGGGTTTAGTAACAGGAGATTTTACATTTGAGAAAAAAGTAAAGGTTTTTGATGTTGATATGGAATTTTTAGAGCCGGCTGAATTAGTTGTTGCACTTTTAACTGGTCGTGATGTAGATTCAGGAACAGCTGCTGAAATTGGATATGCTTATAAATCAGGTAAAAGATTAATTGGAATAAGCGCGAACACAATAAAACCTATCAACAATTTTGTTTGGGGATTGTTTGATTATGGCAATGATATTGTTGAGAATTTAGATGATTTAAAAATACGTCTTGGAAAAGAATTTAGTTGACTATATAGTATGCAAGTTTCAATTTAAAACTTTAGGATTAATTTAGATGGTAAGCAAACAAGCAAAAAAAAGCATTAACAGATATAAGAATTTTGCTTTTTTATTATCAGCAGTATATCAATCTGCGCATAAAGCAAAAAAATGGAGATTAAATTTATTTAGATCAATTATTGATCTTCAAGGAGTTATTAATCCAAAAGTAAAAGATACAAAAAAAGAAGAAATATTTTTAGATGGAATTAGAACTCTAAAAATCACAACCCCAAAGTCAGATCCTGAACGAATTCTTCTCTATTTCCACGGAGGTGGCTTTTCTTTTTGTAGCCCAGAGTCTCATTATTCACTTGTTAGTTATCTTGCAGATATTACAGAAATGACTGTATTTGTCCCTGACTATAGGCTTGGTCCTGAAAATAAATTTCCTGCTCAGCTAGAAGATGGCTTAAAATCGTATTTATTTTTACTAAATGACATGCAATATTCTTCTAGTCAAATTGCTATAGGTGGAGATTCTGCAGGTGGTAACTTAGCATTGACAACCTTGTTGAAATTAAAAGAAAAAAATTATGAATTACCAGCCTGTTTAGCATTGTTGTCTCCATGGGCAGACCCTACTAGTTCCGGAAATTCTTATACAATTGAAATGGCTAATCGAGATATTCTATTAGGTCCAACTTTTAAACAAATATGGAAAAATAATGATAATGCTTATGATTTTTTTATAGATGAAAAAGATATGGATGAAAGTAATCCTTACATAGTTCCCCTTAAAGGAGATTATAGAAACTGTCCCCCTATGTTGATACAAGTTGGAACAGAAGAACTTCTTTTATCTGATTCTCAGACACTGAAAGAAGTTCTTGATAGAGATGAATGCATCCACGAATATTATGAATGGGAAGGGATGTATCACGTATTTCACCTTGATGCAAGAATGCCGGAAACTATTGAGGCATTTAATCAAATTGGTAACTTTTTAAAGAAATATATCAAGAAATCAGACGCTAAGCTTTAATAAATTATGACACTTCTTGATTCATTTATAATTGGTTTTTCAATAATTTTTGGCATACTTTTAGCATTGTTTTTTTCAGGAGCCATTAAAAATGTGAAACTTTTTTTTATAGTTTTTACATTTTCTGTGGCTTGGCTAAGTAGTTCATTTTTGATCTATGTAATTTTTCGATAATCAATATATTTTTTTTCTTATTATTTATATAACTAACTAGATTGATTTTGTGAGAAACATTAAAAGCTTTGATGATTTAGACATTTTTGTAACTGAGTTCATGTCAAAATGGGGAGTAACATTACTTAGATACTCTTTAGGCATTATTTATATATGGTTTGGTGCTTTAAAACCTTTAGGACTAAGCCCTGCTCAAGAACTTGTGGAGAATACAGTTTATTGGTTCGAAAATCCCAAAACATTTGTTCCAATTCTAGGTATTTGGGAAGTAGTTATAGGAATTACGATGATAATAAAACCGCTTATTCGAATATCCATAATTTTATTATTTATACAGATGCCTGGAACATTTTTACCATTAGTTCTTTTTCCTGAGGTATGTTTTACTACTTTTCCTTTTGGACTTACACTTGAAGGCCAATATATCGTTAAAAATTTAATAATCATTTCAGCAGCTTTAGTAGTAGGCTCAACTGTTAGAAAATAACTTAGATAAGTTTTCCTAATTCTTTTTCAAACAGGTCAGGCTCTAAAAGAAAACAATCATGACCTTTTGTTGAACTGATTGTTTTATGAGTTACATTGATTTGATTTGCTTCCAAAAGCTTAATAAATTCTAATTGTTCTTCTGGATAAAAACATACATCTGAATCAACAGAAACTACTAAAACTTTTATATCTTTTAGTCTTTCAATTTTCTTGACATCTATAGAAAAGCTTTGCCAACCTTTAATTATTGAATTGTAAGATTCATGAGTAAATCTCTCAATGAACTTTTCTCCTTGGTGCATCATATAAGACTCTTGTGATGTTGATAAAAAACCATTGATTATGTCTTCGCTATACTTACTTTCACCTTTAGCCCTAGACGCAAGAAGCTCTAAAGAGATGTAGGTTTTATGTGCGATCATTCTTGCTAAAGACAAATACTCGTCTCTTCTATCAGGTGAACCTTTTGCGAGATCCAACACATATGCTTGTTCAAGGTTGTGAAGTAATTGAATTGTTGATAATTTATAACCACTTGAAATAGAGATAAGATTTTCTACAAAATCTGGATATAAAAGGGAAAACTCTAATGCCATTAAGCCACCAATAGAGGGACCAATCACGGCCTTTAAAGATTTAACTCCTAAGCCATCTAATAATTGTTTTTGCGAAGACTCTATATCTTTGAAAGAAATATTTGGAAAATTCTCGCCATATTCTAATCCAGTTTTATTATCTATAGAATTTGGACCTGTAGTCCCGTAACATCCACCAAGATAGTTTGCACAAACTACAAAATATTTTTGGGTATCAATAAGTTTATTTACACCAACAAATTCCTCCCACCAGCCAATTTCTAATTCATCATTCCAAGGAATTTCTGGGTTTTCTTCTTGAGAGTAATTTCCTGCCAACATGTGACTTCCTGTTAAGGCATGAAATATCAATACAGCATTATCCCCTTTTTCTGATAAAGTTCCGTAAGTAGTGTAAGCAATCTCTACATTCTCAAGCAGTTCACCTGAATCAAGCTTAAATTGTGGAATGTAAAACTTGCTTGTTTTATTTTGTACTTTCAAGAGCTTGAGATAAATCTTCTATGATATCATCTATGTCTTCAATACCAATTGAAAGCCTTACTAACTCTGCAGGAGAACCTGCGGCAATTAATTGCTCATCATCTAATTGTGAATGAGTTGTGGATGCAGGGTGAATTGCTAAAGATCTAGTATCTCCAACATTCGCAACATGTCTAAACATTTTTAAATTATCAATAAATTTCTGTCCAGAATCTTTTCCACCTTTAATACCAAAAACAACCATTGTTCCACCAGTACCTTTCAAGTACTTTTCTGAAAGGTCATAAGCAGGATCATCTTTGAGTCCAGGAAACCTTACCCATTCAACAAGTTCATGGTTTGATAAATATTCAGCTGCTTTAATAGCATTTTCACAATGCCTATCCATTCTAAGACTTAAGGTCTCAAGACCACTCATAACTTCAAAAGCGGTCTCTGGAGACATACTTGCACCAAGGTTTCTTAGTGGAACTGTTCTTAGCCTTAATGAATAAGCTACATTACCTAAATCACCTAGATCATGCCCCCATCTCATTCCACCATAACTGGTGTCGGGTTTGTCATATAATGGGAAATTACCATTACCCCAGTCAAAACCACCCTTTTCAATAACCGCTCCAGCAATTACTCTTCCATGTCCAGACATCCATTTTGTAAGCGAATAAACTACAATATCTGCTCCAAAATCAAAAGGTTTACAAATTGCTGATGTAGTAAAAGTAGCATCAACTATTAGAGGTATACCTTTGGATTTAGCAATTTCTCCTAATCCAGAGATGTCAGCGACAACTAATCCAGGATTAGTTATTGTCTCACAATATATTGCTCGGGTTTTCTCATCAATTGCTTTTTCAACAGCCGTTAGATCTGTAATATCAACTTTTTTAGAATCTATACCGTATTCAGGCAATATATTATCGAACATTGTGTAAGTACCACCATAAAGTTGGTTTGCTGTAACAAAATTATCCCCTTGGCTCATAATATTTATAAGAGAGTACATAACTGCAGATGTACCCGACGATAGAGCAACAGACATAGCTCCATCTTCTAGAGCCGTAAGCCTTGCTTCCAGGGCACCAACAGTTGGATTACCGAGTCGAGAGTAAATGTTTCCAAACTCTTTTAAGGCAAACAAGCTAGCTGCATGTTCCGTGTTATTAAATTGATATGCAGTTGTTTTATAAATAGGAACAGTTATTGACCCCTCAGAATCAGCATCTGAATCCCAACCTGCATGTATAAGTTTTGAATCAAACTTCATAATATTCTCCTTTATTTGGAGAAGGGCTTTGACTATTTAGTTGCATTTCTGCCACATCTTCAGGCACCTTGGATAGTCATCCAGGTTGCCGAGGTCCTAACCTTCTCTTTATGCTTCGACAATTATATCAAATCTTTTAAAATGATCTAAAACTTTTTATTTATTTCTTTGTTTTTTGAAATTATTACTTAATTTTTTTTTAATAGAATAATAATTAAGAATGATTGATGATATAAATTTTACAAAATATTCAAATAATGAAATATTTAAAAATCTCTATAAAAGCAACAAAATTTTCGATGAAGAAATTGAAGATACAAATCAAATCATTTTTAGAATTCCAAAAAACCTTAACAAAATAGATAATTTGATTCTTTGTTATGATGGACAGAATCTTTTTGATTCTTCAACCAGTCACTTTGGAACAATTTTTGATTTAGAAAGCTTAATAAATAGTTTTGAAAATCAAGTTAAAAAAAATTTTTTAATAATTAGCGTTACATCAAACTCTAAAAGAAAATTTCAGTACAATCCCTATCCTATAAAGGGAGATAAAAATTTTGCTGAAGATCATATTGAAAATATTGTCTTAAAATTTATACCATCAGTAAAAAATTTTTTAGGCATAAATTTTAATCAAACTAAATTTATTGTCGCGGGAGCATCAATGGGCGGCTTAATGTCGATTAAAACATCTGTACTTTATCCTGAGTTCGAAAATATAATCTCTTTATCTCCTGCATTTTGGTTTGGATATCCAAGTATATTAAACGATATTAAAAAACTCAGTGATAATACAATGACATACCTTTATACAGGAATGAAAGAAGGACATATTTTTGGAGATCATGTAAATAACATTTTTCCAAACAATTGGGATGTCGACTTTTCCAACAATGATAATTTTTATTTTTCAGGAGTAAAAAATATAAATGACTCATTTGAATTATATGAAAAAAGTATAAAATTTTTCGTTGATGAGAATGGTTTACATAATGAAACATCATGGGCCTCAGCAATGCCAGAAATTTTTTTAAATTTATTAAACAATTAAATGATTAATTCTGGCTATATCATCTGATCTTTATTATTAATGTATGGCAGTTAATTACAAATCACCTGTTAAAGATGTCATTTTCGCTTTTGAAGTTCTAAATTCTTACGAAACATTACAAAAAATAAATAGGTTTAGCGAGTTTGGGCCAGACATTGCAGTGCCAGCAATAGAAGAATGTGGTAAATTTGCGGAAGAAGTACTAGCGCCAATAAATTCTATTGGAGATACTCACGGTGCAACATTTAATGACGGTGAAGTTATTATGCCACCTGGATTTAAAGAAGCATATGAAAAATTCACTAAAGCAGGATGGGCTTCAATGTCTCTACCAAATGAAATAGGCGGTGGAGGTATGCCATATACACTTTCAGGTGGAACATTAGAAATATTATGTGCGGCTAATATGTCTTTTGTCCTTGGTCCAGGACTAAGCATAGGTGCAATTTCGGGAATAAATTTTAACGCTAGTGAGGATCAGAAGATTAAGTTCCTTCCAAAGCTGGTATCTGGAGAGTGGACAGGGACTATGAACCTAAGTGAGCCTCAATCAGGGTCTGACTTAAATAACATAACTACCAAAGCAGAACTCCAAGAAGACGGAAGTTACAAACTGACAGGAACAAAAATATGGATTGGGTCAGGTGAACATAACTTGTCTGAGAATATTATCCACTTAGTACTTGCAAGAATTCCGGGATCTCCAGAAGGTTCAAAAGGCATATCAATGTTTATAGTTCCAAAGATTTTGATAAATAAAGATGATTCTTTGGGAGACAAAAATAATGTAAATTGTATTTCAATAGAAGAAAAATTAGGTATACATGGTAGCCCTACATGTGTAATGGAATATAAAGAATCCCTAGGTTATTTAGTTGGAGAAGAAAATCGAGGTCTTCATTATATGTTTACAACAATAAATGAAGCCAGAATTCGAGCTGGAGGGCACGGTTTAGCTTGCACAATAGGAGCCTTGCAAGGCGCTGCTCAATATGCAAGGGATAGAGCACAAGGTAGACCAATTGGTATGTCAAAAGAAGATGCTAAAAAATCAACAATTATAGACCATGCCGATGTAAGAAGAATGCTTATGACAATTAAATCATACTCCGATGCCATGAGGTATATGATGTATGACAATCAAATGATGCTAGATCTTTCATATTTTGGTGAAGGTGAGCTTAAAGAATTTGGAGAAGAAAGATGTGGCATAATAACACCTATATCTAAGGCTTGGATCTCTGATTTAAGTGTTGACCTCACCTCAACAGCTATACAAGTTTATGGCGGTATGGGATACGTTGAAGAAACAGGTATTGCACAATACTTCAGAGATGCAAGAATAGCCCCAATTTATGCAGGAACAAATGGGATTCAAGCTTTAGATTTAACGTTTAGAAAAATTACTTTAGATGAGGGTAAACCCACCTATAAGCTTATTGATGAAATGTATAAAGTTTCTAAAGAATTAAAGAATAAAGATAATTTAAGTGATCTTGGTCAGATTTTAAAGAAACACATTGATGAGTTAAAAGAAGCTACAGAACTTATGCTTTCTTTATTTAATAATGGTGAATTATCTGACGCAAGTGGAGCTTCGACACCGTATCTTAAAATTTTTGGTCAGGTTTTAGGTGGATATTATATGGGCAGAGCAGCCTTAATTGCAAATAAAAAAACAGATGAAAACAATGAGGAATTTTATTCAGATAAGCTAATTCTTTCTAAGTTCTATATCGAACAGCTTCTTCCCTTAACAACTGGATATTTAGCATCTATTAAATCAGGAAGTAAGGACTTATTTAGAATTAAGTCATCAAACATTTAATTATTCGAGCAGCATTCCTTCAAAGTTACTAATTTCGTTTGTTTTTTTAATGATATTTTCTAGGTCTTTTCTTAGAGATGGTATGGGGTCTTTTGTTAATTTTATTTTTTTGTCTTCTAAAAGCTCTATTCTGACATTCACATTTTCATCTTCACTTAAATCAATGTAATCTTCTCTTTGGTGAGCACCCCTACTTTCTTTTCTACTCAGTGCACTCTTCAATGTAGCTTCTGAAGATACAAGAGAGGCCTCTAGATCCAACGCTAGCATTAAATCTTGATATCCCTCAGAATCAGGACGTACATCAAGATTTTTAGATGCTTCTTTAAGACTATCTATTTCAGACAAGCCTTTAATTAATTTTTTTTCATTCTTAACAACACCACCATATTCCCACATAATATTTCTTAAAGATCTTTGAAGAGGTCTTGCAACTTCAGATCCGTTTCTTATCAATGAATTAAGATTTTCATGGGCTTGCTCTATTGCGTTTTTAGACCTAACCTGTACTTCAATTTCTTTTGATCGTTTTGTTGCCGCGGCCCCAGCTCTTTTTCCAAAAATAAGAATTTCAGCTAGTGAATTGCCCCCAAGTCTATTTGCGCCGTGTAGTCCTGCTGTGACTTCTCCAGCAGCATATAGCCCTTCAACTCCCGTCCAATGATCACCTGGGGTAACAACGATACCTCCCATTGAATAATGTGCTGTTGGTGAAACTTCCATTGGACTTTTTGAGATATCAATCATTAATGTATCTAGAAATTGTCTGTACATCCTTGGAAGTTTTTCAATGATAAAATCTTTACTTTTATGACTGATGTCAAGATAAACACCCCCATTTGGAGATCCTCTTCCTTCAACAATTTCTGTATAATTAGCCATTGCAACTCTGTCTCGGGTTGATAATTCCATTCTTTCTTTATCGTAATTTTCCATGAATCTATTACCGTCACTGTTAATTAGCTTTCCACCCTCACCTCGAACAGCTTCAGTTACCAAAGTTCCTGCCATCTCTTCTGGTATAACCATTCCAGTTGGGTGAAATTGAACCATTTCCATATCACTTAACTTACAACCAGCCTTTAAACCTAAGTAAAATCCATCACCTGTATTTTCATTTCTCCTTGATGAGCTCTTTCTCCATAATCTTGTATGACCCCCTGCAGCAACAATGACAGAATCTGCTAAGTAAACGGTTCTTTCACCGCTTTGAATATCAAATGCCATTGCACCAAAACATACATTGTCATCAACCAATAAATCAGAAACATATTGAGAATCTAAAATGGGTATATCAAGTGTTTTTGCTTTATTTATTAATGCAAAAAGTATTGATCTTCCTGTATAGTCGCCCGAGTAACAAGTTCTTCTGTATGTGTGAGCACCAAAAAACCTTTGGTCAATTTTGCCATTATCAAGTTTTGCAAAATTGGCACCCCAATTATCAATTTCTTCAACAAGCTGTGGAGATTCTTTAGCCATAAGCTCAACAACCTCTGGCTCAGACAGTCCATAGCCTTCAATATATGTATCTGCAAAATGTTGTTCCCAAGAATCTTCTTGATCAACATTTCCAAATGCAGCATTTATACCTCCAGCAGCAAGGACCGTATGAACATCAGTTCTTTGTCTTTTGCCAAGCACAGTAACATCCATTCCTTCTTGTTTAGCTTCAATTGCTGCTCGGAGACCAGCTCCTCCACTACCAATAACTAAAACATTTGAAATCTGAGTTGAGTGTTTATTCATATTTATAAAATAAATACTATATGTAGTTTGTAACTATCAATAATTGTCATGTCTTATACTTATTAAGTGGAGATAATAGGAACTAATTTTCAGAAGCTTGTTTGGAACGAAATATCTAATATTCCCTTTGGAAAAACTACAACCTACAAAGAAATAGCAATAAAGATTGGTCGTCCTAACTCATCAAGAGCAGTAGCAAATGCTTGTGGTAAAAATCCTTACCCAATCATTATTCCATGTCACAGAGTCATTTGCTCAAATGGAAAATTAGGGGGCTACAGTGGACCTGGCGGCTTACCTGAAAAAAGAAGACTCCTAAAAAATGAAAACAACGAAACAAAGTTTTAACATTATTTACTTTCCTAAATTACGTATGGGTTAATATTGAATCTATGAATTTAATAAACATACATCATAAAGGGTGGTCAGCTATTTAGCCGGGTCTTTTTTGTATTGTTTAGATCCGGGTTTATCCCGGATTTTTTTATAATCAAAAGTTATCCCCTTGACTTTAAATTATAAAAACTCAGATAATTGGTCTCCCTTTTATCTGAGTACGTACTGGGATTAAGGGCTTGTGGTAGTGGATATACCAGGCTCTTAATTCCAGGTAAATTTAAATGCTTTTTTTAATTTGATAACAAAGAAAAAAAGAATGAAATAATATAAATAAAAACACTAATAGCTCCAGAAACCTTCAATAAATTTGTCAGAGGAAAGCCAATCTCACCACAGTTTCCACACTTTCTTAAAAGGTCAGATGGAAGAGCTTTTTCCCAGACTTCATTAGTGATACATTTTTTACAACTCACTGGTGGGCCTAGTTAGATTTGAACTAACGACCTCATCCTTATCAGGGATGCGCTCTAACCAGGCTGAGCTATAGGCCCTTTTGCTCTACCTACAATAGTAATGAATATGAAATATTTCTAAAATTTTTTCATTTACGAGTAAATTCAAGGCATAATATAAATTGCGAGGGGATGTAGCTCAGCTGGAAGAGCACCTGCTTTGCAAGCAGGGGGTCGTGGGTTCAAGTCCCATCATCTCCACAACGAGGTAATCTTATAATATGGATAAAAAAGACTTTGAAAATTTGTCTGAGAGTGAATTAAGAGAACTCAAAGAATCTATTGATGAAGTTCTTGAAGAAAAAAAATACAAAGAGTCTTACTTAAAAACTAATCCAAGAGGAGTAGCTATAGCTTGGATTATTATTGCTGTCATTCTCTCTATTTATAGATATATTACAACTTGATGGAATATTTAATAGCTTTCCTAATCGGAGTTGTTATATTTAGATTTTTAAAAAACTCCATTGGCTCACTAGCAAGTGTACCTCCAGAGATCGATCCCAGTGATGTTTTAGAAACATCACAATCATTTTTATGTAAAGCTTGCGGAACAGAATTAACAGTTAAATTACAATCTGTAGTAGCTAATGAGCCACCTAAGCACTGCAAAGAAGAAATGACTCCGATAGAATATTAAATTTTTTTTGATTTAGCTAATTATATTTTGTAGTCATTAAAAAGCCTATACCGATGCATCCCAATCCACTCCATAAATACCATCTTGAAACAGATCCAGGTAATAATGTTAAATAATTTAAGACGATTAATAAAACACCGATAATCATGAGTGAAGACATTGTGAGCACAAACCATCTAGGTGATGGCCCACTTACATCAGACATTTGAGAAGATATTTTTTTAGACTTTGTAGGTCCAAGATTTTTTGTTTTATTTCTTTTTTTAGAGACAGGCATAATTAAAAAATAGTATTCTCAAGTACTAATTTCAATTAATTTTTTATTCTTTATTGTGATCATTCCTTCACTTTCAAGTTTTTTTAAAATATTTTTTAGCTTATTATCTTCAGTTTTAATTACCATTTTCAAGGAAGACATTTCAACATTGTTATTGTCTATAAGATGCTTAATTATTTTTCCTCTAATTTCTCTATTTGAACCCTTAAATGCTTGTTGGCGAGTTTGTTTAACTTGAATAAATTTTTTACATTCATTATCAAACATACATAAACTGCACGAAGGATTTTTTGATTTACAAATCTCTGATCCAAAATCCATCAACACCTCATTAAATTTTCTTGACCGTATGTTTTTTAATAAATTTTTTTGGTTTTCATTAATAAATTTTTGTGGGTCCTCAATTCCAAAAAATCTACTAAAAATTCTTAAAACGTTAGTGTCTTGAGTTATTACCTTGTCATTATAAGCAAATGATAAAAGAGCATTTTTAGTGTATTCCCCAACACCTGGAAGAACGTCAAAATCTGGATAAATTGAATCAAATGAGCTTTTAGATAAAATTTTTGATGCTTCATGCAATCTAATAGCTCTGCTGTTATAACCTAACCCAGACCACATTTTAAGGATTTCTTTCTTAGACGCTTTTGCCATTTCACTTGGGCTTGGAAACTTTTTTATAAATTTTTGATAATACTTATTTGCTCTATCTAATTGTGTTTGTTGAGAAATTACTTCTAGTAGTAGAATTTTCCAGGGATCTTGAGTGTTTCTCCACGAGTATTCTCTTGTATTTTTTGTGGACCAACTTAATAATTTTTTTTTAAATATATATTGTTTACTCATCAAAGGTTAGCTCTACTACACCTTCTGGCTCAAGAAATTCTCCTTTACGAGGCAATTGCTTTCTAACCAATCCATTAGTGTCACCACTTACAGTAGCTACAAGACCAGCTTCTTCAAGTGCATCAATTGCGGCTTGATAATTTAAACCTTCAACTTCTGGAACCTCAATTTTTATTCCAAGAGATACAATAAGAGTAATTATTTCATCAGGAGTAATAATTTCACCAGCTTCCGGTAAGGTCCCAGAAATAATTCCTTCTTCAGTATCCTCAGAAAACTCTTCAATTGTTTCAAATGCTAAACCTAAGGTTTCGAGAATTTGAGTAGCATCTTCAAGTGATTTTTTAGACAGATCCCCAAGTTCGATTAAGCTAGGACCAGATGAAATTACAAGATCTACGCTTGATCCAGGACCCATTTTTTTCCCAGCCATCGGATTTTGTGAAATTACAAATCCAATAGGAACATTATCATCATTAACTTCTATTTTTTGACCTATTACAAAACCACTTTCTTCAATCACGTAAACAGCTCTATCAGATTCTAAATCTACTACATAAGGTATTGGATACGCTTCTGGCCCTACTGAAACAATAATTGTCACTAGGGAATCAGGATTAGTTGATGTATTTGCGGGAGGCTGTGTTCTGATAACAGCTCCAGAAGGAACTTCTGGATGAGCTGAATTTTCTATTCCAACTTTAAATCCTAAACTTTGAAGATCGTTTAGAGCTTCAGTTTGGCTACTTCCAGTTAGATCTGGGACATTTATTATTACCTGAGCCCCCCCATCTACTGGTAGTCCATCAAAAATTCGAGTTAATGTCCAAATAGTGCCCGTAGCAATTATCAAAGAAATTATTAGTGCCGGTAATGTAAATCTGTATTTTATTTTTGGACTTGTAAGACCAACAAGATTTTCTTGTGTTTGCATTGCTTGAAGTTGTGTTTTTTGTTGAAGGAGCACTGCTCTTAAATCTTCTGCATTCTTGAATCTATCTTTTGGATATTTATGAAGTAATTTCAATACTGCATTTTCGACACCTTTAGGTATATCTGGTCTAATGACACTAAGTTTTTCGGGCTTATCTGTAATATGTTTTGTTGCTGTTGCAATTGGTGTATCGCCTTCAAAAGGAGGCCTGCCTGCAATGAGTTCATAAAGAACAGTACCTAAAGAATATAAATCGGACTCTTTGGATACAGGTTTACCCTGTGCCTGTTCAGGAGATATATAGCTTGCCGTCCCTAGAATAGATCCTGTTTTTGTTATATCACTTTCTTCATTTTGGAGAGAGACAATGCCAAAATCAGTAACTTTAACTTTTCCTTCGGGAGTTATCATTATATTTCCCGGCTTTATATCCCTGTGTACGAGACCTTTAGAATGGGCTGCTTGTAAGCCACTTGAAACTTGAGCTCCAATAAATAGGACATCATTTAAACTAATGGTTCTTCTTTTAGCAATTATTGACGTTAGTGTATTTCCTTCAATATATTCCATTACAAAAAAAGGCTCATCACCTATTCCCCAATCAAAAATTTGGACAATGTTTGGGTGGTTTAAGTTTGCAGCTGTTTGAGCTTCTCTTTTAAATCTTTCAACAAACTTCTCCTGCTGAACATAATTTGGTTTTAGTGTTTTTATCGCAACAGTTCTTTTTAATTGTTTATCATTTGCTTTATAAACATAGGACATCCCCCCTTCTCCTAGAAGTTGAACAATCTCGTATCTTTCTTTTATTATTTGTCCTATTTCCATAATCTAAACTAAATTAATTACAATTGCTGATACATTATCTTTAGGATTCAATAACAACACCTCACCCACAAAGGTATCAGCACTTATACCGTCTTGCATTTTTTTCTTTATGTATTCTTCCCCAACTTCATTGTAAAGGCCATCACTACAAAGGAACACAACATCACCAATCTGTAATTGAAAATCTACTTCTTGTATATTAAGTTTTTCATTTGATCCAAGTGCTTGTTTTAATACATTTTGATAGCCTGGTACGTTTTGATCTTCTGTAACCTTGATCAAATTTCTATCTGATAATACATAGCACCTACTATCACCGACATGACCAATTTTCATAAGCGCATCTTTATTTATAGATATTGCAGTCATTGTTGTTCCCATTCCAAGAGAGGATGGATCTTTTTCTTGATATTCCAAAATATTTTTATTTGCTTCTGTAATTATTTGATTTAAATCTGTAATTTCTTTTAAAAGAGTGTCTGCAGCAATTTTACTCGCTACATCGCCATTGACATGACCACCAAGACCATCACAAACTGCTGCTTTAAAAAGTGGCTTTGAACTACCCGAAATAGGTGGAAATATTGTATCTTCATTTTTTTTTCTATTAGGCCCACATTCACTTCTTGCAGACCAAACAATTTTAAAATCTTTCATTCACCAATAATCTTAGTTGTGAAATGTAATTGTATTTCTAGACTGTATAAAGAACAAAAATAAAAAAACATTGAGAACTCTATGAATATAACGCGGTATTTTATTGTAATAATCGTTAGTATTGGAATCGGATTCTTTGGATTGCGTTTCTATGAGAATTTTTCTGAATCGTCCGACTTAAATATTTTTCTAGAAGAAGCATACGTAATTTCTACCCTTCATAACGAATCATCAAAAGATTACCAAAGATTAATTAATTTTGATGAGCTAAACAGAGATGAATTTGAATCAACGTTCATTAACATCATTAGAAACGCTCAAGAAGCAAACAATATCTTAATTAATACTGATAGTCAATATAACGGTAGCGAAAAAGAGCTTTTAGAGATTGCAACAACATCTTGGCTTAAAGGATTGGAAACATTTCAAGTGTCAATATTAAATTTAGTCGACCAAGAGTACACTCAAGTGTTGGAGGAATCCATTGCTGAAAGTATCTCAAGCTTATCAGTTGGAGACAAAGCATATATTAATTTTTTGATTGAGATAAATAGTAAATCAGTAACGGAAAATATATTTTTGCCTGATTTTTTTGATATTGAATACACAGGAATTGAATCAAATGCTTATCAATTTGCCGAAGCAATTGTTGATAAAGCCTTAGAAAATAAAAGTGGCTTGTTTCTAAAAAGAGATATTTCAGTAACGGGTGTTGAGTTTGTTCCCGAATCAATTGCAACCACAGAAGAGGGATTTAAGGTCTTACTAGACAAAGATGTTTCACTACAATTAGTGATTGCTAATGAAGGAAATGTTGAAGAGACGGAAGTCATAATTCTGATTTTAGTAACAGATGAACTTGGTGAAACGGTGTTTGAGAAAAGAGCAAAATTAAATACCATCGGACCGTTTGAGAGTAAAAGCTATTACACAGAACCGCTAAAAATTGAAAAAGGAATTGTCTATGAGTGGTTTATACTTGTCGAAGAAACAGAAAATGAAGAAGATTTTGAAGACAACATATATTCAGTCAAAGCATTCATACCTCCCGAGGATTAATAAATGATTGATCCCCAACTTTTAAAAACAAACATTGAAGCAATCGAAGAAAATTTAAGAAAAAGGGATCTTGATATTGATTTAGATAAATTAAAACTTCTTGATGAGAGTAGAAGAGCTTTAAAGTTTGAATCTGAAAAGCTACGAGCTGAACAAAAAAAATTGGGCAAAGAAATTGCATCAGCATCAGAAAAAGAAAAAGTTATCCTCTTAGAAAAGGCAGAAAAGATTAGCGATAAAGTAAAAAGTCTCTCTGAAGAAACACAGCAAAAAGATGAAGAATTTTTTGATGCATGGATAAAAATTCCTAACATAGTTAACTCTTCTTCACCAGTGGGTAAAACTGATGAAGATAATAAAGAAATAAAGAAGGTAGGAGAGCCAAAGAGCATTAAAAACCCGATGACACATTTAGAAATAGGTGAAAACCTTGGATTAATAGATGTAGAAAGGGCTTCTAAAATATCAGGTTCAAGATTTTCGTATTTATTTGGAGATTTAGTAAAAATCCAATTTAACTTAGTTTCGTATACATTAAATAAATTATCAGAAAAAGGTTTCAACCCAACAATACCTCCAGTTTTAGTTCGTGAAAATGCATTATTTGGAACAGGATTTTTTCCTGATGACTCTGATCAAGTTTATGAAGTTCAAAATGATGACCTATTTTTGGTTGGGACATCTGAAGTTTCATTAGCGGCACTTCATACTGATGAAATCATAGACATGAAGAACTTACCATTAAGATATGCTGGTTATTCAACTTGTTTCAGAAGAGAAGCAGGAACTTATGGCAAAGACACAAGTGGTATTTTTCGTGTTCATCAATTTGATAAAGTTGAGATGTTCTCCTTTTGTGATCCAGAGAAATCAAATGAAGAACATGAACGTATTCTGGCAATTGAAGAAGAAATACTCAAAGATCTTGAAATCCCTTACAGAGTTGTAGATGTTTGTACCGGAGACTTAGGAGCGTCTGCAGCAAAAAAATACGACATCGAGGCATGGATACCAAGTCAACAAAAGTATAGAGAAGTAACCTCTTGCTCTAATACAACCGATTTTCAAGCAAGAAGATTAAATATGAGAACAAAAAATGAAGATGGAAACACTATATTACATACTCTAAATGGTACAGCTTTAGCAGTAGGAAGAATCTTAATTGCCTTACTTGAAAACAATCAGCAATCTGATGGAAGCGTAATGTTCTCTGATGATTTAGGAAAGATACTTGGAGTAAATAAATTAAGCTAAGAATAAACTTGCAACCATACTTAATGCAAGAATCACATAAACAATTCTTTCTAGTTTTTGATTACCTATAAGAAAATTTTGAAGACTTTCTCCAAGAAAAAGCCAAGTTATTACGCAAGGACCACCTACCAGTAAATAAATGAGATTAGCTTGTAAATGAGGTATCTGAAAAGCAGTCAAGCCTGATACTGCCATAACGACTCCTTTCGGATTAACCCACTGAAACAATGCAGCTTGTAGAAAAGTGAATGGTTTATCTTCATCACTACCTTCTTTTATCGTGGTTTTAGTTATTGCAACTCTATAAGCAATATATAAAATCACTATGTAGCCTGCATATTGTAGGTATTGAAAAATTATCTCTGGAACGTAAGAAAGTAAATTACCTCCTAAGAAGAACAAAAAATTGAAACCTAACCAAATACCAAAAAAATGAGGTAGTGATTTTTTTCTTCCAAATCTTATTCCAGAAGCCATTAGCATTGAATTATTAGGCCCAGGAGTAATTGAAGTTACAAATGCAAAAATACCAAATTCAACCATCAGAATATTGTAGGTTTATTTATGCTTTATAGAAGAGAATTTAAAGCGGAGGGAGTGGGATTCGAACCCACGGAGCCTTTAAAGACTCACGACATTTCGAGTGTCGCGCACTAGGCCGGACTATGCGATCCCTCCTAGAATAAGTTTAGGGAAATGAATTATAAATCTGACATAGAAAAAATGGAAGTAGCCCTACAAGAAGCAAAAAGGGCTCTTGAAATAGATGAAGTTCCTATTGGTGCGGCCATTTTCGACGAAGATGATAAGTTAATCGCAAAAGCTCACAATAGAAGAGAAGTAGACCAAGATCCAACCGCGCATGCTGAAATTCTTGTAATAAAAGAGGCATCTAAAATTTTAAAAACCTGGAGACTTGAAGGAACCACCCTTGCAATAACATTGGAACCAGATCCAATGTGTGCGGGCGCTATTGTAAATGCAAGAATAAAGACGCTTTTATATAGTTCCCCTAATTTAAAGTCAGGAGCTGCATACACCTTATATAATATTCCTCAAGATAAAAGGCTAAATCACTTTGTTGAGATAAGAGATAATATTTTGTCCCATGAATCTGAAGTTATATTATCCTCTTTCTTTGAAAGTAAGAGATAAGTAAACTTATACTTTGGATCTTTTACATGGAGGGATCGCATAGTCCGGCCTAGTGCGCACGCTTGGAAAGCGTGTAAGGGTTTATCCCCTTCGAGGGTTCGAATCCCTCTCCCTCCGCACAAAAGATTTTAAATTTGGAGGGATGGCCGAGCGGACGAAGGCGTTAGTCTTGAAAACTAATGTATGTATTCCATACCGTGGGTTCGAATCCCACTCCCTCCGCATGCTTGGAGAGGTGGCTGAGTGGTCTAAAGCGCTCGCCTGCTAAGCGAGTGGGGGACGAAAGTCCCCTCGAGGGTTCAAATCCCTCCCTCTCCGCCAAGCGCCCGTAGCTTAACTGGATAGAGCGTCTGACTACGGATCAGAAGGTTGGGGGTTCGACTCCCTCCGGGCGTGCAATTATGTCTCTTTTAATTTGGTATTTTTAATAATTCCAAAGAGGTTCAGTTAGATTCCAATCTGGTGACTCACCCCATTTATTTAAATAAGTGACTTCTTCAACCGGCTTTCTTTCAGCAACACCCCATTTTCCAAGTGGATAACCTGCAGTTATTGTTGCATTTAATGTCCATCCTTTGTCGGTTGGAATCCCAAGAACTTCATATACATCATCTGTTTTAAAACTCATAACTGTGGTAAGGCAAGTCCCAATACCATGTCCTCTAGCAGCAAGCATTAAATTCCAAATAGCCGGATAAATTGACGATCCAGTTGGATCATTCCTAGAAAAGGCAAGTACTAATAAAGGTACTTTATGATAGTTTTCTGCCAACCAACTTGCCGAATTACTTATCCTTTTTACTGATTCAATTTGATCTTTATCTTTCAAGTTTGATGCACCTAAATCCTCTGAATTGTTGTAAAAAGATTTAACATAATAATCCCAAGTTTCTTTATAAATGTCAGAAAGCTTTTCACGTACTTCTTTATCAGTTACAACAACAAATTTCCAATCCTGACGATTTGAACCACTTGGTGCACGAATTGCTGAATCAATTATGGACTTAATAACATCCTCAGGTATTGGATCTTCTTTTACTCTTCTCATAGCCCTTGTTGTATACAAAGCTTCAAATACATCCATGGAAATATCTTACTAAGATTATTTATATGGAAGATAAATTAATAAAAGAAATTAAAGATGATGTTGCTTATATTTGGATTAACAGACCGGATAAAAAAAATGCATTAGATTTTGATGTATGGTTTGGCATTCCTGACTTAATAGAAGAGATAGTAGAAAAAGAAGAAGCAAGGTGTATTTTGCTGGCAGGTAAGGGAGATGCATTTTCTGCAGGCATTGACATAACAGTATTAATGCAAGACATGAATTTAAACGAGAATCTATCTTCTACCGCAAGTGATAGAAGAGAAACAATGAAACAAATAGAGGACCTACAAAATGCATTTACCAGAATTGCAAATTCTCCAATACCAACAATTGCATTAGCCCATGGTTTTTGTATCGGTGGAGCTACGAGCATGATTTCCGCTTGCGACATTCGACTTTCAACTCGAGACGCAGTTTTTTCTATAGGTGAAACAAAACTTGGACTTGTTGCAGATGTTGGAATCTTACAAAGGATGCCAAAAATTGTTTCAAAAGGAGATTTAAGAGAGCTAGCTTTTACAGGTAGAAAGTTTGATGGAGAACATGCGGAAAAAATAAGATTTGTAAGCAATACATATGAAAATGTTGAAGAACTCCACAAAGCCGGGTTGGAGATGGCTAAAGAGATTGCTTCAAATTCAAAAAATATTGTTCAGGGTACAAAAGAAATTTTACATAAAGGAGAAGACCTAACAACCGATCAAGCACTTGATTTTGTTAGATTGTGGAACACATCCTATCTAATTTCTGACGACCTTAAAGAAGGTGTATTGGCATTTCTTGAAAAAAGAGACCCTGATTTTAATTAATTTTTCCAAAAGTTGAGATTGCGAACCTATCAGTCATTCCAGCAACATAATCAATAGAATTTTCAATATCATCTTCACTTTGTATATAATTTTTTGGTAGTTCATTTTTATTTTCCATAAAATATTCGACAAGCGTTTGTACAATATTTTTACATTCTTTTCTTTGATCGTTAGTTTCTTTTCTGAGATAAACATTTTCAAACATAAACTCTCTTAATTCATTCATAATTTCTCCAATTTCAGAATCCATTATTAGTTCGTTACTATTTGAAGCTTTAAATATTCCAGAAATCAAACTATTGATCCATTGCTTTCCAGGGGTACCAAGTTCCTTGGTAATTTTGTTTGGAATATCACTAATTTTGATTACATTTGCCCTTAATGCGTCCTCAACATCATGAGATAAGTAGGCAATCCTGTCTGCAAACCTACAAATCATTCCTTCTTGCGTGGAAGGCTTTTCAGTATATCTCCAAGGATGTTTTTCAATGCCATCAATAGTTTCAACACTAAGATTAAGGTTTTCAATTTTGCTAAAAATTTTAACTGAGTTTTCAGAATGACTCCAGCCATTAGGATGCATTTCATTAAGTATTTCTTCTCCAGTATGACCAAAAGGTGAATGACCCACATCATGACCTAGACATATAGCTTCAGTCAAATCCGGATTTAGCCCAAGGGTTTTTGAAATAGATCTTCCAACTTGAGTTACATTTAAGGTATGAGTCATCCTTGTAATAAAATGGTCACCATCAGGGTTTATAAACACTTGAGTCTTATGCTTCAATCTTCTAAATGCTTTTGAATGAATTATTCGATCTCTATCTCTTTCAAAAATAGTTCTAAACTCGTCATGCTCCTCATGACTTAATCTACCTTTGGAATTTTCAGAAAGCATTGCATTGGAAGATAAAGTTATTCTTTCGTTAGTTTCTCGCCATTTTCTGTCTCTAAGAATGAAGGAATCGTTCATGATTTCAGATTAATTGTTAAAGAGAATTTAATAAAGGAATTAAATCTTTCCATTCATTCAAATCAAGAGCACCTGTTACCGGATCGTTGTATTCTCTTACAAATCTGATAATAACTTTATTATTTAAATTTTTAACATAATTATCGAGCTGATACGGCGCATCATCAATGTAAACATCACAATCAATTTTCCACTTATCCTCAATGAAATGTATTTCTTTTGTTGGAATTTTTTTTTCACCTAGCCACATCAATGTATCATGAATTGACCACCATGGCTTTGAGGATATGATAACTATTTCATGCCCCATCTTCGATAAGTCATATAGAACCTCTAGTGAATCTTCGTAAATATCTAAATTTCTAAAAATTGACGAACCGTTTATATCTTTTGCCCATTTCCAAAAATCTATCTCTTCTTCAAAATGAGTGAGTGGTTTTGATAAACCCCATTCGGTAATGTCTTTTTCAAGAATTTTTTTCCCAAACTCAGCTTCATACTGTGTCGTCCAACCTTTGGTGAAGTTTGCAACAACACCGTCTAAATCTACTCCAATTCTCATTTGACTAAGTTTAATTCTTCAGTGCACTATAGATGTGTAAGCTATTAGCATTTAGTAATATGGAACAAGCATTTTATAGAAAATATAGGCCTCAAAACTTAGATGAGATGATTGGTCAAGATGAAGCAGTAGCCCTTATTTCATCACAAATTTCGGATGATAAAATTGGTCATGCTTACCTTTTTTCTGGACCAAAGGGTGTTGGAAAAACTTCACTTGCAAGAATAATTGCTAAAGAACTTGGATGTGACCCTATTTTTGATGTTTCTGAAATTGATGCTGCATCCCATAATAAAGTCGACGATATTAGAGATATGAACGAAAGCGTAAATTTTATAGCGACATCTCCTGGAAAAAAAAGAATATTTATTTTGGATGAGGTGCATATGTTATCAAATGCTGCATCAAATGCATTTCTAAAAACTCTTGAAGAACCACCAGAGCACGTAATTTTTATACTTGCAACCACTGAGCCTGACAGGGTAATTGAGACCATTAGAAGTAGGACAACTCAAGTTGTGTTTAAGAAAATTTTAGATGAAAAAATAATCAATGTTCTTGAGCAAATCTCTAAAGAAGAAAAGATTAATTTTAAGAAAGATATCTTAAAAATTATTGCATCCTACTCTGATGGATCACTTCGAGATGCAATTAACTTACTTGAACAGGCAAATAACACTTTTGGTTCTAACCTAACAGTTGAGAATATTTTTAGTTTAGTTGGCAAACTAGGATCTTCAGAGTTAGATCAAATAATTGAATCGATTGAGTTTCAAGATACGAGCAAAGTTTTGTCTGTAATTAGAGATGCATATTCGAAGGGGTTACAGCCATCCGATATTACTAATTCAGTATCTGAGTTTTTTAGGAATCTGTTTTATTTGAAATATTTACCCGACGATGAAAAATTAAAATCTCTTTCAGAAAATTTTTCAAAAAATTTAGAAAAAGCAAATGAAAAAATTTCTGCGAAGCAACTTGTAAGAATTCTTGATCTAATTGACGAAATAAATTCAACCTTACCTGTCTCAAATTCTCAGCATTTGAAACTTGAATTATTCATGATGAAATTAGTGAAGCCCGAATTTGGTTCAGACGTAAAGTCGATAGGATACAGGTTGGATCTTCTAGAAGGTCAATCTAATTTGTCACACCCAACACCAGATGATGAAAGCGATCTAAACAATTCAATAAAACATAATGAGGCAAAGCCTGAACCAAAGAAAAAAGAAAAAAAATCAACAAAAAAACAATCTATCGAGGATTTTGATATATTCTGGCCTAAAATTCTAAATTCTCTTAAAGAGATATTGTCTTCAAGAAAATTTTCTTATTTGACATCAATTAAGCCTGAGGTAGGAGAGAATGGTGATCTCACTTTGTTAGTTGATAAAAATAACGAATTTCTTTTTGATGAGTTAAACAAATCATCTGAGATAACTGACTTGGTTAAATCCGAGATAGCAAAATTAATGGGCATCGAAATAAATGTAATCATAGAAATTAGTGAAATTGCGAACAAAAGTGAAGATGGCGGAATAACAGCAGCACAGGAAATTTTTGATGTTGAAGATTTGAGCTAATTATCTTTTAGGTTTAGCTCACTCAAAGCCATAGTAATTCTTCTTGAACCTTGATTTTGTGCACTCTTACATAATTCTATAAAACTTCTAAGTTCACCTGTTCTAAATTTTTTTAATTCATCACCTGATGATATATTTCCACTTCTTTCTCTTTCTAATAATTTAATTTCGATTTCTTTAGCTCTTGCTAAATAGGTACTACTAACTTCAAAAAGAGTATCAATACCATCGGATATTGGAGGATTAATATGTCCCATTAAAACATTTATGTATTCATTGATTTCATCATGGAGCTCGTTAACATCTGATAGACCTTTTTTTAATGGAAATTTTTGCATTTATCTTACCTTATTTATTTTTACATATTTCATTTTAATTACCCTAACAGACACAATAAAAGATAATGCAATTATTGTTACAGAAATAAGTATGTAAAAAATTTTACCCAAGTCACCTATTGGCAAGAATTGAAGCAAACCTAAAGTGACAAAATAAATAATTGATGAGAATATTAAATCATTAATCAAATCTTTATTCAAAATTTTCTCACCATCTATCTTTAAAGTAGTTAATAAAATTAACGAATATAAAAATAAAGAAGCAATGATTATTATTGCATAACTAATTTCAGATTTACTTTCAATATTCAAAATAATTAACGTAGCTAAAATTGTCGACGAAGTTCCTACTAGAACTGGATACCAATAATTAGTCTGCACATAAAATGCTCTAGTAACGATTTGATTTAATGACCAGGGTAAGATTCCGAAGGCAACAATTGACATTATTGAGCTAACCCGGAGAACATCATTATTGTTAAATTCTCCTCTTTCATAAACAAGACTAATAATTTCAGCATTGTTAGTGATAAGAATTAATACAATCGCTAGGTTTAAAAAATACAGTATCGCTATCTGTTGACGAATTAATTCTTTTAGTTCATCAAATTTTTCTTTTACAAATAAGTGTGACATAGTAGGAAAACTAGCAACTCCTACTGCCTGAGCAATTACACCAACTGGCAATATGGCAACTCTCCTAGCGTATCTAAAAGATGCTATTGCTCCAACACTTAACATGGAACCAAAAACTCTAAACAATTGTTCATCCATTACTGCAATTGACTGACCAACAATTAAAGGAATCGAAACTTTAAAGTAATGTCTCAAATCTTTAAGTTTTGGTTTTATAAATTTCACATTTAGACCAAGTTTTTTTAGTCCATAAATTTGAATAATTATATGTCCAATAAACGATCCTATAAAGCCCCCGATGGCAAATCCATAAATTGTTGACTCTGGGGTAGAAGAATTTATCCAACCAAAAAAAATAATTGAAAGATTATATATTACTGGAGCCAATGCAGCATATTTAAATTCACCCATGAAATATTGATAGGCCATCATTATTGCTCCTGAAAAAAAGAAAACCTGACTAAAAATTATTGGGGTAAATACTTGAACAAAGAGCTCAATATCAATGACTCCAAATATTTCTCCAATTTCATATCTAAACACGAAGAAAATAATTGAAAAAACCCCAAATATAATAGTTAGACCATTTAAAAGCGAGAGGAAATAATTATTTAAATCAGCAAGTTTATCTTTTTGAAATTTTGACAAAATAGGAATTAATGTGATCGCTAGATATCCACCTGCCGAAAGATAGAACAAAAAATCAGGAATTACAAAAGCAAGATCCAAAGTGTCTGTTGCTGATGAGACACCTGTCCACCTAGCAAGAAGAACCTCTCTTATAAATCCAAATACTCTGCTCATCAAATAGGCTATAGAAATAATTGAAATTGGTCCAAGAAGTTTTTTAAAGCTCCGCATGCTTTTCTTTCATTTTTTCAATTAAATCGTATGGGATATTCAAGTGATTATTCTCATATCCGAATCCTATATTTATATTAGGTTTATTCATACCGTGATAGTCAGACCCACCACTTCTCAGTAAATTTAGACTATTTGTAATTTCTTCTAATGAGTTTGAAGTTGATTTAGAATAACTAGAGTAATATGTCTCAACACCATCTATTCCTAAAGACTTTAATTTCTCTAAAATTTCAAAAAATGATTGATCGTGCCAATTTTTGGAAAAAGAATAATTCTTATTACTTACCAAGGTATGAGGATGAGCCAGAAATATTAGAGATTTAGATTCTTTAGCAACTTGAATAACATCTGCAATTTGGTTTTGATGAATTCGGGAGTCACCAACTTTTCCATTACCTAAATATTTTTGGAAGGCTTCATTTAACGTACTTACATATCCTTTTGATTTCATTAGGTTTGCAATATGAGGACGTCCTGGTACTTTTGTCTCAAAATTTTTTAATTCATCTTTCTCAATCTCGATACCAATGTTTTTTAAATTATCTAGAATCGCATAATTTCTATTTTTTTTATCCTCTCTTATTTTGAAAAGCATTTTATCAAGAGGAGTATTCTTTTCTAAAAAGTAAATTAAAAGATGTATCCCACTGTATGGATTCTTTGAATCAAGATCGTTCCAGCTTACACTCATTTCTACGCCAGAGATAATTTCAATTCCTTCAGCATTTACTTCAGATAAGTACTCATGATCAGTTATAGATATTGCTTGTAACTGCTGATCTTTCGATTTGCTAACAATCTCATCAATACTGTCTGTTCCATCAGAATTTTTCGAATGAATATGAAGATCAATGCTCATTAAATCTAAGAATACTAGGTCTTTTAAACCTTTAATAAACTCATTAGAATGTTTCAGATGAATTTAATAGTACAAAAATTTGGTGGAACTAGTGTTGAGAATCCTGAAACACTAAAGATAGTTGCACAGAAAATAATTGAATGTAAAGAAGCAGGCAACGAAGTTGTTGTAGTAGTTTCAGCTATGGGATCAAGCACAGATGAATTGATCAATTTAGCAAATGAACTTTCAGAAACACCATCACCAAGAGAAATGGATATGCTTTTATCTGCTGGAGAAAGAATAACAATGTCATTGTTAGCTATGCATTTAAATAATCTTGGCTATGAATCTTTCTCGCTAACTGGCTCACAAGCAGGCATAACGACTACTTCCAGACATGGAATGGCAGAAATTGAGGACATTTCAGGAGAAAGGGTTAAAGAAGGAATAGAAGATGGAAAAATTGTAATAGTTGCTGGTTTTCAAGGAGTAAATAAAGAAACAAAAGAAATTACAACATTAGGCAGAGGAGGCTCTGACGCAACAGCTGTAGCATTAGCAGCTGCTCTTGATGCAGAAAAATGTGAAATATATACAGATGTTGAAGGAGTGTTCACAGCTGATCCAAGAATAGTTGAGAAAGCAAAGCTTATAAAAGAGATTACTTATGATGAAATGCTAGAAATGGCCTCTTCTGGAGCCAAGGTTTTAATGGCTAGATCTGTAGAGTTTGGTAGAAGGTATAATGTACCAATAATTGTTAAACCTACGTTTAGTATTGGTGAAGGAACAATTGTAAAGGATAATGTCATGGAACAAGCCATAGTAAGTGGAGTCACACACAACGATAAAGAAATTAAATTCACTTTATTTGGGGTTCCAGATCAACCGGGTATAGCTGGTAAAGTATTTGGTCCACTTTCAGAAGCCGGTGTAATTGTCGATATGATCGTTCAGAATGTATCCAAAGACTCTAAAACTGATATAAGCTTTACTTCACCAAGCGAACAAAAAAACGATGTAGAAAATATATTAGATAATTTATCAAGTGAATTGAATGCTGAAGGATCTGATTCTGATCCAGACATTGCAAGAGTTTCACTTATTGGAGCAGGGATGAAAGCTGAATCTGGGATAGCTTCGAAAATGTTCTCAATACTTGGCAAAAATAAAATCAATATCGCAATGATTTCAACTTCTCCTATACGGATTTCTTGTGTTGTTAGCAAGAGCGATATGCAAAAAGCAATTGACTCTCTCCATGAAGAGTTTATCGAAATATAAATGAATATTGCAATCGTAGGAGCTACAGGTCTTGTCGGGCGTAAAATAATCAAACTTTGTGAAGAATTTTTTGATACTAGTGTTGAGTTTCAATTATTTGCTTCAAAAACGTCTGAAGGAAAAATACTTTCAGTAAATGATAAAGATCTTGCAATTAAAGAATTAAATATTAAAAATATTGAACCATGTGACATTGCTTTATTTTCTGCCGGAGGGGTTAGATCAAAAGAATATGCAAATGAATTTGTTGACAGAGGTGCTTTTGTGATTGACAACTCTTCAACATTTAGAATGAATGATGATATACCACTAGTTGTTTATGGAATAAACGAAAATACGATTAATGAAAAAACAAAAATTATTGCAAACCCAAACTGTACAACAATGGCTTTAGTAATGGCTTTGAAACCTTTACATGATATTTTTAAACTTGTTGGAATTGTTCCTGTTTCTTATCAAGCAGTTTCAGGTTCAGGAAAAGATGCTGTTGAATCTCTTAATAACGAGTTATTAAACCTTCAAAATTCTGGATCTGCACCAGATGAAAAATATTATAAAACTCAAATAGCTAAAAATGTAATACCAGTCGCAGGAAATATGACTGAAAATGGATACACAGATGAAGAAATGAAGTTTTCCAATGAATCAAAAAAAATACTAAATATCCCAAATTTAATTGTGGAGCCTTCAAATGCCCGTGTCGGGGTTGAAACAGGACATGGTATTTTTTGCAGTGCTACATTTGAGGAAGATGTAGATGTAGATAAAGCTATTGAGTCAATTAATTTATTCGAGGGTGTTGAGTATTGGGCAAACGACTTTCCAACCCCTGTTGATGCAGAAGGAAACAGAAATATCTTTGTTTCTAGAATGAGATCAGGATTATCAAGTAACAAAATTCTGAATTTTTGGGCTGTTGGAGACAATCTTTTAAAAGGAGCTGCTCTAAACGCAGTCCAAATAGCTAGCTACATTCAAAAAAATGATATCTATTCCAGATAAGGTACCAAGGAAAAAAAGAATTGTCTTGGGACCCCTAAGCAGGAAGTTGCTTCAACTTTCAAAATGGGACATTACTGGAGAATTCCCCAATTATAAAAAAATAATCTTAATTGGAGCTCCACACACTGCAAACAGAGATGCATGGTATGCATTACTTGCTATTTTGGCCCTAGATTTGAAAATAAATTTTTTCGGAGCAAAATGGATCTTCACCAGGCTTCCAAGCTTATACACTTTTTCTAAAGACGTTGATAGATTAGGAATACCATGGCCACTTGGTTGGTTACAAAAAATAATTCTCCTAAAGCTTGGGGGAATCCCTGTTTATAGAAACAAATCAAAAGGATTAATCAAAGGTGCCATAGAGGAATTTTCAAAAATAGATGAATACGTACTTTGTATAGCTCCTGAAGCGGGAACAGAACAGGTCAAAAAATTTAGGAGTGGCTTTTACTATCTTGCTAAAGAATTAAACATTCCATACTTACCAGTAGAACTAGATTTTAAAAATAGACGTTTCCATGTACAAAAAGAGCAATTTGTAACAATGTCTTTCGAAGAAGAATCTGAAAAAATTATTTCACTCTTTGAGGGAGTTAATGGAGCGTTAAGAGAATTTACAATGCTAGAAGAAACGGAACAAACAGGCTGAGCATATAATTTCCTACAGGAATTTTTTTTAACCCTAAAAGATTTATGCCAACACCTATTAGTAAAACTCCTCCTATTCCTGCGATTGAATCTGAAATCTGTTGTTCAATATTTGTGTTAATCAATAAAGCTAATAAAGTAAACGCTCCTTGATAAATCAAAATGGAGATTCCCGAATATACTGCCCCTTTGCCACCACTAGATGTGATAAATATTACAAGAAAACAATCAAGTGCTGTTTTTATTAACAAAAGCTCTAGGTTGGATTCTACAACATCAAAAAAAGGTCCAATAATTGCTAGAGGGCCAGTTATTACAATCAAAGTTGTTGTAAGGTAGCTCTCAATAAATTTTGTTTTGTCGCCCCCACCTTTTTCAAATCTCAAATAAATTTTATCTCCAAATGTTTTAATTCTGTTTTCAATTTTCAAGTAGCTACCAACAATTGCTCCAACTAGTACCGCAAACAATGTGAGTATAAAATCTGGGCTCTTCAGTGTTTCTCTAAATCCTAAGGCTAAAACTAGGAGACCAAGAGGAAGAAGGTTTTCTTCAAAGTTTTTTAACTCTTTTTTAAAAATTATTCGTGCGAGAATACCCGATATTATTACACCAAAGCCATTAATTAATGTACCTATTCCAGGAATCATTCTTTATTAAAATCATTATGGCTCTTACTTGGTGTGGGCCCTTCTTGACCTTGATACTTGCTACCATAACTTTCATCTCCATACATTGATACTGAAGGGGAATTTAAATAGTAAAAAGAAATCTGTCCAATTTTCATTTCTGGATAGATTTTTATTGGTAAATTTGCAACATTTGAAAGTTCTAAAGTCAAATAACCTGAAAATCCTGGATCAACGAAACCTGCTGTAGAGTGAATTAATAAACCTATACGCCCTAGAGATGATTTTCCTTCAAGCCTTGCAACAATTTTGTTTGATAGCGTAACTTTTTCATATGTAGTTCCCAAAACAAATTCACCTGGATGAAGAACGAAAGGCTCATCTATTGTCGCCTCAACAAGAGTAGTCAAATCTTCTTGTGGTGACTTTGGATCAATATGACTGTATTTGTGATTCTCAAAAACTCTAAACTCTTCACCAACCCTTAAGTCAATACTTGAAGGCTGTATATAGCTTGTATCTAATGGACTAATCTCAATTAATTTATCTTCCAAAGCTTTATTTATATCATTATCTGAAAGCATGATTCCTCTTGTTTAAAGAATATACTAATCTAAAAATTTTTGTTTTCAGTTATTTATCAATGAGACAATTGTCCAAAATGTAATAATAAAACCTACAATTCCCAAAAAAATTGTTCTTGATTTGTAAAAGTTTTCTTTATTTTTTTTTCTGTTGATGTAAGCAAGAAGACTCCCAACAAACATAGCTGAACCTAGTCCTAACAATAAAAGTCTTATGGTTAAATCGAGAGCAAATGGGTCATTCATGACATTATTGTTATCATAATAAAATAATGGATACAAGAAAAATAATTAATATTTTTAATGAGTTTGATATTTCATCAACTAAAGATGAAAGCAAATATAAGATTTCAAAATTAGAAAGTATTACTAATCTCAATCATAAAGTGGTGGTCGATGATAAAAAATATGTAATCAGAATACCTGGAGATAATCCTGATTTAATTAACAGATCGTCAGAGGGAGTTAACCAAGAGTTAGTTAAAAATCTTGGAATAACTTTACCAATAATTCTTTTCGAAAAAGATACAGGAATAAAAATCTCTGAATTTTATGAGGATTTGTACACCTTTACATCATCAGATTTAAAAAATAAAGAATTTAGAGATGATGCTTTAGATCTTCTAAACCGTCTCCACAATTCAGATTTAAAATTTCAAGAAAACTTTTCACCATTAAATGTTTTTAAAACATTAGCTAAAAACAATGAAAAAATTGAAAATGAATCAAAAGCAATAGGTGAAGAAATAATAAAAAGACTTATTGAAATTGGGCTTGAAAGTAAGCCTTGCCATCAAGATTTGTATCATGCAAATTTCGTTTATTTGAAAGAAAAACCTTATTTAATTGATTGGGAATATTCCTCACAAGGTGATCCAATTTTTGATTATGCAGATTTAATTTGGCAGAATGAATTAGAAGAAGACCAAGATTCAATCAATGATATTTATAAAATAATCGATATAAAAGACGAAAAAATAAAAGTTAAATTTGAATTATTTCAAGTTCTTTCAATGATAACTTGGGGATTTTGGGCAAAAAGAAAGTCTCCACAAGGGAATAAAGGTGAAGAAGTTCTTCTTTTAGCTATAAAAAGATATGAAAATAATTTTTCATAAAAGCTATTCATTTATTAACCTACATAGGTTAGAATTTCGCAGTTAGGAAAAAAGGAAAAATTTTTATTTATGGGATCTTTGATTAAGAAAAGACGTAAAAAAATGTCTAAACATAAGTACAGAAAACGTCGTAAATCAAATAGACATAAAAAAAAGTCTTCTTAAAATTCTCCACCTTCATTATTAAGAAAATCTTCTATTTGCTCAACAAGATTATCTTCTGAGAAGCTGTCTTCAATATTTACTTCAGCCTCTTCTAACTTTGAAACATATTCTGCAAGATCTTGAGAATTTTCCATTGCTTTACTAATTTTTGTTTCAAACTGTTGACCTTCGGATTGTATTCCTGAGTCATCAATATCAATTTTTAAGATTTCTGATGTTTTATTTAATAACGCTCCTATTCCTTTTGGATAAGCACCAGAACTAAGATAATGGGGAACAGCAGCCCAAAGTCCAGAAGTTTCTATACCATTTTTTCTCAAGTCATGGCCAACTACACTTGTAATGCCTGTTGGCCCAGAATAGTTTGTTGGAAGCACATTAAATCTAGAATGAAACGTCGGATCATCACTTACGCCAAAAATTGGAACTGGCAGCGTATGAGCTACTTGGCCAAAGAATGCACCTAAAGTAACAGCTCTTTTCACTCCAAGATCCATTAAAGTATTCGAAATATTTTCTGAATATTTTTTCCATTTCATTGATGGTTCTTCACCAAAAACCATTATTATTTCTCTTTTTAATTTGTAATCTTCAATCGAGTAAAACGATGTTTGTGGCCAATGGAAGTTACGCTCACCTATAGCTTTAACCTCAACTACAGGTCTTCTCATTTGATAATTGTAAAAACCTTCAGAGTTTAATTCTGCAAATGGTTCGACATCATAATTTCCACATATATTCTCAATACAACCACTGGCAGTGTTTCCTGCATCACTCCATCCCTCGAATGCCAAGATAGCTACAGGATCAGATAAGAGTGGTTTTCTATACCAAACAACATCTTCCATATTGAAAGATTAATATTTAAAATAATTTATCTTAAAATTTTTAAAGTTTTCTCGATGAATTTATTACAACGGACAAACTTGACAGGGCCATAGCTAATGCTGCCATACTTGGGACAATATTCCCTGTAACTGCAATAGGGATCATAATTATGTTGTAAATAAAAGCTAAAAACAAATTCTCACTAATTCTTCTATTTGCATTTTTTGAAATTTTGAATATTGAGTTCAACTTTTCAAAGCCTCCTTTAAAAATAATTATATCGCTAACACTTTGTGCAATTTGTGTACTCTGAGCAAATGTCAAACTTACATTAGCTTGTTCCAGCGCAGGAGAGTCATTAATTCCATCACCTATAAAGCCAACAGTTTTATCTTTCTGTTTGTTCTTTATATATTCTAATTTTTCTTCTGGTGACTGATTTCCAAGGGCAACATCTATTTGTAAGTCCTCTCCAATTTTTTTAACTTTCTCGGGCTTATCTCCAGATAAAATTTCAATTTCATACTCATTTGAAAGATTTTCAATAACGTCTTTATTTAAAGTTTTATCTTCAACCAAAGTAATTAGATACTCCTTAGCATCAATCTTTAAAATCAAATCACTATCTAAATCTTTATTTGATTTTTCAACTTCCACATTCTTATTGTCTACAATTCCCGTAACACCTTTACCGGGAATTTCATTAAATTCATCAACAGGTGAGAGTTTTAAGTTTTTTATTTCTGACTCCAAAAGGATACTTTTAGCAATAGGGTGGTTTGATTTCTGTTCAACAGAAGCGAGTATCCTTATAATTTCATCATCTACAACAAGATTATTCTCATTTGTAATTTTTTCGATTTTAAAAATACCAGACGTTAAAGTTCCAGTCTTATCAAATATTAATGTATCAAGCTTGGTAAATTTTTGAAGATAGTCGAAATTTTTAAAAATAAATCCATTTTTATTAGAAATAGATGCAGTACGAAATAGAACAATTGGAGTTGCAAGACCAAGAGCACAAGGACATGCAATCACCAAGATTGCAATTGTTGAGCTAATTGTTTCTGAAAAATTATTTCCAAGAATGAAGAATTTAATCAAAAAATTTATAAAGCTTAAAAGCAAGATTGAGGGCACAAAAATATTTGTAATCTTATTTACAAGTTCTTGAACGTCAGGTTTGGTAGTTTGTGCTTTTAAGATTAATTTTTCTATGTAATTTATTGTTGTTTCACCATCTGCTTTTGTTACTTTAACTTCAATATCGTTTCCAAGATTGATAGAACCTGATATGACGGTATCCCCCTCTTTTTTTAAAATTGGTTCTGCTTCTCCAGAAATAATACTTTCATCAACTTCAGAATGACCATAATGAATCTCACCGTCTAAAGGAATAATTTCTCCTTTCTTCACAATGATTACTTGATCTATAGTTATTTCGTTGATAGGTCTACGGATGATTTTTTTATCGTCATAAATATTCACATCTTTTGGAATACTTTCAATAATTGAATCAGATATAGAGATTGAAGACTTTATAGAAATATCTTCTATTGTTTTTCCTATAAGTATAAAGCTTACAATGAAACCACCGGTTTCAAGATACATGAGTTCTCCATTATCAGGTATTACACCAATAACAAAAGATGACAAGCTCCCAATAGAGATTAACGTATCCATATTAAAATTAAGATTTCTAATACTCTTCAATGCTGATAAGTGGAATGTTCGTCCAAAAATAAATATTATTATGGAGCTTATTCCTAATGCTACAAAATCTTGATTAGCTTCAATAAGTGGGTTGAGAGTAAGAGTTGACAGAAGTGAAATTATTGGAATAAAAAATCTTTTAAAATTTTTAATATTTTCAACTTGTATCTCTTCTTGAGCTGAGTATCCAACTGATCTAATTTTTTCAATATAATTATCAGAATTTACATCTTCAGTATTTAATTCGATTACAGCTTTTTTTAAGGGAAAGTTGACAACTACATCTTCAACGGATTCTTCTTTATCTAAAACTCTTTCAATCCTTGCGGCACAAGCAGCACAGGTCATTCCTTCAACGGATAGAATAAGTGTTTTTGTATCAGCTGACAACTGTGTAGCCTTGTTTATCAAGGAGTGACTTAACAAGATCTAAATCAATTTCTTCTGAAGATTTTAATGTAACGTCTTTAGTTTCTATGTTTACTTCAACTAATTCAATATCATCGATAGTTGACAATGTGTTGACAATTGTACTTTTGCAATGATCACAACTTATTTCAGGAACACTAAATTTAGTAGTCATAATTCGATAATAATTGAAAAAGGTTTATATTGTTAAATTGATTTTTTAATTAAGCAGTTTCTTGAAGAATTCTTCCTCTAACTCTTGGATATTTAACAGGAGCATGATTAAAGCAATACTCTCTTTTGTTATATATACTCAATTGAGTTTTACAAGACTCTTCTTTACAAGTCCTACCCTGGTCAAAACTTTTTGAAGGTCTTATACCACCTTTTATTTGACTTGCTTTTAATCCGTCAGTCATTAATTTCCCCACTTTGTGAATATATTCACAAGGTTAACAAAATATTGCAAAGCATGCAAGTTTTTACAAACCTTTTTATACAGATACGTATAGTAACATTTAATTATGAAAATCAAACTAGAATTTTGTATAGTTTGAAACTATACACCCCGTGCAGTTAGTACGGTCGAAGACATACTTGAAAAATATGGAAAAGAGATAACGTCAATAGATTTGATACCTGGAAGTGGTGGAGTATTTGAACTTTATGTTGATGAAGTATTAATCTATTCTAAGCTTGAAACTGGTCGACACACTAACGAAGGTGAAATTTTACAGTTGATGGAAAAAGCGCTTAGTTGACATATCCATTCGACCTATCTTTACTTGAATTAATTTTTATTTCATTCCTGTTGTTTGCAAGTGCAGCCATACAAGGCATTTTAGGATTTGGTTTTGCAGTTATTTCCTCACCGATATTAGTTCAAATCGAACCATTGCTTGTTCCACAAATACTTAGCCTTTTGGCATTACCAATGACTTTTAGAATCTACCAAAGAGAAAAAAGCAAGGTAGATTGGAAACCATTCAAATTTTTATTTTTAGGAAGAATTATTGGAGGACCATTAGGCTTACTGCTTTTGATAAATTTAAGTGAACAACTACTCTCCATAAGTGTCGGAGCAATTGTTCTATTTGGCGGGCTTGCAACACACTATGGTTGGATTGTAAAAAGAGATAATAAAACATCTTGGATTGCAGGGACATTGTCGGGAGTATTCGCAATGATTGCTGGTGTAGGAGGTCCCCCAATCGCAATTCTATACAGAGGCACCTCTGGTAATGAATTTAGACCCTCACTCAATGCTGTATTTACATTTGGAATAACAATAACTCTTGGTCTTCTGCTAATCAGTGGAGAAATATTTAGGGATCATCTTACTCTTATATTATATCTCGCTATTCCAGTGGCAATTGGGTTAAGACTTTCTTCATTTTTTTCAAATATATCTGAGATGGCTATTTCAAGAGGGGTTACCTACTTTTCAATCGTGTCAGGTTTATTTGTGATACTTAGAAATATAATTTAGTTTTGGAATTCGAAATCATAGTTAACATTGAATAGATGCATATAAGAGTTTTCATTTCAGCAGTTTTATTTTTTTTAAGCTTTCCACCATTTAATTTATGGTTCTTCATTTTTCCAGCACTATTCTTTTTTTACTATGCACTTTTAATTAGTGAAGCTCCATTTATAACCGGATTTATATTTGGTTCAATTTCCTTTGGTGTTATTTTATTTGGAATCCAATCAATTGGTTATGAAGCATGGATTCCTCTAGTCATTTTGATGGGCCTTCTTTATGCTTTTCTTGGAAAGATATTTAAATTCATAGCTATCAAGACGAGTAATAACTTTTTTGTTCTAATAGGAGTGTTAAGTATTTTTGATTTACTCAGAGCCTATTTTCCATTTGGTGGATTTCCTTGGGGTTCAACCTCAACCGTTCTTTTAACAGGGTACAGGGACAGTTTATTCAATTTACTGCCAAGCTTGTTTAAAACATTTGGACCCACTGGATACTCATTAATCATTCAATCAGTGACTTTAATTTTTGTTTTATTAATTATTGATAATCAAAAAAAATATTTTTACTTGAAAGATTCACTAATATTTTTTACTTTTTTATTCATCCCACTGTCTATATATTTAACAAATAGCAACTTAAATTTATTTTTCAATAATTCAATAAATGAAAAAGTTAGTGTATCAATTGTTCAAGGTAACAGCCCTTGTCCTGGAGCCAAAAATAATTGTAACGACGAAAGAAAGCGAATATATGAAAGTCATTTAAATTTAACAAGAAGCATACAGAGCGATAAAGATTTAATCATTTGGCCAGAAAGCTCAACTGGATTTAGAAATGATCCATTGATCCACGAACGAGTATTAAATGACATTTCTTATGAAGCTCAAAGGCTTAATTCTTACTTTTTAATTGGAGGAGATAGGCCAATTAAGGATAAATATTTTGAAAATTATGGTGTTTTTATAAATAACAACGGACTGATCATTGATCAGTATCTGAAACAACATCCTGTTCCATTCGGAGAATATATTCCATTTAGAGACTATTTAGACTGGATTCCTTCTCTCTCACTTGTCCCAAGAGATATGATCAGGGGAGACAAAGAAAAGATATTTCAACTTGGCTCTTACAAACTTTCTACAGTAATTTCTTTCGAGGGTTCATTCCAGAGATATATAAGAAATAGCATTCAAGAAGGTGCTGAAATTATCGTAATATTAACAAATCAAGCTAGTTATGGCCAAAGTGGAATGTCTGAACAGTTTTTGCTTATGTCACGTGCTAATGCAATATCAAACGACAGACCAATTATTCATTCGGCAATTACAGGAAAGTCAGCATTCATAGATAATGATGGAAATATTTTATCTGATACAAATCTTTTTACAGCAGAAATTCTTAATCAATCAATACAACCAATTGACTCCCAAACACCATATAGTTTATTCGGCAACTACTTCAACTTTTTCGTTATTGGCTTTGGCTTTTTAGTTTTCTTAAGAAGAAAATATAAATTCAGTCTTTAAGACCTTCATTAAAGTGTAAATTTTTCATCGCTGCAGCTTCAACAATCCCATCTTGATAAGCTCTTAAGTCAAATTTATGAAGTACTGCAAGTAGATGATCAAAAATATCTGATTGGATTTTTTCGTATTCAACCCAGTCTGTAGTTTTTGTAAAAGTATATATTTGTATAGATACTCCTTGGTTTGTCGGCGCTAATTGTCTTACTAAGAAAGTCATATTTTGTGTATCTAAGTTTTCATTTTGTCTTAAATAATTTTCTACATATGCTCTAAAAGTCCCAATATTTGTTAAATTTCTTTGTTCTATTTGAGAAGTATCATTTGATGAGTCATTATTAAACATTTCCACTTCCTTAATTTTTTCATCTAAATAACTTTTGATAGGTGGGATCTTTTTTAGATTCTCAATATCTTGGATGGATAAAAATTTAATACTTGAAATATCAATTGTTATCGATCTCATTATTCTTCTACCACCAAATTCAGACATGCCTCTCCAGTTTTTAACAGAGGTTGAAATAATTTTTGATGTCGGAATGGATGTTATAGTTTTGTCCCAATTTTGTACTTTTACAGTATGTAGAGCTATATCTATAACATCTCCATCTGCACCGTACTCAGGGACCTCAATCCAATCACCATTATTTATTATGTTATTTTGTCCAATTTGTACTGAAGCAACGAAAGATAAAATTGTATCTTGAAAAACTAGTAAAAGTACAGCAGTTAGTGCACCAAGCCCACTTATATAATATGTAACTGATTGTCCAGACAATATTGCAAAAACAATTATGAAGATAAATGCATTCAATATGATCTTAACAATCTGTATGTAACCTTTGATAGGCCTATCTTTTAAAGCGTCATATTTGCTAGATGCATTATTAAGAATTGAAAGCAATTCATTCAATGTAAGCCCTAAAAAGATTGCCAAAAATGAACTGATTATTCTTTGACCAACTTCACTGTTCATTAAGTCAATTGAAAATTCTGTAAAAACTATTCCATTAAGAAAAGTAAATACAGCAACAAAAGATAGTCTGTTTAAAAACTTTTTTTCTAAAAAAAGATCATCGATGATTGTATTAGTTTTTTTTGCAATTCGCTTTAGAGCTGGGAAAACTAAGACTCTTAGTATTAAAAAAATACCAAAGCTGCTTCCAATAATTGCTAACAATCTTAAATTTTCATCTGTCATATAGCTATATTACCTTAGTCAGAATCCTCTTTCCTGACCTTTCCAAGGAGGAGAGACATTATTTTTAAATTCTTCAACGCTTGGTCCCTTTAGGTTCTTTAATTTTCTTAAACCCAAAAAATATGAAACAATCAAAAGTATTAAAGTTGTCTGATTCGAAGTTGATAATTTTATAATTGCAAGAATTTCAGGATTATTAAAAAACAATACTTGAAGACCTCCCTTTAGAGAAAGAAAAGCTACCCACAAAATAGCAACTTGATTGTAAGCTGGCTTAACAGAAGACAATAAATACCATTCCATAGGCCATTTTCTAAAATATTGTGATGAGTAAATAGTAAAAGGTCTTCTAATCAATATTGATATAAATCCAATTAAAGCAATGCTTAGGTCTCTAATAATTCCTGGTAGAAAAAAACCTGATGCACTTCCTTGAAATCTAGCAATTAGTAATGCAACTATCGTTCCAACTACACCAATAAATGCAAATTTTAGATCATCTTTTCTCAGCACTCTATAAATAATTGTAAGAACGACCAAGAACCCCGTCCCTATAATTGCAATATTTAAATCAAAAAATCTATTTAGTAAAACAAAAAAAACTGGTGCAAGGATTGAATCAAATACATTATTTTGGGATTCGTTCAGTCCAAGAACTTCACTTTTTATTTCTGAGAATTGTTTTTTGAATCTCTTAAACAATTGAATTTATTTTTTCTTCAAAGTTCTCATTTGTTTTTTCAGAGAGAATTTCATTTGTTATGCTTTTTAATTCTTCAATTGAAACATTCTCAAAATTTTTTGAAAGCGTAGTTAAGTAATCATCTAGATCATCAAATTCAAATGATTGTGATTGAATAAATCTATATGCTTCATCTCTATCAACTCCTTTAGTAATGAGATGTGAAAGACAAGCCTGAGTTAATATACTTACTTTTGCTAAGTCAATATTGGAATTAATCTTTTCGTGGTTTATTTGAATATTGCCAAACAACTTTTCCATTTCAATAGTTGCAAAGGAAATGAGGTTGAAACCATCAGGAAAAATAATTCTTTCTACTGAAGAATTTGAGATGTCTCTTTCGTGCCATAAAGAGATGTTTTCTAATGAAGTGATAACGTAACCTCTTAAGATTCTTGATATTCCTGAAACTCTCTCAGAAGTTATTGGATTTTTTTTATGAGGCATTGCTGAAGAGCCCTTTTGTTCTTTTGAAAAAGATTCAAAGATCTCCCCAACTTCTGATCGTTGATACCCGCGAAGATTTTGTGATATACGATCAAAACAACTTCCAAGCATTCCTATAGCAATTATTACTTCTGCATAACGATCACGACTTACAATTTGTGAAGCAAAAAATTCAGGTTTTAGATTCAAGCTACTTAATGCTCTTTCCTCTATTTCTTGATTTAATATAGAGTAATTTCCAACTGCACCACTGAATTTACCAACAGAAATATTTTCTTTAGCTTTTACAATTCTTTGTCTGTTTCTGTTAATTTCAAGAAGCCAATTTGAAAATATATTTCCGAGAAAAGTAATTTCCGCAAACACACCATGTGTTCTTCCAATTATTTTTGTATCCTTTTCTTTTATCGCAAGATTTTTTAAGGTTTTTATTAATTTATCAATTTGAATTAATAGAAAATCTAAAGACTCAATTATTAAAAGACTGTTTGAAGTGTCTACAATATCCGAACTTGTCAGTCCATAATGTACCCACTCTGAGTTTTTTTGAATTTTATTTTGCAAAATATCAACAAAAGATGCAACGTCATGATTTGTGATTTTTTCTCTTTCTTCTAATTCTTCTAATGAAATATTTACCTTAAGTATTTCCGCGGACAAACCTTTTGGAACAATTCCTGCATCTTCAAGTTGTTTAGTAACCGAAGATTCAACTTTTTTCCAGGTGGATATTTTGTTATTTTGATTCCAAATATCTTCAATTTCGTTTATCAAGTATCTTTTTATCATTTATCTAATTATATTTTGCTTTCTTTCTGGTCCAACAGATATATATTTAATTGGTATTTCTGTAAATTCTTCAATGAAATTTATATAAGTTTGTGCACTTTCTGGAAGTTTATTAAATTCTGTAATTGAAGATATATCATCATTCCACCCCTCAAACGATTTATATATAGGTGTTGATTTTTCTAGAATATCCTCAACTAAAGGGTAATCGGTTAATTCCTGATCTTTAAATTTGTAACCTACACAAATATTGACCTCATCTAAACCAGTTAAAACATCTAACTTTGTAATAAACAATTCACTCAAAGAATTTATTCTTGCTGAATATTTAAGTGAAACAAGGTCTAACCATCCACATCGTCTTCGTCTACCAGTCACTGTTCCAAATTCAGCACCTTTCTCAATTAAATAATCTCCTATTTTATTACTCTGTTCAGTCATGAAAGGACCAGTGCCTACCCTAGATATGTAAGCTTTTGTAACACCAACAACCTTTTCAAAATTTAATGGTCCTATTCCAGAACCAATTGACGCATTGCCCGCGCTGGTATTTGAACTTGTTACAAATGGATAAGTTCCGTGATCAATGTCTAGTAATGTACCCTGAGCTCCTTCAAAAAGAATATTTTTATTTTCTTTTATAGAATTTGAAATAAATAATGAAGTATCTGTCGATAAGGATTCAATTAATTCGCGAAAAGTTTCATACTCAGATAATATTTCATCAAAATTTAAAGCTTTTCCTTTATAAATTTCTTCAATAATTTTATTTTTTTCGTTTAAGTTTTCTTGTAATTTGGATTTAAATTTTTCCGGTGATAAAAAGTCTTGTATTCTTATACCTTTTCTTTGAATTTTATCTCCATAACATGGGCCTATTCCTTTTTTAGTGGTGCCTATTTTTCGATCGCCTAAGCTTTCTTCTATCAATTCATCGAGGACTTTGTGATAAGGCATAATAATATGTGCGTTGTAAGAAAGTTTTAAATTTGAAGTATCAATATTTTTCTGATTTAAACTATCAATTTCTTTTTTGAGAACTTCAAAATCAATTACACAACCTGAAGCTATTACTGGGGTACAAGTATCATACATAACCCCTGATGGAACCATAGATAACGCAAACTTTTCATCATCAACCACGATTGTATGACCAGCATTGTTACCACCTTGAAAACGTACAACTAGGTCAGCTTTTGATGCAAAAAAGTCTGTGACTTTACCCTTGCCCTCATCGCCCCACTGAGCGCCTAAAACAATGGTAGTTGACAACTTTGCTCCTTGAAATACAACATTGGATAATACAGGTATTTCGTATCTATATGAATATTTTTTTTAACTATAAAAGAATCAATTTGTAGGGTTTTGTAAACTATATTAGATTAATACATAGACAGAAACTTTAAGTATTTCTATTTATTGTTTTTGTCTGCTTTTATATAAAAGGAGAAAACATTGAGTAAAAAAGCAATCGTTTCTTTACTTGTACTTTCCATGGTTGCTGTTGCATGTGCAACAGATACAGCCGAAGAGGAAGTTGCAGTTGAAGAAGAACACGATCACTCTGATGAATCAACACTTGAAATGGTCCTTGAAAGAGGATTCGTAAAGTGTGGAGTCAGTGGTAGTGCTACAGCTTTTTCCGAGACAGGTGCAGACGGTTCAATAACTGGTTTTGATGCTGATTATTGTTATGCCGTTGCAGCAGCTCTTTTTGGAGATTACAGTAAAGTTGAATTCAAATCACTTACATCAGCAGAAAGGTTCACCTCTCTAGCAGCTGGTGACATTGATGTTTTGATTAGAAACACAACTTGGACTCAAAGCCGTGATACCGAACTTGGTAACGATTTTGGTCCTACTACATATTTCGACGGTCAACAATTAATGGGTAGAAATTCTGATGGTATATCAAGTTCTTCTACACTTGCTGATATTGACGGTTTGAGTGTATGTACAAATGCTGGTACTACAACAGAAAAAAATATTACTGAAGGTGCAGGACTTGTTGGTGCAACCATCACGCTTGTAACAGTTGAAAAATTCTCAGAAGCTATGGATAAATTCATTGCTGGAGAGTGTGACATTGTTACAACTGACGGTTCAGCTTTAGTTGGTAGAAGAGCAGTTAACGATGCTCTTAATGATTGGTCAATATTTCCACAATCACCAATTTCTAAAGAACCATTAGGACCTGTTTACAGATCAAACGACAGTATGTGGGGAGACGTCATTAACTGGGTTGTTTATGCAACCATCATCGCTGATGAGTATGGCGTAACTAGTGCAAACGTTGATTCTGTTGACACCGATGCTCTTCCAGAGCTTGGAAGACTTTTTGGAGCTAACGATGGTGAGTTACAAACCGTTATGGGACTTAGCGCAGATGCATTTTATAATGTAATCAAGCAAGTTGGTAACTACGACGAAATTTACTCCAGAAACCTTAATCCTGTAGGATTATTCCGTGAAGGTGGAGCAAATGATAGATGGACAAATGGTGGTCTAATTTACGCACCTCCTGCTAGATAATTTATCATTATAAATTTAAAGAAGAGGGCTTTATGCCCTCTTCTTTTTATGTTTTGGGCAATCTAACTATCTTATTTCTGTTCAATTTGGTAAAATTCACTAATGTTGGGAAAAGTTCTAAAAAATTTTGATATTAGAACGTTTTGGCGAGATGTCAGATTTTTAAAATGGGCCGGGCAGGTTTTATTTTTAATACTTTTTGCTTATTCATTAGTGTTGTTCGTTCAAACTGGTATCAATAATCTTCAGTCAACAAATATACCATTTTCATTCGATTTTTTAGGTGACACTCCCGGCGTTTCAATCGCTGAAGGTTTTGAGACACTTCCTGATTCTGGACTCAGAATGCTTCATGTTGGTATGTTCAACATGATAAGAATAATGATCGGTGGAATAATAGTTGCAACTATTTTTGGAACGCTCCTTGGTATTGCAAGACTATCAAGCAACTGGATTGTTGAAAAAGCAGCAACAGCTCTTTTAGAAGTTGTAAGAAATGTCCCACTTTTAGTACAAATCCTTTTCTTTCAGGCATTTCTTTTAGCATTCCCAAGGCTCGAAGAAAGAGATAGGGGAGAAATTATGTTTCATGTGAGCTCAAAAGGAATTGCTTACCCCTGGCCGGAACGTCAAGAGTCTGCTTTTATGTTCTTTGGGTTTCTTTTACTTACAATTTATCTTGCTCGAAGAGTATTCAAGTGGAGAGTAAGCCTGTTGGAGAAAGAAGGAAGAGATACAAATCCATTTCTTTGGTCGTTTTTAACATTCCTTGTTTTAACTTTTGGCAATTGGGCAGGTGGTTATAAATTAATGGGTATTATTGGACTGATATCTGGTTATATTTCTACCATTTTTGATTCTATTCCAAGCATTGCATACCAAGCTTTATTTTCGGTAATAGCAGTTTTTTTTGCATTTAGATACATTAGAAAACAAATTAGAAATACCGACACAGGTGAAATAAGAGGAATTCTTTCCGATGATGATTATTTTCGAATTATATTATCAGGAGTAGTAGCAGTATTTGTTGTTTTATTAATGTTTATGCCATTTGGTCAAAATATAACTTATTTTTTAGAGGGGGATGAATTATTTTATAAATCAAACTGGGGTATGCCACAATTTTTTGATGGCGTAGCAAAAAGATTTGATTTTAACATATCAGGACCTCCAGTAATTATGAGCTATCCCGAAATAGTACAAGCTGGAACAACAAAATTTACAAGATATTCTCCTGACTTAGGAAAGGTAACTACTGTTGGTTACTTTGCAACTTGGTTTGGAGTAACTTTATACACTGCCATATTCATCTCAGAAGTTGTTCGTTCTGGAATAATGGCAATCTCAAAAGGACAGTCTGAGGCAGGCTTGTCTCTTGGCCTAAGAAGAAGATCACTTTTAAGACTGATAATACTTCCACAAGCCTTTCGGGTTATGTTGCCTCCTATGGGAAATCAATATTTAAATCTTGCAAAAAATACTTCATTAGGAGTAGCAGTTGCCTATCCAGAAGTTGTTGCTGTTGGTCAGACTTTATATAACCAAGAGGGTCAAACACTCCCAGTCTTTCTAGTTTGGATGATATTTTACTGCTCAATAAGCTTGTCAATCTCATCAATTATCAATTATTACAATAGAAAAATGAAAATAGTTGAACGATGATAAGAGATAGCAAATTTTTCATTGAAAATCCCTACGGAAGGTGGATTAGAGATAATTTATTCTCCTCTTCGAGTTCTGCATTTTTAACTTTCTTCGCAGGTTTTATGGTTATTTACTCTTACAGGGGAATTGTTGGCTTTATATTAAATCCTGAAAGAATGTGGACATCAGTAACTTACAATATGAAGCTATATATGATACTCGCTTATCCTGATGAAGCTATGATCAGAGTTTGGTTATCTGTAGGGCTTGCTTTAATTCTTGGAGGTTTATCTATAGGATTTTACAATAGTGGTAAGACCATTTCTTTGGGTGGAATTTTTCAAAAACTATTTACAATATCTGCAGTAATAGCTCTTTTAATTGCTTTAGCTCCAACAAATACAAATGTAATTCAAAATGATGGAAGTATAGAAGTTGTAGAAATAATTCCTCAAGATGTAAGAATGCTTATTCTAGGTCCGTCCTTGGTGCTAACTTTGGCATTCTTTTTTTTGAGGAATATAAAAATTAAGAATTTATTTAATACAGCAAAAGTAAATCTGACATATTTTGGGTTGATTATTGCATCTTTATATTTTATTAAAATTCCAACAATATCACTTGATTCAAGCGGTGAAAGGATAATTCCAGATCCATTTCTTCCAATAGCCAGCACTACTTATATCCCTTGGACAATCCTATATATAGGCATGTTATTATTCTTTTTTATCGGTTCACTTTTAAAGAACAGAGATATAAAAATCATGGCAAGACTTATTCCGATTTCATGGTTCTTGTGCCCACTTTTTATATTTTCGTGGATTTTTAAGAAGCCATTAGTTGAGTTGAATACAGTTTTCAGTGCAGATATTCCTTCCATACTTGTTTTTGGAATTATTGGATTTTTAATAATTAGATTTAGTGATAATCAATCTATAGGAGTTTATAGAACTCCAATCAATATTGGGTTTTTAGTCTTGAGTATTGTAGTTTTTCTTTTACCCCTTGTATTTATTTTCAAAGCAACAATGGTACTTCTACTTTTACTACTAGTTGTTTCACCAGCTATCGCAACAACTAAAGAAGGTAAAAGACAGCTTTTTATTGTTTGGGTGGTTTCATTGTTTGTTTTAACTTTTTTAATAAGGGGAGCAAGCTCTGACACGATGCTAGTAACTCCCACCGGAAGTATCTTTGGAGGATTTTCTTTGACATGGTTGCTTGCAATTTTTGGAACTTATGCATCATTTCCGCTTGGACTTGCTTTAGCTTTAGGGAGGACATCAACCTTACCCGTAATCAGAATTATATGTACAGGAATAATTGAGATAGTTCGTTCGGTTCCATATATCACTTGGTTATTTTTTGCTAGCGTTATGCTTACAGTTTTTCTTCCTGCGGGGGTTGAATTTAACTTGATAATAAGGGTTTTGATATTAACTGCATTCTTTAGTGGGGCCTATTTTGCAGAATATATAAGAGGTGGTTTGCAATCAATTCCAAAAGGACAATATGAAGCGGCCAATGCTATTGGAATGAATCCATTCCAAAGAATATTTTTAGTAATAGTACCACAAGCTCTTCGTACAATAATCCCTACCCTTGTTGGAAGTGTAATAACATCATTTAAAGACTCAAGCTTGGTAGCGATTATTGGATTATTTGATATTCTAAGAATCGGAACTTCAGTTATCCCTGCTCAATCACAACCAGTTGTATTTATAGGTAGAAATTTAGAACAATTAGTTTTCTTGTCTTTCTTCTTTTGGGTATTTACTTTTGTATTTTCAAGAAGATCGATGAAATTTGAGAAGCGTTTAGGTTTAGGAGAAAGGTAATATAAACATATGAGCATAATCAAAACTGTAGATGTCAAAAAGTGGTTTGGAGATTTCCAAGCTCTAAAAGGAATATCTATGGAAGTTGCTGAAGGAGAAGTATTAGTAATATGTGGACCTTCAGGATCAGGTAAATCAACTTTTATTAGGTGCATAAATCGGCTTGAACAACATCAAGAAGGCGAAATTGTTGTTGATGGCATTGAGCTTACAAATGACCTAAAAAACATTGAAGCAATTAGGTCTGAGGTAGGCATGGTTTTTCAGAGTTTTAATTTGTTTCCACATTTAACAGTAATGCAAAATATTACTCTTGCCCCAATATGGGTAAGAAAAAAAAGTCGTAGTGAATCAGAAGAGAAAGCTATGGAGCTGTTAGAAAGAGTAGGCATACCTGAACAGGCACAAAAATTTCCAGGACAATTATCTGGTGGCCAGCAGCAGAGAGTAGCTATTGCAAGAGCTCTTGCTATGGAACCTAAAATTATGCTTTTTGACGAGCCAACTTCTGCCTTAGATCCAGAAATGATTAAGGAGGTTCTTGACGCAATGAAAGAGCTTGCAGAATCAGGAATGACAATGATTGTTGTAACACATGAGATGGGATTTGCTAAAGAAGTAGCTGATAGGGTAATGCTATTTGACGAGGGTTTAATGGTTGAAGAGAATACTCCAAATGAATTTTTTGATAATCCAAAAAATGATAGAACAAAACTATTCCTAAGTCAGATTCTTTAAAGTTTCTCCCAAAGATTATTTTCAGCTAAATCGATAATTGTAGCTCCCATTCCATAAGCTCCATCAAATATGGCCTTGTGACCACTTTTTGTTGTGGTAGCAGCTGCAAATTCTGGTTGATGATTTACAGCTCCGTTTGCTTCGATTGATATCATTGGATGAATTGAAGGCATAGCAAAAGATATATTACCCATATCCGTTGACCCTAAGCCTAAATTTCCAGGATCTTGGAGAGGCATATCTCTTCCAATTTCGGTACAGTTATTCATAAATAGTTCATACATTGTTTGATTATTAAGAATTTCTTTATACCTAAAGTCGGGAGAGGTGACATCTGATTTGCACTTAGTTGATATTGCTGCACCATTTACGAAGTTTAAAAAGTCTTGTTCTAATTTGTTTAGCCCCTCTTCATTTAATGATCGAAGATACCATTCAGATGAGGTATATGATGGAATTATATTTGGCTTAAATCCACCATCTTTAATCACTCCATGCATACGATCAGTTCTCAACATTTGCTGTCGATACGTTGAGGCGTTAACAAACAATTGTATTTGAGCATCTAATGCATTAATACCTTCTTCCGGAGCGCCTGCTGCATGTGCATCTTTCCCAAAAAATTCAACTTTATATTGTTGAATAGTAGAAAAGGTAGGATTTGCCACATCATATGGACCAGGATGAATCATCATAGAACATTTAGCATCCTCAAAAGCACCTCTTTCTAACAATATAATTTTTCCACCCCCACCCTCTTCAGCAGGAGTTCCTAGCAATTTAACCCTGATTCCTAATTCTTCGACTAGGTTTCTCAATCCTAACCCAGCGCCAATAGAACAAGTTGCAATTATATTGTGTCCACAGGCATGGCCAATTTCAGGAAGAGCATCATATTCAACACAAAGAACAATCATAGGACCCTCTTTACCAAAAGTTATTTCAAATGCTGTATCTAATTCAGAGGTTGGATACAAAACATTTTCATCAAATTGTTTTATATAATTTACTAGGTGCTTTGAAGTTTCGAATTCTTCAAATCCTGTTTCAGGATTTTCATACATCCAATCATTAACCTCAATAAGACCAGAGTGAAGAGATTCAAGCTCTGATTTAAAATTATTTTTTAAAGTCATTAATCAATCTTACTAAAATACTCCAAATTATACGAAGAAGATACATTCCAAATTAACCACCCTAAATTTTTATCTTCAGCTGCGCGTATATTCTCTCTAACTTCATAGTCTGTATGCCAAAAGCCTTGCAAGAATGGCCTTAACTTATAAGGTTCAACATCTCTATCAAGAGCATCTTGCAATGCTCCAGAAATAACTCCATAAGGATTTCTATTTGGATTCGAAAACCCAAATGAACCTGAGCTGTAATGAGACGGATAAACCATCGGAGATATAAAATCTAAATTTTCAATCATTGTTTCAAGGTTTTGGCCAATTCCACCATCATATTTGTTAGTTAAGATATAGCCAAAAACATCTGCTGACAGGAAACAACCTAGAGAATTAATTTCTGGCTTTGCCAAGCTGAGAAACGAATTAATATTCTTGATCCTATTTTCAAATGTACTCTCATCTTTAAATTTCATGTATTTGTAATTTGAATCAGGATATCTTATGTAATCAAATTGAATTTCATCAAAACCCAGTTCACAAGCTTCTTTCGAAATATCAATGATATAGTTTTGGGCTTTTTCACTACTAGGATCAACAAAGTACTGACCATCCTGTGAATAAATAGTATTTTTAGCAGTATCAAAAACAGCTTCTTCAGGATATTTTTTTGCAAATAATGGATCTTGAAAAACAACAACTCTTCCAATGAGATAAAGGTTCTTACTATTCTTCAATTCTTCAAGAGCAGCTTTGTCATATTTACTTCTTACATTGTTCATATCAATAGAAAGAGAATTATCTGTTTCAAAGAGTACATGACCATTATCTGTTTTTATATCTATCACAAGAGCATTCACATTTGTATTCTTAAGTACTGAATCTATCAAATCCATCTTGTTTTTATTATTAAAGTGATATCCGTTTAAATATATTCCTTTAATTCCGCCATACCTATCACTAAATTCTGCATATTGATTTTGTTTAATTAAAAATCTCAACTCTTTATTTAATTGAATTAGCTGTTCATCTAAATTAACAATAAAATTTGATCTGTGTTCTTCTTCTTTAATAAGAATTTTTTCATTAGATTCTTTAGTATTATCTCTTGCTATTATGTTGGAAATTTTAAGATCGATATTTTCTTCATATATGGTTGTATTCGTTGGCAAGTTATTGGATGATAAGTATTGCTCTTCTAATTCATTCGATATATCGTTCGAAATAAAATTAATTAAAGCAAAAATAAATATAGAAATAAGAAAAAAATTTGTTACCCTGTTCATCTTCTTATTTTAAGATTACTAATTCTATTCTCGTAAAGCTAGTTTTATAATATCTATATGGAAAACTCAGGCACCTCTTATTCAAAAGTTGAAAAGTTTTATGAAATACCAGTCTTTATTGCTCTAGTTTCTTTAATCCCTGTAATCATAATTGAATATAGAGACTCACCTTTAAAGGAGTTAGCAAACTTTGTAAATTGGGGAATATGGATAATATTCCTACTTGAATATGTCCATCTTTTTATACTTTCAGAAAACAAAAAAGAGTATATTTTAAATCATAAAATTGAATTATTTATTGTATTAGCTTCAATTCCTTTTGTACCTCGTGGACTTGAGTCATCAAGATTTTTAAGATTTATTAGACTTCCCAGATTGTTAAGGCTATTTCAATTATTTAGGCTTGCCGCAGTTCTCGCAAAGTTTGGAACAGCTATAAAAACAATATTTAACAGTCGAGGACTTAGATTTATCGTGTATGCGACTATATTTTTAATCATTTTTTTTGGATTTCTTTTTTATATAGCTGAACCAGAAGTTGAAACCTTCACTGATGGCATTTGGTGGGCTCTAGTTACAATAACAACTGTTGGGTATGGGGACATAACACCATATACTGCACTTGGAAGAATTGTCGCAAGTTCTCTTATGATTCTTGGTATAGGATTTATAGCAACTATTACTGCAGCTGTATCTACTTATTTCTTATCCAACTTTGGTGACAAAGAAACTACACTTGACGATATTGTCAAAAAGCTTGATAATATCGAGAAAGAATTAGAAAAAATTAAGGATAATAAAAAATGAACGAAAATCTAGAAGCCTTATCTGAAGATTTTTTTCAAAACTCTTTATCTAGCTCTCCAACATCAGCAATGATGAGAGGATACAAGGAATATTTTGATCAATTAGAAGAACTTACAGACGAAACTTTTGAAGAGGAAGCTCTGAGAGTTGACGGTTTTATTTCAAGATTAAAAAATATAGATCCTAGCTCCCTATCAAATCGAGAAAAGGTAACACATGGAATGTTAGAATTTGCTTTAAGCTCAACCAAAGACTCCCTTTTAGACAGAAGTTGGGAATTTGGTGCTGGCGTGTCAGGATTTACGGGATATTTGATAGATTATAATCAACAGATGTTTGTACCTGATTTAGAGGCAGCAGACATGCTTTTAAAAAGACTAGAACTCTACGAAAGACTATATATTCAAATTTCGGCGGTCCAAAAAGAGGGTCTAAATAACAACAGGGTTGCTACAGAAAGAAACTTGTTAAGAACTATTGATCAATTAGAAAACTATTTGAATACATCAGCTGATAGTGACCCATTGTTATTAATAAATTTCTCACCAGAGATATCTGATTCTGAAATATCAAGCTGGAAAGAAAAAGCAATAGAAATTATTACAGCAAAAATTAGACCAACTGTATTAGATTATCTTGAACAGTTGAAAACGGAGCACCTTCCCAAAGGACGTTCAGACGAAAAATCGGGAATTATGTGGATTGAAGGTGGAGAAGATCTTTATTTAAGGGCATTAAGAAAATATACCGGGCATAAAAATACTACAGTAAAAGAAGTCCATGAGATTGGTTTATCTGAAATTGAAAGATTAAAAATAGAATTTTTCGAAGTTGGAAAAAATGTTTTTCAAAATGTTTCTTCACCCCAGGATGTCATATCAAAAATGCAAACGGACCCTTCTATGAGATATGAAAATAAAGAACAAATGTTGCAGATTGCTATTGACACCATAGAAAGAGCATACAAACCTCTTGCAGAGTGGTTTACTATTTTTCCAAAATCTCCATGTAAGGTCTTACCTGTACCTGAAGCATCTGAACAGCATGCACCTCCTGCATATTATTATCCACCACTTCCGGACGGATCAAGAGACGGAACATATTTTCTTAATACATATAAAGCTGAGTCAAAAAGTATATTTGAAGCAGAATCAGTAGCTTTTCATGAAGCAATTCCTGGCCATCATCTTGATAGAACAATTGCAGTTGAATTAAAAAATGTTCCAAATTTTCAAAAATATGTAGCCTCAACAGCATTTGTAGAAGGCTGGGGACTGTATTCAGAACAATTAGCTAATGAAATGGGTCTTTATTCTAACGATATACAGCAACTTGGAAGACTCGGAAATGATGCATGGAGAGCATGTCGTTTAGTTCTTGATACTGGAATGCATGGAATGGGATGGTCGAGAGAAAGTGCAATAAAATTTTTCAGAGAAAATTCACCAATTGAAGAGATAAATTCAAATATTGAAACTGATAGATACATTGCCTGGCCTGGCCAAGCTTGTTCTTATAAAATGGGTCAATTGAAAATTGAAGAGTTAAGAAGGAAAGCTGAAAATGAGCTAGGTGATAAATTTGATATTAGATACTTTCATGATGAAGTTTTGTGCGATGGGGGAATTACTCTTCCTATTTTGGAAAATAAGATTGAATCCTTTATTCAAGAACACAAAGTATAAAGCTCGATAGCTATTTTCTTATTGATTTATCTGACTTTTTAACAATTTCGTTTTTGTAACTTTGGTGAATTTCTTTTTCTTTATTTTTAGATTCTACTTTTTGGTTGGAAATTTCGTTTTCAAGTAACAATACTTTTTTTTTCAGTTTATCTATTGTGTCTTTCATTTCATATATAATTTTTATTCCATCTAGGTTTATACCTCTTTGTGATAAATCCTGGATTTGTATAAGTTTATCAATATCATTTTGAGAATAACGTCTGGTTCCTCCACCAGTTCTAAATGGCTTAATAAGACCTTTATTTTCATAAGTTCTAATAGTTTGCTGATGAATACCTGATAGCGATGAAGCTACTGAAATAAAATATATTGCATTTGACTCTTCGCTATTCATCTAAATACTTTCTTGGAGAATCTCCAGATTCAAACTGGTCTCGAAATTTCTCTAAATGTTTTTTAGCTGATCTAGATAAATTTGTCGGAGGTATTATAAATACTTTTACATAAAGGTCCCCAGATCTTCTTCCCTGAGGGGCAATTCCCTCTCCTCGGATTTTGAATGTTTTTCCACTAGGGGTACCTGAAGGGATCTTTAAAGTAACAGATTTGCTAAGTGTTGGAATTTTAATACTTGCACCTAAAGCTGCTTCAGTAAATAAAAGTGGAACTTCAAGAATTAAATCCATGTTGCTTCTTTTAAAAAATTTGTGAGGTTCAACTGATACTTGAACGAGTAGATCTCCATCAGGAGCACCTGCAGCACCAGGTCCACCTCTGCCTCTAAGCCTTATGACGCTACCATTATCCACTCCGGCAGGAACTTTAACTTTGATTGATTCCTCAAGCGGAAGAACAACCTCAATGCCTGATGCAGCCTCATTAAATGATATATTTATATTTGTTTGGTATGTTTGTCCTTTTCGCCTTCCACCAAATCCAAAAATGTCTCCTAAGTTCTCAAATATATCGCCAAAATCATCGACAGTAAAACCTTGGCTTGTAAAACCACCAAAACCTGACGCACCCATTGTTCTAATTTGGTCATATTCTTGTTTTTTTCTTTCATCTCCTAAGACTGAATGAGCTTCTGATACTTCCTTAAACTTTTTTTCTGCTTCTAAGTCTCCTGGGTTTAGGTCTGGATGATTTTCACGAGCAAGTTTTTTATATGCCTTTTTTATTTCTTCTATGCTTGCATTCTGTGGAACACCAAGGGTTGCATAGAAGTTTTTGTCAAGCCAGTCTCTACTCACTTTTAACTTTTACCATTGCAGGGCGAATTAAATTACCTTGGAATAGATATCCTTTTCTTAACACAGCTTCTACTTTTTGAGTGTCACCCTCACCGCTATGCTCAACTGCTTCGTGAATGTTTGGATCAAAATCATCTCCAACAGATCCAACTTCTTCAACTTGTAAACTTTCTAAAAGAGACGTTAGTAGGCTACTGAAAGTTTCAATTTCTTTATTAACTTCATCCTGTGACAGGGCAATTTCAAAATTATCAACAAGAGGAAAAAGAGATTCAACAAAGTAGGCCATTGATGCAGTTCCAATACTTTCTTTTTCTTTTTCAGATCGTTTTTTATAATTATCAAAATCTGCAGCGAGTCTTAGATAGTCATCTTTTATTTTTTCATATTCAGAAAGAGAAATATTATCTTCATCTATTTTTTTACTCTCATTTATTTCTTCTGAAGAATGATTATCTAAATCATCTGAAGATTCCTCTTTATTCATCCTCTATAACTTCACCTTCGACTATGTCATCTGACTCATCTGAAGATGTGTTTGATGTGTCATTTTGTGCGTCTGCATAAAGTTTTTCTGCAAATGACTGGCTTGCTTTTGTTAGATCTTCAATTGCTAACTTAAGATCATTTATTGGAATGTCTTCATTTTCAAGAAGTTTTTTTAATTTATCATTAGCTTCAGTTATAGCTCCTGCCTCTTCATCAGTTGCTTTATCTTTATTTTCTTCAAGCATTTTTTCCGTTGAAGTCACCATGCCTTCAGCCATATTTCTTGTTTCAACAAGCTCTTTCTTTTTAGCATCTTCGTTGGCATGCTGTTCAGCATCTTTTATCATTCTGTCAATCTCATCATCTTCTAAAGCAGTACCACCAGTGATAGTTATTGCTTGCTCTTTTCCTGTACCAAGATCTTTAGCATTTACATTTACTATCCCGTTTGCATCAATATCAAAAGTAACCTCTATTTGAGGAGTTCCTGCCATAGCTGCCGGTATGTCTGTCAGTGTAAATCTACCAAGCGATTTGTTTCCAGAGGCAACTTCTCTTTCGCCTTGTAAGATATGAATTTCTACTTGAGTTTGGTTATTTTCTGCTGTACTAAACACCTCAGATCTTTTAGTTGGGATTGTTGTATTTCTCTCAATCATTTTTGTCATGATTCCACCCTTAGTTTCTACACCTAACGTGAGAGGAGTAACATCTAAAAGAAGAACATCTTTTACATCACCTTTTAGTACACCTGCTTGTATAGCTGCTCCTGAGGCAACAACTTCATCAGGATTAACACCTTTGTGAGGATCTTTACCTGTTAAAGACTTTACTAATTCTTGTACTGACGGCATACGAGTAGATCCACCAACTAAAATAATATGGTCAATATCAGAATATTTCATACCTGCATCTTTTAAAGCACTTTCAACAGGCTCTTTTGTTCTCTCAACTAAATCTGATGTTATTTTTTCAAATTCAGATCGATTCAGTTTTTCAAGCAAATGCTGAGGTCCTGCATCATTAGCAGTTATGAATGGTAAATTAATTTCAGTCTCACTTGTAGACGAAAGTTCAATTTTAGCCTTTTCTGCACCTTCTTGAACTCTTTGAATTGCCATTTTGTCAGTCGATAAATCAATACCTGTTGATGATTTAAATTTTTCAATAAGCCAATCCATGATTCTTTGGTCCCAATCATCTCCACCTAATTTTGAGTCTCCTGAAGTTGATTTGACTTCGAAAACGCCCTCAGAAATTTCCAAAATTGAGACATCAAAAGTACCTCCACCGAGATCAAAAACAAGAATTTTTTGATCTTCATTATTTTCTAAACCATATGCTAACGAGGCTGCTGTAGGCTCATTTATTATCCTCAAAACTTCTAATCCAGCAATTTGTCCAGCCTCTTTAGTAGCTTGTCTCTCTGCATCGTTAAAATATGCAGGAACAGTAATTACAGCTTCTGTTACGTCATCACCCAAATAAGCCTCTGCATCTCTTTTTAATTTTTGTAATATACGAGCTGAAATTTCTTGAGGGGTATAATCTTTACCTTCAAAATTCTCTTTCCAATTAGTTCCGATATCTCTTTTAATCGATCTAACAGTGTTATCAGGATTAGTTATTGCTTGTCTTTTAGCTAGTTCTCCAACAAGAACATCGTCAGATTTGAAAGCAACAATTGAGGGAGTTGTTCTATTTCCTTCAGCATTTGCAATTACTGTTGGCTCTCCACCCTCTAGTACTGCTACTACACTATTTGTGGTTCCTAAGTCAATTCCTACGGCTTTACCCATGTTTACCAATCCTTTCTAAATTATGTTTGCGGTTCTTGTTCTCTTGCCAAATGACCCCTTACTCTCGGATAGGAGATAGGAGCATGCAAAAAACAATACTTTTTCTTGTTGTACATACTTATGACTGTTTCACACGTATCAAATTCACAGACTCTTCCAGAAGTGTATTTTTTGGAACGCCTTACACCAGGCTTAACTGTTGATGCGGTTAATGTACTGCTCATTTTATTCCTTTCAATCTTACCTAATATATTGATATAATCTAAGTAAAAATACTTAGATTTAATATAAATATAGTAATGTTATAAATTTATGCAAACTTTTTATAAAAAATGTCTACGTTCAGTCGTTTTAGATAACATATACCCTTGATATCATTAAGAAATGGATCAAACAAATCTTCATATTATTGGACTAGGTAATCTTGGAATGTCATTTTTAGGTGGCTTTAAAACCATAAATTCAGACCTAAATTTTAATCTCTATGAAAGTAACGAAAAAACAAGAGACCTATTAATACAAGATGGTTGGGAAAATGTTTATTCCAGTATTGAATCTATTAGTAATGGAATAATTTTGTTGTGTATAAAACCAAATGATTTAAATGATTTTATTCTTGAGAACAAAGCAAAAATTCACACTGATGTTTTAATATGTTCTTCACTTGCTGGAGTTTCTGTAAAAACATTTGAATCACAATTTGAAAACAAGATTATTAGATTAATGCCTAATCTAGCAATCAAACAAAAATCAGGTTTCATACCATTTACTAGAAACTACACAGACGACTATCTTAATTTTGTCGAAATATTAAACACTCTAGGATCTACTCAAGAATACGACGAAGGTCTTTTTCATATTATTACTGCAATATATGGCAGTGGGCCAGCTTGGTATTTTGAACTGTCTGCAAAGATAGTTAACTCTGCGGTGAATCTTGGAATGGATGAAAGCGATGCCAAGACAATAGTAAGCAATCTACTATCTTCTTTACCACATTTGACTGGCGAAAAAGACTTTAATGAAATAGTTGAAAATATAAAATCTCCAAAAGGGACAACCGAAGCCGGTATAAATTCGCTTGAAAATAATTCATTTGATAAAATTATTTATGAAGCAATTGAGTCTGCTGTAGAGCGTTCGATAGAAATATCTAAAGCGATGGAAAATGAATAAACAAAAACCAACAAGGCAAGTTAATGATTATGTTCTGTTATTTTCTGCAGGTGCTGCATTATCAGTAGTATTTTTGTGGTTAGCAAGTTATATCTTTCCAGAAGGGGAAATAATTGGGGGAAGACGGGTTTTTGAAAATATTCCTAAATCAATTCAATATATATTTTATATACTGAGTGCTGCTTCAGTTTTTATTTGTGGTTATCTGTTTTCTCTTCGTGCAAAAAATTGGTCTAGGGGTACAGAAGAAAAGAGAAAAGTTAAATTATCGAAAAGAATCTTAAGTTTCTTCGATGGAATATTAATGAGGACAACTCTTCGATTTAAAGCGGCTGGAGTAATGCATTCGATGATTTACCTTGGATTTTTAGGTTTATTTGCAGGTACTATCACACTTGAAATACATCATTTGATGCCTCCTTCATTGAAATTTTTACAGGGCACAACATATATTGTTTATTCTTTTTCTCTAGAACTCGCCTCACTTCTTTACCTAGGCGGTCTTGGATGGGCTTTTTATAGACGAATATTTGGAACTGAAGATAGGATCAAAACTAAAACTAAGATGGATGATTATCTAACATTATCACTTTTAGCCTTTATGGGAATATCTGGGCTTACAACAGAAGCTGGAAGAATTCTTGTAGAAGGGTTTCCAAACTATGAAAAATGGAGTTTTGTTGGCTATTACATTGCAACCTTGCTTCCTTTTGATGATGGAATTTTATTCCACAGGGTTTCATGGATACTCCATACAGTAAGCTTTTTTGTATTTTTACTTGTATTACCACAATCAAAATTAAGACATATTGTTACTTCGCCATCAAATATGTTTTTAAGTCCTAAAGATAGGCCAAAAGGGGCAATGAGAGACATTGGAAATCTAATGGAGGCTGAGGATATAGAGACAGTCGGTGCTGAATTAATTGAAAATTTTACCTGGAAACAACTACTTGATCTCGACGCCTGCACTGTTTGTGGTAGATGTACATCTGTTTGTCCAGCAAATCTTACTGGTAAGCCCCTAGACCCCCGTGAAATAATATTGAAAGTTGGACAAGTAATGTCTGAGAGTGGAGACCCAGCTGTTCCAGCAACAGTATCAACCCCTATAGATTTAAAAGTAAAGTCATCAAGTGTATTTGATCGTATCACTCCAGAAGAACTTTGGGCATGTACGTCTTGTAAGGCGTGCGATGAAATTTGTCCTGTAAATATTGAGATTTTAGACAAAATATTAGACATGAGAAGATACCTAGCACTTATGGCTTCAGATTTTCCTTCAGAATTAGGTAAAGCTTATGTGGCGATGGAAAACTCTTCAAATCCTTGGGGCGCTTCACAAGAAGATAGAATGAAATGGTCAGAAGATTTAGAATTTGATGTACCTTTACTAGATGAAACCAACAAAGAGAAAGTTGAATATCTTTACTGGATTGGATGTGCAGGTGCATTTGATGATAGAAACGTACCAGTCACCAAAGCAGTTGCGACCTTACTTAAACGAGCAAACGTATCGTATGCTGTACTTGGAACTAAAGAAGTTTGCACAGGTGACTCAGCAAGAAGAACAGGAAATGAATTTGTCTTTCAACAATTAGCTATTCAAAATATAGAGACTATGAATAATTTGGATGTCAAAAAAGTTATAACTCAATGTCCTCATTGTTTTAATACAATATCAAATGAATATCCCCAACTAGGTGGAAATTTTGAAGTTATTCATCACAGCCAACTGTTAACGGAGCTTGTTCAGTCTGGAAAAATTGAAGTAGGAACAAGTGAAGAACCACACGTCATTACTTATCATGACTCTTGTTACCTTGGAAGGCATAATGATATCTATACTGCGCCAAGAGAAATTGTAGGGTCAATAGGTGGGATTGAAATTAGAGAAATGAAGAGACAAGGAACAAACAGTTTTTGTTGCGGCGCCGGTGGAGGACGAATGTGGATGGAAGAAGCGACCGGAAAAAAAGTAAATATTGAAAGAGTAGAGGAAGCAATTGAAACTGGTGCCAACGAGGTTGCTGTAGCATGCCCCTTCTGTTACATAATGATGGATGATGGAATGAAAGAACTTGGACAGGGTGATAACGTCAGGGTTAGAGATGTATCATTAATTTTGCTTGATAACTTAAGAAAAGATTAAATATTTTTGCCCATAAAGAATTTGCCAAGCTCACCATTTGAGATTTTTATACTGTAAATTATATAAATAGCAGTTGTTAAATTACCCAAAGTGGCAAGAAAAACTAACCAAATTATTGAATTAAATGCCTTTTCTTTAAAAACAATCCATATTCCTACAAAAATAAATCCTGCGTATAAGTCCACAAGAGAAACAACTCCCCAGGGTAAAGTTGGAATTATAGAATCAAATAAAGAAACTTGAGTTTGAGCCCAAAATATGACAGACACCATCGATATACTTATCAGATAAGCTGCTATTTTTGTTATAGTCATACATTAGATTCTAAGAAACAGATAGGTATATGAGAATAAATAGAAAAGTAATTTTAAAAATTCTGAAGCTAGATAAGAATATTTATAATGAGCTAGCTTCTGAACCATCTAACTTTCAAATCGCTGTCGGTATATATGTTTCAGGATTTTTATTAAGTGGTATTGCTATTTTGAGTTTTTTGAGAACTTCTTTGTCATATCTTGAAGAAAATCTGAGCTTGATTGTAGGGACCTTACCAATTGAGACTGTAAATGAGTTAAATAATTTGATTAATGAATTTGAAAATACATTTAATTCACAAGAAATATTTAGTCTTTTACTAAGTTATCTAATATCAAGCTTTAGTTCTGGATTTATTGGAGTTGGAATAGTCTATCTACTTCTCACTAGATTTTTTAGGAAAGAATCAAACTTTAAACAAGTAGGAATCATTTATGGATTTTCAAACTTACCCGTTTTTCTAAATGGGATAATTTTCTTTACTAATTCAATTCCTCTCCAAATATTTCTAATTATTGGTACAGCAATTTTTGCTCTAGTGTGTCTCGGCTCAGGACTTAAGCAGACTTATCTTTTGAGAAATATTGAAGCATTCCTCCTTGTTGTTGTATCTGGTTTTGGTAGTTCGCTTTTTTCACAACTGATTTAAATGAATTCTGCAATCATTTTAGCTGCAGGAGATTCATCAAGAATGGGATTTCCAAAACAGCTAGCTGAATATAAAGGCAAAACAATTTTACAGACCGTAGTAGATGAGGTTACAAAAAATTTTGAGGATACGATTGTCGTGTTAGGGCATGAAAACGAGACCTTGACTGATAAAATAAATTTTTATAACAGTACGGTAATCATAAATGAAAACTGGGAAGAGGGAATTATATCTTCTATTCGGACAGGACTTTTTCATTTAAGTTCTGATAAACAAATAGAAAGTGCGACAATATTTATGGGAGATCAGCCGGCAATAAGCTCCGAAGTAATTCAGAAAATTATAAATTGCAAACATTATGATGATGAAGTTGTTGTTCCACAGTATCGTTATCAGCTTGGATACCCAATTCTTATTCCAAGATTTTTTTGGAACAAGCTTGAATTAATCACGCAGGATGACTTTGAAGGTACAGACTCTGTATACAAAAATTTTGAACTAGTCGACTATTTAGAAACCTCAGAAATAAAATTAAAAATAGTTAATTTTAATTTTTTAAAACCAACAGATTATGACGAGCAGTCAGATTTTTAGAGTGGGAAAAACTCTCTAAAATTTTTCTTAGTTTTATAAAAAAATTTTGTAAACTTTGATAATGAATTCAATAGACTCTATAAACGGCATGACACATACAGAAGCCACAAAATTAAGAAGAGCTAGAGTCAGGACTACAGTCACATTTCTTCAAATTGCTTCAACTCGTTCAGGAAGAGCACTTCTAACCAAAGAAACGGGAATTACCTCACCTAAACTTTTACATTGGGCCAAACGAGCAGAGCTTATGAAGATAAAAAATCTTGGAAAAGACTACGCTGACCTCCTAGAGGCGGTTGGAGTAGAAAGTGTTTCTGATTTAAAGAGAAGAAACCCCGAAAGTCTTCACGAGATGATGAATGGAATAAACAAAAGAAAAAAAATTGTAGATAGAATGCCATCGTTAAAAAGAGTCACTAGATGGATTGAAGATTCTAAAGATATTGTCATTACGGTATCTTCTTAGTTAATCATTTATCTATCATTATTGTGTGGAAACTAAAACTTTAAGAATTTCTTGCGCCCAGCTTTCCTTTTCTGTTGGAGCAATTCAGGAAAATAAAGAAAAAATTCTAAGCAAATTAGAAGAGGCTGAAAAAATTTCTTCAGATATCGTTTTATTTCCAGAACTTTCACTAACTGGATATCCACCGGAAGATTTACTTTTAAGAGAGAGTTTTGTTGGAAAAAATTTTGCAGTGTTAGAAGAGATTGCTGAATTTTCAGGAAAAACAAGTGGAGTCGTCGGTTTTGTGGATAGAAGTATAAGAAAACAAACAAATGATAACGTAGACAGAAATATAACTAACGCGGCAGCCATCGTCCAAAATGGAGATGTTCAAGGAATTTATCATAAATGTTTTCTCCCAAATTATTCCGTTTTTGACGAAGCAAGATATTTCGACAAGGGTTTAGATCCTTCAGCGTTATTTTGGTATGAAAATATTGCTGTTGGAATAAATATTTGTGAAGATATCTGGATTAACGATGGGCCAGCCGAAGAACAAGTTGCAAACGGTGCATCGATAATTTTGAATATTAATGCTTCACCATTTGATATTAATAAAATTGATCAAAGAAAAGAGCTTGTTAAGGGCAAAGCCAAAAAATTAAATGTTCCGATTGTTTATTTAAATATGGTTGGAGGCCAAGACGAACTTGTTTTTGATGGGGGTTCTTTCGTTGTCGATAAAAATGGAGAATTTATTTATATAGCTCCTCAATTTAAGGAGGATTTCTTTACTTTTGACATCGAACTGGAAGTTTCGGATAATGTCTCAGAATCAAGCTTGTCATTAAATGAAAAAAACATCAAGATAGAACCTCTCTTAAGTAGTAATAATTTAAATAAGACAGAATCGATGTATTCAGCACTAAAACTTGGCTTATCAGATTATGTTACAAAAAATAAATTTGAAAAAGTCTTAGTAGGCCTTTCAGGAGGTATCGATTCGGCGTTAACTGCAACAATAGCTTGTGATGCATTATCTCCAGAAAATGTTATTGGAGTTGCAATGCCATCTAAATATAATCCAGACTCGTCTTTAAAAGACGCAAAAAAACTAGCTAAAAATTTGGGCATAGAGATTAAAGAAATAAACATTGAAGACACTGTAGAAAACTTCAGAGAATTATTAGAAAACAATACAGATGAAAAATTAGGAAATGTTGTTGATGAGAATATTCAATCAAGAGTTAGGGGAAATATACTTATGGCTCTTTCAAACCAGCTAGGAGCAATGGTGGTTTCGACCGGGAATAAATCTGAAATGGCAGTTGGCTACGCAACACTTTATGGAGATTTAGTTGGAGGATTTGCATTGCTTAAAGATGTGTATAAAGCAGATGTTTACAATTTAGCAAATTACCGAAACTCTATATCAGATGTAATTCCTAAAAATACAATATTAAAGGAACCCAGTGCTGAGCTGAGCAATGACCAGTTTGATTCTGACACTCTTCCAGATTACGATACACTCGACAAAATAATTCAACTTTATATTGAAGAAGATTTTTCATCTGAAAAAATTATTAAATCAGGAATTGATAAAGAAATCGTATATGATGTTCTTGAAAAAATTGATAGAAACGAATATAAGAGAAATCAAGTTGCTCCTGGTGTAAAATTGACAAACAGAGCTTTTGGGAAAGATAGAAGAATGCCAATTACAAATACTTACAAACGAGAAAAAAACTAGAGATGTATTTAATTAACGGAAAAGAAGTAAAAAAAGAAGAATTTAATATACCTGTGGAGAATTTAGCAATCTGGAGAGGTGACGGTATTTTTGAAGCTATAGCAATCCACAATGGTTATTTATTTGCAATAGATAAACATATGGAGAGATTTGCTAAGTCGGCCGAAAAAATGTTTTTCGATGACATTGATTTTAAAAAAATAAAAGAAGATTTAATTTCAATAGCATCAAAATTTGATAATGGATATATGCGAGTAATAATTGGCAGAGGTACAGACAAAGATAAAAGTGATGTTTATATTTTTTATCAAGATTTAATTAATTTCCCAGAAAGTTTTTCATTACAATCCCAAAAAGCTCATTGGCAATCAGGGGGAGACTTTTCTCTAGATGAAGTAGAAAATATAGGATCTAAAACAATTTCATATGCTATGAATATTAATCAAACTAGGCTTGCACAAAAGAGTGGCTACACCGATTCTTTACTTTTAAACAAAGATGGAATTGTTCTTGAAGGTCCAACGTTTTGTGTTAGTTGGATAATTGATAATAAAATTTATGTACCAAGCCTTGATTTAGGAATATTAGATTCAATCACAAGAAGGACATTAATTGATATTGCAAAAGAAGCAGGACTAGATTTAAAAATTGAAAACATCCATGTTAACGACATTTATAATGTTGATACAGTTTTTGCTTTATCGACTGCAAAACACGGAATTTTTGTTAGTCAGATTGATGACCAGACATACACCGAGGACCCTCTCCTTGAAATAATTCGGCAGTCATTTACCGATTTTATCGAAAAAGAAAGACAATTAAGCAAATAACTTAAGGAGGTTCACTTGAGACTAACTGAATACTCTCATGGCGCTGGTTGAGCATGTAAACTCTCACCCAGTGAGCTTGCTCAAGTTTTGACGCAATTTAAAAATCATAAAGCAACACAATCTCCTAACTTACTTGTAGGTTTGGACAATCCTGATGACGGAGGTGTAATAAATATTGGTGACCAAAAAATAATTCAAACCGTTGATTTTTTCACACCAATTTTGGACAATCCATATGATTGGGGGAGAGTTGCAGCAGCTAATGCATTATCTGATGTTTACGCAATGGGAGGAGAGCCTATTTCTGCTCTACAGTTGGTTTGCTGGCCTAGAAATGATATTAGTTTTGACATCCTATCTGAAGTCATCAGGGGTGGACTAGATACAATGGAAAAAGCCAACTGCACAGTCGTTGGAGGACATAGCATAGATGACAAAGAGCCAAAATATGGATTTTCTATTACAGGAATTGTAAAAGGAAAGGTACTAAAGAATAACAATATAAATAATGGTGACAGGTTATTTTTGACTAAGCCTATTGGGACTGGAATCATAACAACTGCTATCAAAAAAGGCATTGCATCAGAAGGTAGCATCAAACTTGTCACTGACATTATGACAAAATTAAATAAAGACGCGCTCGAATTTGGATTAAGAAACAATGCTACGGCCATTACTGATGTAACAGGCTTCGGCCTGCTGGGACATTTATATGAAATGTTAAAAAATTCTAGCCTATCAGCAACAGTGAACTTTGAAAAGGTACCCTTAATTTCAGATATTTATGAATATTTAGATAAGGGAATTTATCCATCAGGAAGTGAAAGAAACCGGGACTATTTATCTAAAAATATAATCCATGACTCGAAAGAGAAATCAATACAAATACTATGTGATGCTCAAACTAACGGAGGTTTATTAATTGCCATTCCAAAAGACCAAGAAATAAAATCATCTAAGAATATGAAAGTTAATGAAGATATTTGGGAAATAGGGGAAATTAATACTAAATATAATGAAAAGATAAATATTATTTAATAATGATTAAAACAATTGCAAAAGTTTTTGCCTTTACATCAATTTTTAAAAATTTAGTTCTAACTCAAAAGAGCAAGACAGAAGGTGTAACCCAGCTTCACCCGGTAAAGATACCTGGAAGAACAATTTTTGTTAGAGAAAAAGAGTACTTTATTAGAGAAAATTTTGTTGAGGGAACAGTACCAATTATATTTTTACATAGTTGGGGTACAGATTCATTAGGAAGTTGGTTCAACGTGCTACCAAAAATAAAAAATTTAAGCTCATTTATAACAATTGATCTTAAGAATCATGGTCGCTCAGATAGTAGTTGGGAAAGATGGAGCGTTGATGAAAATGCAGATATTGTTATCAGCATCATTGATGAATTAAATATTGATGAGTGCTATCTAGCTGGATGGTCTATGGGAAGTGCTGTCTCCCTAACTATTTCAAAAAAAATACCAGAGAAAATAAAGAAAATGGTTTTAATCACACCTTTTAGTTGGATTGAAGGCGAACGCTTCAAAGATAATTACTTATTCAAAATATTAGTAGGAGGTGTAAGAATAAGAGAAAGGCTATTCCCAAATAAAAACCCTCAATCAAAATTCTCATATCTTAAAAAATCAAAAGCTTTGAGAAATGAGTTTACTGATTGGGCATGGAATAATCTTCATCAGTCAAAAAATGATTTTATTTATGGAGATGGAGGACGACATGTCGTTGCATTTGACTCAAGAGAATGGTTAAGTGAGATACAGACAGAAACACTTGCAATAATTGGTGGTAGAGATAGCCTAGTTCCTCAAAAAGCATCTAAAGAAGTTACATCAAACATGATGAATGTAAAATCAGTAACTTTTAAAGATGCACTCCATGGAATACCTTGGACTCACGATGAAGAACTTATTGATGAATTAAAACAATTTCTAAATCTATGAAAAATATATTATTTATTGCTCCTACAAATTACACACTTCCGATAAATGAGACATTAAAAAAAAAGTTTTTCGCTTTAAGTGAAGTTTGTAACGTTAGAGTTTTAGCTTTTGCTGATATAAGTACGACTACGAATGAAGAATATGGAAAATTTTTTTTATATAAAAAAATAAAAAATCGTTTAATAAATTATCTTAAAATAATTCAAATTTCTATTTTTGTAACTCCAAATATTATAAAAAAAGAAAAAATAAATATTGTTTGCTACCAAGATCCAGTTTCATCTTTTTTTTCAATCTTATTCTTAAAGATGCGTTCTATAGATGTAAAGATTATTGTCGAAACTCATGGAGATTTCATAGAAACCTTAAGCTTGGAAAAAAATTTATTGTTTCCAAACACATACAAAAGATTTTTTTTCTTAATGGCAAAATATTCATTAAATAAATGCGATAAAGTTAGAGCAGTTTCTTCATCAACAGAACAACAAGTAATTCAGATATCCCCTTCAAAAAATATTGTTAGATTTCCTGCTTGGGTAGATTTTAAAGATTTTGAAGAAATTGATTCAGCAATAGTCAATCATGATAAATTTAATATATTATTCATTGGAAGTGTGACCGATAGAAAAAAACCTCACATGATTATTGATGCAATAAATTCATTGCAAGATAAAAACATAAACCTATCTATTGTTGGACCAACTCCTAATGAAAAATATTTAGAGGAATTAAAAGAGTTGATTGTAAAGAGAAATCTTAGTAACCAGATTTCTCTTATCGGTTCAGTTGATAGAGAGAAAGTAAAAGAATTTTACAAAAATTCGAGTTTGATGGTATTACCTTCTATTTCCGAGGGGCTTGCACGTGTTATTTTTGAATCCCAAGTTGCTTCATGTCCTGTTTTAGTTACGGATGCACCTGGTATGGGTGATATTGTAATTGATGGTCAAACAGGTTACATGTTTGAAAGTAATAACCTAGAAAGCCTATCAGAGAAGATTGCTTACATAAAAGACAATTATGAGGAAGTGACAGCAATTGCAAAAAATGCAAAGAACTTTATTTTAACAAATTACTCAGAAGACAATTTTAAATTTAGCTTTAAAAAGCTTTTTGATACTGTTTAAATTATAAAACTGTCTACTCAGGTTGCTATTCTTGTAACATGGAAGTTTTATTTTTAGTAATTATCATTGGTCTCTTGGCGGCTAATTTATATTTTGTAACAAAAAAAGATGCTCCAGAAGATGAGAAAAATGATGAATATTTGATCAAAGGAATAGTAAGTGAAATTATAGAAAATGAAGAGTCACAAATTTATAAACTTTTAAACAGATCAGATCAAACAGTCAAAGAATTTCTTGAAAAAACAGGTGAAATTAAAAGCTCAATTACAGGAGTTGATCAACAAACAAGAAACCTAATTTCAGTTCTTAATAACAATCAGAGTCGAGGACAATGGGCAGAATTTCAAGTAGAAGATCTTCTTGGAATAATGGAATACAAAGAAGGCATACATTATGAAACTCAAAAAATTATGAAAAGCGGAACAAAACCTGACTTCACTTTTTACCTTCCGGATAATAAATCTATAAATATGGATTCTAAATTTCCATTGACAATATATATGGAAATTGCAAAACTAACAAGAGATCTTGAAGATGAAACTTTAGATGAACTTGGTAGACGGGAAGTTACTGAATTAATTAAGAGTAAAAATAAAGAATTTCTTGATAAAGCTATCAAAACAAAAATTGATGAAACAGCCGGACGAGAAGGATATATTTCACCCGATGAAGACACCGTTGATTTTGTTTTAATGTATATTCCCTTGGAGAATTTGTATCATTTTCTTTTGACTTCCGAAATAGGATCTTCGAAAACTCCAGTTATTGAGTATGCTTTTTCAAAAAAAGTTATATTAGCAAGTCCCCAAACCTTGATGGCCTATCTTGAAACAATAAGACATTCAATGAAATTATTTAGTCTGCAGACAGATACTAAAAATATTTTATCAACACATGAAAAAGTCAAAAATGAAATTAGAAAATTTATCGACTCATTTGATGAAGTCACAAAGAGGCTGGATCAAACTGTAAAATCATTTGAATCTTTAAAGAAAACAAGGGTAGATAAATTAGAGAAATCTTTTGACGAGCTTGATGAAGTTAATCGAAGATTAGAAGATTAGTAATTATCAGACAATCTTGTTACGACCATAATACATTTGTCATCAATAAAATTTTTGTTTTCATCGATTAAAAATTCAGATATTTCTCTACTATCTGCTCCTGGCTGATACCAAAAGTTATCATACCCTTTTTGTACTAAGTCTTTTGTTACCTTCAAACCCTCATCAGGAGGAATTACAAAATTTATAATTGAAGGTTTTTGAATTAAATCGCTCACACTTTTATGTGATTTAATTCCTTGAATTTGCATTTCTGTTTTATTGATGGGATATACAATATAGCCTTTAGCTAATAAATCTATAAAAATTTTATTTCCATATTTTTTGGGATCATTCGAAGCTCCAATAAGAGCAATTATGTTTTCTTTATTTTGTAAGGCTTCTAACAATTAAAAGTTTTCGGCCTTCATAGCATAAAGATCTTCTTTGCCTGCAGTAACTGCAGAAGCGTAACCAGATGACAAAGGTAAAAGTTGTTCGATATAAAATTTAGAAAGAGTTAACTTATCTGAATAGAACTCATCATTGGTTTCTTTGTACTTTTTATTAGCAAGAATTGCCGCTTTACCCATGTAGTAACCACCCAAAACTTGTCCAAACATTTTCAAGTAAGGTGTTGCTGCAGCACTTGCATCAACGAGTTCTCCTTCTAGCATTCTTCCTCCAAGCCACAAAGTTACTTCTGAAAGAGTGTCAACTTCTTTTTGAAGCTTTTCAGCCATAGAAGATATAATTTCATCATCATTTTTCATGTCATCTATAACTTTTTGAACATCCCCTAAAAGTCTCTGCATTGCCTGTCCGTTATCAAGTGGAAGCTTTCTAAACATTAGATCAAGAGCTTGAATACCGTTTGTGCCTTCATAAATAGGGGCTATCCTGGAATCTCTTAGATATTGAGCTACTCCAGTTTCTTCTACATATCCCATACCACCATATATTTGGATGGCCATTGAAGACAATTCAACACCTAAATCGGATATCCATGCTTTAGTAATCGGAGTTAGAATTCCACATCTTTCCTCTCCAAACTCTTTGAGTTCACCTTCACCAAAATATTCAACATCTAGCATAAGTTGATTGTCGTACATCATATATCTCATTGCGTCAACATAAGACTTAATTGTCATAAGCATTCTTCTAACATCAGCATGATCAATAATTGTAGATTCTTTAGCATCTTCTTTTGACATACCAACAGGTCGACCTTGGACTCTGTCCCTTGCATATTGAGCAGCACCTTGAAGAGCACCTGATGCAGATGCTAATCCTTGTCCACCTACCCATACGCGTGCTTCATTCATCATTGTGAACATATAGTTAAGACCTCTATTTTCTTCGCCAACAAGATAACCAATTGAACCATCATATTCCATTACACAAGTCGGACTTGCATGGATGCCAAGCTTTTCTTCTATTGAGATACAACTCACATTATTGTCATCACCAAGGGATCCGTCATCATTAACCATGACCTTGGGAACTATAAACATAGATATTCCTTTAGTGCCTTCTGGTGATCCTGGAATTTTTGCTAGAACTAAGTGAATGATGTTGTCAGTTAAATCATGTTCTCCAAAAGTTATCCATACTTTTGTACCTGTAATTTTATAACTACCATCTTCCAGTGGTTCTGCCTTTGTAGTTATCGTTCCTAAGTCTGAACCAGATTGTGGCTCACTTAGATTCATAGTTCCAGTCCATTCACCAGACACTAACTTTGGTAAAAATTTTGCTTTTTGATCTTCACTTCCATGAAAGTTGATTGCTGATATTGCACCTGCTGCGAGACCCGGTGCTAAACCAAATGCCAAGTTTGCAGTACTTAATATTTCAAGGGTTCCACCTGAGAGTGCAATGGGCATACCGCCTCCTCCAATTTCAGAGGGTAACGATATTGACGCCCAACCAGCTTCGGAAAAGCTTTTGTATGCATCTATGAACTCCTTAGGCATAGTCACTTTACCATCCTTGATGGTTGCACCTTGTTGATCACCAATAGCATTTATTGGAGCTAACACTTCTTCGGCAAATTTAGCGCACTCTTCCATTGTTGGAATAACAATATCTTCATTAAAGTCGCTAAATGCTGGAATTTTTGAAATTACATCATATGTTTCAACTACTTCGTAGCCGAATACTATGTCTTTAACTGGTGCTTTAAATGCGACTGCCATATTCTATTTTAAACTAAAATTAGAAAAACTATTAAATTATTAGCGTGGATTTATTTCAACTAGTTCTGAAATTTCTGATATTTTTTCAATACTAGGTAATTCGTTAGTGCCAGCAGTAATTGCTCCTGCAGCGCAGGCTCCTTTAACAGTTTCAATTATGTCATCTGTACCAAAAGTGCCAATATAAGCAGCAGTTGCATCTCCTGCACCAGTTGAATTGATAGTTTTAAAATCTGGAGGGGCTATTTCTATAGTTCCATCATTGCTTAGGAGTCTCGCAGGTAAATTTGAGGAGGTTAAGAGTATCCAATCAACAGAACGATTATTAAGAAGCTTGTTTGCTTCGACAACATCTATTTCATCTTTGCTTACCACTAGAAAGTTGATTTTATAAGTAATTTCTTCTTGGTATCCCGCTTGGGTTATAAAAATGTCTTCATTTATTGTATTTAAATTATCTTTAATATAAGGTACCGAGTATCTATCAATTATCAGTGAGTCAAAACTATTCAATTTATTTATGTCACTCCATTCGCAAAATTCATAGCCTGAAGAAATTATCGTTCTTTCCCCATTTTTGTCAACATATATAGAACAACTTGGGGTAGTGTGTTCATTTATTAACACATTTTCATATTTTATTTTTGATATATCCAAATAATTAGTTATGTATTTACCTAATTCATCATTTCCAATACTATTCCCAGCAACTGCAACGTCTACACCCCAATTAGCTATATTTTCAGCACAGTTTACAGCGGTTCCACCGGGTCTTGTTTTGTAGTCCCTGCTCCTAATATCTCCACCCAGATCTGGCAATTCATCAACAAAGTAGATAAAGTCTGGATTTATAGTCCCAAAACACAAAATATTTTTAAACGGCATGTTTATAACTTTACTATCTATTAAATTGTTTAAAAATTTATCATAAAATCAAGAATTTGTTTAAATTATATCCATGAACGTTAAAACTTTAAATGCAAAAATTGATGAATTTGTTTCATACACAATGAGCTTTTTAAACAATATACAGGTCTACCACTGGCAGACACAATCATATTCTGAACATGAAGCTCTAGGAGAATACTATGAAAGTCTTACTTTGCTAAACGATAAACTTGTTGAGTCTTGGCAAGGCAATCAAAATACACGCTTAAGGTTTAGTGAAGGCCCGTATTCTTTAGAAAACTATTTTTCAAAAGAAGAAACAAAAAATAAAATAATTGATTTTAAAAATCAAGTTACTACGATGTCGGGATACGTAGCTGAATTAAACGAGTCAAACAATTTTGATGATATTGAAAATATACTCGAAGAAATTTCCGAAACAAACAGCAGAACTCTTTATCTTTTGAGTTTGAGTTAATTTAAAAATCTAATACTCTGAATTTCATAATTATTTAGAAAAGGTGATTATGAAAGTTGCATACGTTTTAAATACCCCGAATGCTGCAAACTATAAAGTTGGAGAAATGATTCTTCCACAACTTGAAAGTGACAGTCATGGGGTTGATGTAGTCGGTATTTTCTTTTTTGATGACAATACTATGCTTCTTCAAAAGGGAAATCCTAAAGGAGAAAGACTAGCTAAAATTGCTGCTGAAAAAGGAATGTTATTGATGATGTGCGATCAATGTGCAAACCAAAGAGGATTAGCATCAGAAAAGAGTGAAGGTGGATACACGCCTGAGGGCACAGTTGATGGTGTAGCAGTTGGTTGTTTCCCAGATCTGTATGGTGCGTTATCTGGAAATATGCCTGATCAGGTAATATCACTCTGATATAGGACTAAAAATTAATGTTTAAGTTTTGGCTTATTACACAAAGTGATAAGCCAAACTTATAGATATTTTGATTAAGCTTGAATCCAGTCCTCTGGATTATCATCAACAAAAAAATCTGAAACAAGTTTCGATTCTGGATCTACCGCATAATCAGTAAAATCGGTGACCCCTTCTTCTTCCAGTACGTCTTGATCTAAATAAAAGTTACCTGTATTTTCATTTGAATCTCTTTTAAGTACTGCGTAAGCTGCATCAGCATATATAGACGGTTTACGAGAACCTTTTACTAGTTCAGCTCCTATAACATTCCTTACAGCAGCGGTATCTAGTGAAGTTCTAGGCCATAAGCAATTAGAAGCAACCCCATACTTTCCAAGTTCTTCAGCAAGTCCGTGTGCAACGAGACTCATTCCATACTTGGCTGTTGTATAAGCAAGCGTCATACCAAACCACTTTCTATCAATATCAAGAGGAGGTGACAAAGTAAGGATATGAGGATTATCACCATTTTTTAAATGGGGAATTGTTTTTTGGCTGAGCATAAAAGTACCTCTTACATTTATTCCATGCATCAAATCATATCTTTTCATTGGAGTGTTCACGGTGTCAGTTAAATGAATAGCGCTCGCGTTGTTGATACATATATCAATACCACCAAATTTTTTGACTGCTTCACTTACTGCATTTTCAACTTGTTCTTCGAATCTAATATCGCACACAACAGGCAATGCGTTACCACCGACAGATTCAATCTCCTCCGCTGCAGTATAAATCGTTCCAGGAAGAGTTGGATGGGGCTCCGTAGTTTTTGCCAGTATTACAATGTTGGCACCATCTTTACCAAGTGCTTTTGCTATTTCAAGGCCAACACCCCTTGAGCCCCCGCTCATAATTACTGTTTTATCTTTAAAAAATGACATAATCTAATCTATTAAAGTATAAGCGGGTAATGTTAAAAATTCTTCAAAATTTTCATCAAATATAAGGTCTCTAAATAAATCTACAGCTTCATCAAGTCTTTTTGGGTCCTCTTGAAAATCTTTGATTTTTGTTACCTCATCAGACATTAGTTCATCAATATATTCTTTATTAATAGTAATTTTGGAATCTGTATGTGATTCATTATTAAGCCATTGCCATAATTGTGATCTTGAAATTTCTGCTGTTGCCGCATCTTCCATGAGATTATATAGGGCTGCTGCTCCCTGTCCAAGAAGCCAAGATTGGATATAGAGAATACCAACTCTGATATTTGTCCTTATTCCTTCCTCTGTGATAGTTGATCCGGGAATATTAAAATCTTGAAGCATATTTTCAGATATAACTGGTTCGTTTGGAACAAAATCAATTTGATTTTCTTTTGTGCCTAAAGAATCTTGAAATACATCTTTACAAACTTTTACAAGGTCTGGATGTGCTACCCAAGAGCCATCAAATCCCATATTGACTTCTCTTTCCTTGTCTTTCTTAACTTGGTCTATAGCTTTTTCGGTAATTTCAGGATTTCGCCTATTTGGAATAAATGCTGACATACCTCCAATTGCATGCGCTCCTCTTTTGTGACAACTTTGTACAAGTAATTCAGTGTATGCTTTCATAAAAGGCACAGTCATAGTTATTTGAGATCTATCGGGAAAGTTAATATCTTTTAAATCTCTATGTTTTTTTATTGCACTAAAAATGTAATCCCATCTTCCCGCATTCATGCCAAGAGAGTGTTCTTTAAGTGAATAAAGCATCTCTTCAATTTCAAACGATGCTGAAATTGTTTCGAGCAAAACAGTTGCTCTTATAGTTCCTCTAGGTAAATCTAATTCATCTTCTGATAATGTAAATATATCATCCCATAGTTGGGATTCATGACTATTTTCGAGTTTAGGTATATAAAAATAAGTACCAATGTTATTTTCTAGACGTAATTTTGCATTATGAAATGTATATAAAGCAAAATCTAAGAATGCACCAGATACTGGTTTTCCATCAATTAAAACATTTTTATCATCAAGATGTAGACCTCTTGGCCTTACAAATAAACTTGTATTACTGTTCTCATTTAAAGCATAAGTTTTCTCATTTTTTGGGTCAACATATTCAAGTTTTCTATTATTTGCATCCAATAAATTAACTTGACCATCCATTAAGTTTTTCCAGGTTGGTGAAGTCGAATCTTCAAAATCTGCCATAAATACGTCTGCTCCGGAATTTAAAGCATTTATAATCATTTTTCGATCAACAGGTCCTGTAATCTCAACATTTCTGTTAGCTACGTCTGATGGAGGGGGAGTAACCGTCCAATTTTCTTTTCTTATTTTTTGATCTTTTGGAAAAGAAAGTTTACTCCCAGACGAAATGGATTGTTGCATTTTTTCTCTATTTTCTAAAATCTCTTGACGTGAACTTTCAAAAGTTGAACAAATTTTTTCTAAAAAATTTATTGCATCATCGGTCAGTATTGATTGGTAATCTTTCTTTTTATTTGATTCTATTTCAATCATTAAAATTGTTCTTCTTCAGTAGAACCTTCCAAAGCTAATGTTGAGGCATCTCCTCCTGAAATTATTGTCGATACTTTATCGAAATAGCCTGCTCCAACTTCTCTCTGATGCTTTACTGATGTGAAGCCTTTTTCCTCAAGAGAAAACTCTTTTTCTTGAAGCTCAACATAAGATGACATATTTCCACCTTTATAATTTGTGGCTAATTCAAACATTGAGGTATTTAGTGAATGAAATCCTGCCAAAGTAATAAATTGGAACTTATAACCAAAGGAATTTAATTGTTCCTGAAATGTAGCTATTTCTTGTTCATCTAAAGATGCTTTCCAATTAAATGATGGAGAACAATTATAAGCCATAAGTTTGTTTGGAAACTTTTCATGTACTGCCTCTGCAAAATCCTTAGCAAAACCAAGATCAGGTTTTGATGTTTCACACCAGACAAGATCTGCATAAGGAGCGTATGAAAGCGCTCTTGAAATAGCTGCTTCAGGACCATTATTAACTCTATAAAAACCTTCCGCAGTTCTTTCGCCAGTTACAAATTCTGCATCAATTTCATCTATATCACTTGTAATTAAGTTTGCTCCTAATGCATCTGTCCTCGCAATAATTACTAGAGGAACCCCCAGTGTGTCAGCAGCTAACCTGGCTGAAGTCAATGTTCTGATGTGTTGACTTGTTGGAACGAGTACCTTTCCACCCATATGTCCACATTTTTTTTCAGCAGCAAGCTGATCTTCAAAGTGTACAGCTGCAACTCCAGCTTCAATAAACTTTTTGGTAAGTTCAAAAACATTTAAGGCTCCTCCAAATCCTGCTTCTCCATCAGCAACAATTGGAACAATATAATCTGTTGTTTCAATTCCGTCAGTTTTATCAACTTGTTCTGCTCTTAGTAAGGCATTGTTAATCTTCTTTGCAAGATTAGGGGCGCTATTGCTTGGATATAGTGACTGGTCTGGGTAAGTTGTATCACCTAAATTTGAGTCTGCTGCAACTTGCCAACCACTTAAATATATGGCTTCTAGTCCGGCTTTTGCCATTTGGACTGCTTGATTTCCAGATAATGCCCCCAAAGCTGAAACCCATTCTTCTTTTCTGTTTACTAAGTTCCAAAGATTTTTTGAACCATTTTGGGAAAGAGAGTATTCAATGTTTAGGGAGTTTCTGAGTGACACAACATCTTCTGCTGAAAAATTTCTTTTGGTATCTTTCCATCTTGGATTTGATTGCCAATCTTCATTAAGTATTGAAGGGTCAAGATGATCTTTATTCCCCATCGTAAAAACTTTCATAAATATCATCTTTTGTTTGTTTCAATTTTTTTGCAACGCTTCTATAAGTACCTACAACTCCAATCTTTTTCAAAAAATTGTAAGGAGCTCTAAATATTTTATCTTCAAATGAAAGGAAGTTATTCACGAATTTAGAAGAATCATCCTTATTGGTTTCCTCATAATATTCTTCATCGTAGAATGTATTCTCATCTATCATTTCTTTCCTTTCAAAAAAAATCCGGGCAATTTGCCCGGTCCATCAAACGCATGCGACAGGGCTACCTATATGTAGATCACCACCACTTTTGACGCGCTTAAATTTAACATGTGAATAATATAGCAGTCCCTCAACAATAATGTATTACATTTTTGTTAAATTAATTTTGAGTTGATGCAACACTTGCAATAATTACGATCAATGTAATTACTCCTGCTGACGCGATAAGAACCTCACTTCTTGTAATTTTAATTTTCGGAGCTGAACTCATTACAGATGCAAACAATAAAATTGCCGCAGATATAATTAAGGCAAATAATGGAGCATAATCGTGAAAGTTAATAAAGACTTGAGAAATTAAAACTGAGATTACTCCACCAAATAAAATTGCACCGAGCGGAATAACTATAGATCCAGTAACTCTATTTCTAATTATATTTGCCTCTTTTAATTCATAAATATCAAGACCTTTGGGTACACCAAGAAGTATTCCAATAGCTGCAATTATTGCTTGGGAAAGTGTAGAAAATAAAACAATCCTCCAAAAAGATCCCATCACAGGAATAAGGTGAGTTGTTACATCGTCTTCGAGAATAGCTTCTATAGTGACGCCAATGCTGGAGGTAATTAAAAATCCAACTGATGACCCAAAAATTAATCCAAGGCCGATTCCTAAAAATACTGATTCTCTATCATTTGTCAGTATTCCAAAACCTTCGTAGTTTTTTTCTAAAACTTTTTTTAGATTAACAGAATTAATAATTGCAAATAAAGTCGTTGTTAGGGCTATGTTCAGAATATATTGAGTAGGTACATAATTAGAAATTAAGTTCAATGTTTCTGCTTCAAGAATTAAACCTTCATAAAGATATGAACTCACAATAAATGCTTGAATGAAAGCAGCAACTATCCCGTAAATCGCTCCATACTGTAGAGCTCGAAAAATTTTCTCTCCAAGCTGTGCAGGTGGTACAACGTCTTCATCGACATAATCAACCATTGTTTCTACAGGAGCTTCCTCAACTACTGTTTCTACAGGAGCTTCCTCAACTACTGTTTCTACAGGAGCTTCCTCAACTACTGTTTCTACAGGAGTTGAGCTTACAGACGGCGCCTCTCCACTTGACCAGCTGTTTAAAATAGCGTTTATGTCAACGCCGTTTGCCTCAGCTCTTGCCTGCGCTGAGCGAGAAACTAACTCTTGAGGCACACCTGTTGCTGTACTGATTTGTTCTACAAGTTTTTCATCCATGAGATTATTATTTAAATTTTAGTCTGACGAAACACTTCGAACCACATCATCAAAGGTTTTTTCTGTTTTATACCATCTCATCCATATTGATAGTATTGATATCCAAAGAATTATTCCACCACCTAATTTCAAGATCAAGCCCCCTAGAACCTGATCATTTAAAGTTGATATATTGAATATGTTATCAATTCCAACATAGGCAGAATATAGTGGTTCTGTTCCAAATGCTAAAAAGCTTGCAGGAACAGTTGGAAGTAAAGATTGAAGGAATAAATAGCCAATACTAGCTGCTGAATTTAATTTTTTTATTTCCTCTGAAAAACCAATAACAGGTACCCACATATTGAGAGATACTAACAACATGATTGAGTGGACTAGAAAGTGAAAAATATGATTGGTAACCATTAGATTTACTACCGTACTCCAGTGCATCCCAACCATTACAAAATTAAATAAGAAAAAAGCAAAGACTGGCTTACTTGTAATTTTTAAAATACTTATAAATGGTTTTATTGAGATTAGTTTTTTTTGTGCGCTGTGAAGACCAAGTAACAAGAGAGGTGGAGACACAAGTGCAAGTACAAGGTGCTCAACTGAATGTACAGAAAAAAGATATTTTTCACCTATATCATGTAAAGGCCAATCAGTAAAAATCCAAAGAATTATCAAGCCAGAATACCAAAACTTTCTTTTAGGTTTTTTTAAATCATTATTGTTAGTCGTATATTCAAAAAAAACTATTAACGAAATAATTAATGCCCAAACGTCATAATGTGGATGCCACTCAAGACTCATATTAGATGAAGTTACCTACAGCCCTTTCGATCATAACTATTGCAAACAAAATAAGTGCAAGAATCATACCTCCTGCAAAAAACTTATTAATTAAACTATTTTCATACCTTAAATGCATAAACCAACCTACAACAATTACAAATTTGCCTACAGCTAGAACTATTAACAAAGGTGCCGCAAGAGCCCCAACGATATCTTCTGTGTAGTACAGGGCTACTTCAATTGCAGTAAGAATTGCTAGAACTATTGCAATTTGGACATACTTGGTTGGGCTTGGGTGTTCTTTGTGTGTTTCTGACATTAGATAAGATAAACCACTGTAAATAAAACAATCCAAACGATATCAACAAAGTGCCAATAAAGGGCAATGAACTCTAAATTCATTCCTTCATTAAGAGATAATCCACGTTGTCTCTGTCCGACACCCCATAAAGCTAACAACAAAACTACACCTATAAAGACATGTAGTCCATGAAAACCAGTTAACACATAAAATGTTGAGCTAAAAATATTTGTAGATAGTTCAAAGCCTTTATGATAAAACTCAGTAAATTCATATATTTGTCCTGCTAAAAAAACTGCCCCAAGCATGGCCGTCGCAAGAAGCCACACTCTTGTTTTTTCTTGGTCATTTGTTTCAAGAGCATTATGAGCAAGCACCATTGTTAGAGAGCTCATTAATAAAACAAATGAACTAACCGAGGTAAATGGAATGTCGTAAACATCTGTTAATTTAATTCCAGGAAAATCTCTTCCCTTAAAGATAAGAAAAGTTGTTATTAAAGTTCCAAAAAAGAGGATTTCAGTTGATAAAAATATCCAAAATCCTAGTTTTCGTGTTTCAACACCAGTTGGTTCATGAGGATAGGCATGAGCATCACTCATAGGTAGAAGATTCCTTGGCATCAGGGTTTTCTTCTGAAGTTTCAAATTCTTCCTCAAGTGGTTCTGTACCCCAACCAAAACCCCCTATAAGAAGAAGAATTACGCCAACTAAAGCAAGTGGAACGGATTTATAAATTATTGCATAACCTAAAAATGGGAGTCCAAAGGCAAGTATTAATGGAAAATAAGAGGGGCTTGGTAAATGAATTTCCTCATCTGGGTTTAAGCCTTCTTCTTCAAGTTTTAACAATAATTCATCCGTGCCCTCTCTTCTTACTGCTCTTCCATCTTCATCTTCTCCATATTTTTGATGCCAAAAGTCATCCAAAGATTTAATTTCAGGTGCTTTTGAAAAATTCCAGACAGGTGTAGGCGAAGGAATACTCCATTCAATTGTTCTTGCATCCCATGGATCAAAAGGAGCTTTTTCACCCTTTCTTCGAGAATATATCCAATTTGCCATAAATACTAATATTGCAACAGCAAGTATGAACGCACCGATAGTAACAATTAAATTCCAAAATCCAAGATTTGTTTCTTCTGCATAAACCCATGTCCTTCTTACTTGTCCTTGCAGCCCTAGCCAATGCATTGGTCCAAATGTCACGTTAAATCCAATAAGCATGAGCCAAAAGTGTATTTTCCCCATTGTCTCGTTATACATTCGTCCCCATACCTTAGGAAACCAGAAATACAATCCTGAAAAGATACCGAATAAAGCACCACCAAAAAGAACATAATGAAAATGTGCGACTATGTAATAAGTATCTGTCTGCTGGGTGTCTGCTGGCACAACAGAGTGGGTAACTCCACTTAACCCACCAATAACAAACATACCTATAAAGCCAAGTGCAAACAACATAGGAGTATTGAGTGTTAGCTTACCTCCCCAAATTGTCCCCAACCAATTAAATATTTTCACTCCCGTTGGAACAGCAATAATCATTGTTGAAAGACCAAATCCTGCTTGAGCAACTGGACTTATTGCAGATGCAAACATATGGTGTGCCCATACACCAAATCCTATAAACGCAATTCCAAATCCGGCAAACACGATTGCTGGGTATCCAAATAACGGCTTTCTAGAAAATGTAGGCAGAACTTCTGAGACAATTCCAAAAGCAGGAAGAATTAAGATATAAACTTCTGGATGACCAAATAACCAAAAAAGGTGTTGCCACAAAACAGGATCTCCGCCACCTTCTGTTAGAAAAAAAGTAGTTCCAAATTGTCTGTCAAATGTTACAAAGAACAGTGCAATTGCAATTATTGGTAAAGAGAAAGCAAGAAGAAACGACACAGCAAATGTCATCCAAGTAAATACTGGCATTCTCATTAATCTCATGCCTTTAGTTCTCATATTTAAAATTGTTGTTATAAAGTTAAAAGCAGAGACAAGGGAGGCAATCCCTAAGATCTGCAAACCAATTGCCCAATAATCCATGGCGGTCCCAGGAGAATATTTAAGTCCTGCGTTTGGCTGATAGCCAAACCACCCACCATTTGGGGCAGAGGCTAGTCTGCTAACTTCTTCATCAAGGTACCCCCCTTCAGGCGCACCAGCTGTACCAAAAAGAAATGTTGAATATAGGAATAGTCCACCGGCAATGAATATCCAAAAAGATAATGCATTTAATCTTGGAAAAGCAACATCCCTAGCTCCAATTTGTAATGGTAAGAGGTAATTAAAGAAAGCTGCGCTGATTGGCATAATTGCCAAAAAGATCATTGTTGTTCCATGCATTGTAAACATTGCATTATATTCGGCTGCACTCAAAAAATTATTATCTGGTTGAGATAGTTGAATTCTCAATAACAATGCTTCTAGTCCACCAACTAATAAAAAGAAGAATGCCGCATAGCCATACATTATTCCAATTCTTTTATGATCAACAGTTGTTATCCAGCTCCATATGCCAGTTTCAGATGATGGTCTTGAAAAAATATTCCTTTGTTTTTTTGGTTCAATAATTTTTGTCATTTCAATGTTCCCAAATATTCTATTAATGCCTCAATTTCTCTCTCAGTTAATTCTAGATTAGGCATGAAAGTACCAGGTTTTATTTGAGCTGGATTTGCAAGCCATTTTGTTAAATTCTCTGGATTATTTTTTAATGCTGCTCCAGCAAATACATTTCTTATCCCAAAATGTGTTAAGTTTGGAGCTATTTGTTCGCCTTGAACATCCCAAACTCCATCTATTACGTGGCATTGGGTACAACCTGCATTTAAATAAACTTGTTGACCTTCATAAGCTAACGAATTTTGATCTAAATCATTTGCAGCATTTTTTTGTTGGTTCATAACCCAAGAATCAAAATCAGATTGAGATAGAGACAAAACCCTACCTCTCATCTTGGAGTGACTTAAGCCGCAATACTCCCCACATTGAGCCCAAAATTCTTCTGCGTTATCTGCATGAAGATTTAGATATGTTTTTTGGCCGGGAACAAGATATCTTTTACCATTTAATTTAGGCACCCAGTAATTATGAAGAACATCATTGGACCACATTTCTAACCTAATAGGAGTATCTTCTGGAATTACCAAAACATTTGCTGTTGTGATTGCAAAGTCAGGATATTTATATTCAAACCACCACTGATGTCCAATAACTTCAATTTTTAAAGCATCTTCTGGTTCTCTAGCTAGATCAAAAATCGTTCTAACTGTCGGCACAGCAATTGAAGCAAGTATTATAACCGGAATTATTGTCCATAAAATCTCAAGAAAATTGTTACCATGTATCTGTTTTGGTTCTGGTTTATCAGGAGAGTCTTTGAAATAAAACACTGAAAATAAAAGGGCACCTTGAACAATAAAAAATATAACAACAGCTATCCAAAATGTAAGCCAAAATAAATCATCAATAGTTCTTGCGTACGGACCAGCAGGGCTTAACGAATCAAGAGGGGCATTTTCAATACAGGCAGTAATAAATAGAAAACTGCATAGCATAAGGTGTCTTGTTTTTAAAAATTTTTTAATTTGCATAAATTATCTAGTCAATATTTAAGAATAGCGTCTTGACTAAAAATAGGGTAATTATATGTTAAAGTGCAAGCATAATTACTATAAGAATATGAAAGTTAATCAACATTCAATTATTAAGAAGTATCTCAAACTTTCAAAACTAAGAGTGGTTGAACTTTTGTTAGTAACAACTGTGCCCTCAATGATAATTTCCATTTACGGGATGCCACCTTTATCACTTGTAATCTACACCCTGTCAGGAGGAACCCTTTTAGCAATAAGTGCAAACGTAATGAATCAAGTATTTGAAGTTGAAACAGACAAACTAATGCAAAGAACTGCCGATAGACCAATTGTAACTGGGGAGATATCAAAAATAAATGGAGTGATTTTCTCAATTTTTTGTGGCTTGTCTGGATTTATAATTTTATATACTTTAGCAACTCCCTTATCAGCTTTCATTGCTCTTAGCGCAAACCTTTTTTATGTTTTTATTTATACACTTATTCTGAAACCAAGGACAAATCAAAATATTGTAATTGGAGGAGCTTCGGGTGCAGCTCCAGTTTTAATTGGCTGGACAGCAACTGGTTCTGAACTTGAAACAGGGCCTTGGGTTTTGTTTCTCTTAGTTTTCATGTGGACGCCTGCTCATTTTTGGGCCTTATCTATCGAGAATAAATCGGACTATAAAAATGCACAATTTCCTATGCTTCCAAATGAAGAAAGCTACAAAAGAACCTGCATCTTTATTGCTATCTACAGCTGTTCAACTGTTTTAATTTCTTTGGTAGCAGCGCCAATATTACAACTAGGCATGGTGTACTTGATTGTATCAATACTTTTTGGAATAAATCTTATGCATAAGTCATTTAATTTATACAGGGAGAAGATTAAGCCAATTAACTATTTTGTATTTTCTAATACTTATTTGGCTGTTATATTCATAAGTATCGTTGGTGATGTACTTTGGACTTTAAGGAGCATATAAGTGATTGATTCTTTTTTATCAATAACCTATCCACCCATACCAATTACTAAAATTGGCCCCGTATTCTTTTCCTTACATGGGGTTTTTGCCGCAATTGGATTTTACTTTGGAGCAAACCACGCCATAAAGCTTGCAGACAAAGACGGGGCAAATGGTGATCTATTTTCAGATGGACTTACATGGGCAATATTTGGTGCAATTCTTGGAGCAAGATTTTTTACAATTCCAGCACACATTGGAGAACCGGGCTATGGCTTTGATGATATTTTCACACTAGCTGGAAGTTATTCAATTATGGGAGGAATGGCTGGTGGAATTATTGCAGCTTTTTATAGAATTCAAATAATAGGAAAAGAAAGTTTCAAGAGGTACGGAGATTATGCTTCGACAGGATTGATTCTAGGAACAGTGATTGGAAGAATAGGAGATCTAGCAATTGTTGAACATTTGGGACGTGAAACAAACTTTTTTCTAGGCTATGAAATCAAACCAGGATATGATTTAGCACCTCAACATAACGGACTTGAATGTGCTGAACCAATTGTGTCATGTGGCACTTTTCACCATGTTGCTATGTATGATATGTTTTTAGCACTAATTGTCTTTTTCATTTTTATGAACTTAAAAAAGAGATTCACATTTGGTCCTGGGTCTTGGATGGGCCTATGGGCTATTTGGTATGGAGTTCAAAGATCTATTTTAGATACTTTAAGGTTTGGAATGGGAGACGCTACGGTTGGTGCATTTACATGGAACCAAATTGGAGGATTACTTTTAGCCTTTTTAGGTTTCTTATATTTTCAAAAAAATAAAAGTTTAAAATAAGCTAAAAATAAATCCAAAATAAATCAATAAAAATATAACTCCTAAAACTATATTTCTTTTAATTACATATCTTGTGAGAAGAACTGCAAGAAAAGAAGCAAAATACATTAAAAACATTTGATAATCAATATTTGATGCGATCTCACCAGGTTCAATAATTATCGCTGAGCCACCAACAAGACCAATGTTAAAAAGATTAGAGCCGAAAACATTTCCCATAACTAGATCTGGCTTTTTTAATCGTGCAGCAGAAATTGCCCCTGCCACCTCTGGAAGGCTTGTCCCAATAGCGATAATCGTAACTCCAACAATAAGTGACGATATATTAAATAGCTCAGCTATTGCAATTGCATTATCAACAACTAATGTACTTCCAAAAATTGTTGTGGCTATTGCAATCACTCCTCTTAGCCAAATAAAGTTTCGCTCTTCAGTTACAAGCTCTTCTTCGTCGACAGCCTCTTCAGTTACCATTTTGTAAGTTACAAAGACAACCAATGATAAAAGAACAATTCCCAGGATGAATGGAAACTGATTTGTAAGTATGTAAGTAGAGACGAATATTGTAGTAAGTATCATCATCCAGACAGGACTGATTTGATTGATATTTATTTTTTTTTGATAGCTTTTATCAATAAACAAATATAAAACAGCCAAAACAAGAAGTGAGTTTGCAATATTTGAGCCAATGATATTTCCGATTCCCAAAGAAAGATCACCATTTATTGCAGCACCTGTACTTGCAAATAATTCAGGCGCAGACGTACCAAAACCTATAAAAGTTGCACCTATGATTGAATTTGGTAGTTTAAATTTAACAGCAATTTGAATTGCTGATTTAACCATTTCATCAGCACCTTTTACTAAAAGTATTAGCCCTACGAGAAAGCCACCAAAAATTATTAAAGTGTCCATAAAGATTTACTCTTTGGTGTCTCTCCAGGCAATCCACTCTTTAACTAATGACATATCATAGTTTGGACCATTCAAAGGCAGAGTAATCTCGGTAGCACCAGCCTCTAGGAGTTCATCTGCTTTGTCAATTCTTTTAAGATCTATTCCAATAGACCTTCCAATTTCTGATGGATCTCTTCCAATTTCTTTGCACCAGTTGTCTAGAACACTATTTTTATGAGCAACTGTTTCAATACCTGATCGATCTTCAGTTTTTGTAGCAAATCCATGCCAGACATCTGCATATTGTGCTGTAATACGTAATGTCACTTTTTCACCACCACCACCAATTAAAATTGGAATTTTTCTTTTTGGTTGGGGGGTAAGCTCTTTCATTCTTTTTTCAATTCTCTCAAGTGATTTTTCAAGCTCTTTTAATCTCCATATAGGTGTCCCGAATTCATATCCATACTCTTGATAATCTTGTTCAAACCATCCTGATCCGATGCCAAATACCAATCGTCCATTAGAAATATGATCAACAGTTCTTGCCATGTCTGTTAACAATTCTGGATTTCTATAAGAGTTACAGGTTACAAGCGGTCCAATTTCTATGTTTTCAGTTACCTCTGCCCAGCTTGCGAGCATTGTCCAACATTCAAAATGTTTACCTTCTCTTCTTTCACCCTCTGCCCACTGGGAGCCATCTTCTTTATATAGAGGATAGAAGTGATCCCAATTATAAAGAACATCTGCTCCAAGCTCTTCAGCTTCAACAGCAGCATTCCTTATATCATCATATTCTGCGTGCTGTGGATGTAAAAATACTGCAATTCTAGGTTTCATAATTAACTTCCTTTAAATTATCCATAAATTCTATGTTAGCTTCCAATCTTTCTAATTTTTGCGCTGCACGTTTTTCAGAGGAAGGAAGTGGGTTTTTGTTTACAAAAGCTTTTATATCAATTGCAAACTTTTCATCATATATGCTTGGAAGAGCATCTAAAATTCGTGAAGCAGTCCAATCAGGCATAACACCAAGTAAACCTTCAAAATTATCTTTAATGATTTCCCATGACTCTTTTCCAATATATTTGTTTGTTATCATTGAGGCCAATATATATGGGCAGTCAGCTCCGCGTATTCGTCCATCCAGCATGTATTCAACAATTTTCTTCCCTGAATTCTCATCTCTTACTTGACCTAAAATTCCTCTGTATCTTCCTTGTATCTGAGGAGTTGGAGCATTCTCAAACTTTTCTAAAAAAGTTTCAATCTTATTTGTTTCATCAAGAGCAGATATGTAAAGAATTGAGCTAAAAAATGTTCCCTCAGATATAGAATCCATTTTGTCTTCTTTAAAAATATCACTAAATTTTTTTATAAACTCGGCATCATCTAAATTTTTAGCTCTTAATTTGTTTATAGTATCTCTTATTTCCTTAATTTCTAATTCCTCATTTTTCACTACTTCAAATCCGAGTTCGTCGTGCAGACTTTTAGTCAAATCATTTACAAATGTTTTGAAACCTTCGGAATCTCCATTGTTGAAAAGATTTGCTAATGTCGATATTATTGAGGACATATATATCCAAATATCTTCATCTTTTTCATTCTTAAAATACAACAAGAATTTATAAAAATTACTAATTTTCGTAGGAGCTTTTTTAAATTGCATCCATTTATCTTCAAGTAATCTATATTTTTCAAGATCGCTAAGGGAATCAAAATTTTCAAGAATCTTTTCAAAAACATCATCATCGTAAAATGTATGAAAGAATCCCCATCCGCCACTATTAACATGTGGAATTTGTCCTAAGTTTTTTATATCTAGGACTTTTTTGCTATCACTTAATAAAAATTTTTCACTTTTTCCCGTATCAAGAAACTTAATTTGAACAGGAACCGGTTTTGTATTCATGTTGCTTGAATCTATATTTCTAAGTAAAAATGGTTTCTGTTGAATAGTTAAAGAATTATTTGAGCACTCAACTTGTAAAAAAGGATAACCTTTTTCTCTTATCCAGAAAGGTAATATTTCATTCAGTGGTTGATTGCTCGCTTCACTTAATGAGTCCCATAAGTCAGATGAGTTTGTATTATCAAATTTAAATTTGTTTAAATATGACTCAACTCCATTTCGAAAAGCTTCTTCACCGATAAACATTTGAAACATTCTTAAAACAGTCGAGCCTTTTTCATAAGTAAGAACATCAAACATCTCTTCCGCTTGGTCAGGCGTTTCAACATCAAACTCAACTGGTCGGGAATTTTCTAATGAGTCAATTGAAAAACCAGCAGTTCTTGACATATTCATCGCATTCCATTGTTTGAATTCAGGATATGTATTATATGATGCAATAACTTCCATGAGGCTAGCAAAGGCTTCGTTTAACCATATTCCATCCCACCATTTCATGGTTACTAAATCTCCAAACCACATATGAGCAAGTTCATGAGCAATCACAGTTATTGATCGGTCAAGCTCTGATCTTGTTGCTTTTTCTTTATCAAATAAAAGCAAGTTCTCCCTAAAAGTTACTGCTCCAACATTTTCCATTGCCCCCATTGCAAAGTCAGGAATAGCAATCAAGTCTAATTTTGTTCCTGGATATGGGATGTTGTAATAGTCTTCAAAAAAGTCCAAGAGTTTAATGGCCGCATTTCCCGCATAGCCAGTTTGGTGTGAGAATCCAGGCCTATGTATGATCCGGATATCTGTGGTTTTAGATTTTCCAATAACAGTAGCTTCTAAGTCACCTATTACAAAAGCAACAAGATACGATGACATTTTCATAGAATCTGCGAATTTAGTTCGAATTTTGTTATTTTCTATTTCTTCTTCTTCAATAACCATTTCATTACTGACTCTTAAATATTTTTTGTCAGCAATTATTGTCATAGAAAATACAGCTTTATAATCTGGTTCATCCCAACAGGGAAAAGCTGATCGAGCAGCCGTAGGTTCAAATTGTGTTGTAGCGATCCATTTTTTTTCACCATCTTGTGATGTATAGCTACTTTTATAAAAACCTTTTAGGTCATCTGTAATAACTGATTTGAATTCTAAATATAATTTATATTGACCCTTGCTTAAGGTATCTTTCGATCGAAAAATTATCTTTTCGTCTTCTTCTATATATATGATTGACAATGAAATTTCTTGTTTGTTGTTTTGAATTTTTGCACTTATTACTTCTATTCCAATACAATTTAAAACAATTTCATTAGTGCTCTCTACAACTTCTATATCAATTAATTCTTTGCCGTTGTATGAGAAATTATCTAAATCGACGTCCAGCTCTACTTCATATCTAATAGGATAAGTAGATTGTGGTAGTCTCTTTTTGTTCATTTGATTAATTTAATCCCAATCAATATTTATGTCTGCGGATGAGTCGACCTTTTGAACTTTATGTCGACCGAAAAAGTCTCTTTGTGCCTGAATTAGATTTGATGGATTATCGACAGAAGTTAAATTATTAAACCAGTTAAAAGACGCTGACAACACAGGTGTCGAAATATTGTTTTTTGTTGTTATTTGAAGAACTTTGCTAATAGCTGCTCTATTTTGTTGTAAATTATTAAAAATATTATCTAAGCTATAAAAACTATTATTTTCTGAAAATTCCTTTTTTAAATCCAACAATAGGTCAGATCTAATGATGCATCCTCCACGCCAATTTTCTAACACTTCGACAATTGATATTTCATGATTTTCGCTCTCACTAAATTTTGTAATCAACTCTAAACCTTGAATCATCGAACAAACTCTTGAAAAATATAATGCATCACTCAAATTTTTATCTGATATATTCTCATCAATTGATTCCATGCTAGTTTTTGTAATGTACTGATTATTACTTTGAAGGCGCGCATCGTAAGCCGCCGAAATAGAAGGAATGGATACATCTAAATCTAATGATGTTTGAATCGTTAATCTTCCCGTACCTTTATTTTGAGCAATAGGTTTTATTTGATCGATAACAAATTCATCCCCATCTTTTTTTTGGAGAATTTTTGATGTGATTTCAATTAAATATGATGAATTGTTATTTTCTGACTGAGAAGAAAAGAAGTTAGATATTTCCTTATTTGTTTTATTTAATTTTTTTAGTATCAAATACATTTCCGCTATTGACTGCATCTCAGCATATTCAATACCGTTATGTACCATTTTGATAAAGTGACCAGTTCCAGGTCCCTGGTATATTCCCAAGCACTCAACTTCAGCTTTAGCTGCGATATTTTTTAGTGTATTAAATAAAGATGTCTCTATAGATGCTTCAGAACCAACCATCAAAGCTGGACCATTGCGAGCACCATCTTCACCGCCGGATACACCCATACCAATAAAGTTGATAGAATTCTTTTTTAAATATTCTCCATTTTCAATACTGTCTAAATAGAAGGAATTTCCTCCATCAATAATCGTCCCACCCTCTCCTAATAGACTTACTAATTTTTCTATTACCTCTTTGGTAGCTTGACCTGAGGGAACCATTAATAATATAGTTTTGGGATTTTCTAAATTTTCTACAAATTGCTCAAGGTTATCAAAGGGAATAAAGTCATTTTTAAATTCTTTTTTAATATCATTTAGTTTTTTTTCTGAATTATTAAATGCTTTAATGATTACTCCATTATCTGATAGATTAAGAGCAATATTTTTACCCATGACACCCAGACCTATTAATCCGATTTCTTTAAGCATTTAAATTTTCTTCCATAATTTTAAGTTCAACGAGTCTGTTAATTAATTTCTCTCTCATTTCTACTTCTAAAACTAGATAATCTGATTCATTCTTTACATTAAGGATTTTTCCAAATTTTGCAATAGTATCAAGCTTTGAAGGATTAACCTTAAAACTTTGAAATGTCGTAGATCCATAAATTTCTTCAGCAATTTTTTCTATTAATTCAATTAGCCCTTTTCCTTTTATAGAAGAAACAAATAAAGCTTCCGGGTAAGTATCTTTTAAGTTATTTAATGATGCCTTGTCTATCTTATCAATTTTATTAAAAACCATGATTTCATTTGATTTTGCATCTATTTGTTTAAGGATCGATGAAACTGTATTTATATGCATCTCAGGTAGAGCGGTTGCAGCATCAACCACATGAACAAGTAAATCAGCATTTGTTGCAACCATAAGTGTCGACTTAAATGATTCAATTAAAGTGGTTGGCAGGTTTTGTATAAAGCCAACGGTATCTGAAATAATAATTGGTTCTTGCACATCTTTAATTTTTAACTCTCTCTGCAAAGAATCAACAGTGGCAAATAATTCATCAGCTGCATAGGCATCTGAGTTAGTTAATTTTTTTAATAGTGTTGATTTACCAGCATTTGTATATCCAACTATTGATACCATGGGAATATTGTTTCTTTCTCTCGAGCTTGATTGTACATTTCTCTGTTTTTCAATTTTTTTTAAACCTTTTTTTAATTTGTTAATTCGGTTATCAATCAACCTGCTGTCTGTTTCTAATTTAGTTTCTCCAGGACCTCTTGTTCCAATTCCTCCACCTTGTTGGTTTAATGTTTTTCCAAGACCTGCAAGCCGTGGCTTTAAATATACAGACATCGCTAGCTCTACTTGCAGTGATGCTTCTTTTGATTGAGCGTGGAGCGCAAATATATCTAGGATTAAACCTGTTCTATCGACAACATCACATTGAAAAATAACCCTTAGTTCTTTTTGCTGATTAGGAGTTAATTCACAATCAAAAACGACAACATCAATATCGTTTGCTTTCGAAATATCTTCAAGCTCTTTAATTGAACCTTTACCTATAAATGTTTTAGGGTCAATTTTGTCTATTCGTTTTGTTTGAACAATGTAGGGAGTTGAACCAGCAGTCTTGACCAAGTTAGTTAATTCCTTAAGGGACTCTTCTTTATCTGCCCTAGTTTCATTTCTTAAAATTATTCCAACTAAAAGAGCTTTTTGAACGGTAACAAATATATCTCTATCAGAAACTGTAAGAAGTTTTTTATCTACTTGATTTGGATTGTTTCTTTCGTTCAACTACTTATAAATTTTAATTTTATTTTATCTATTTACAAATAAAAGTAGCGGAGGTGGACGGGAATCGAACCCGCCAAAGACTTTTCAGCCTTTCAACAGTTTTGAAGACTGTGGAGCCCACCAGGCGCTCATTCACCTCCATAAATAAGACTAATTGTATAAAAATTAATATATCGAATACAATTATTAATAATGAATAATTTTTCATCAATTTTTATAAGACTCAGAGAACAAAGAGGATTAAGTATAAAACAAATCGCGTCTTTTACCGGTGCAAGCACGAAAGATGTTAAAAAATGGGAAGCAGGTACAAGCTTACCTACAGATCAAAAAATAGTTGCCGCTCTTGAAGGCTTATTAGGTAAAGATATTTCAAATACGCTAGAAAGCAATGAGATTAAGCTTCCAAACAGATCTGAAAAAATGATTGAAGAATCATTATTTAAAGTAGATAAAGAAAAAAATATAGATCTGAAATCTGGAATTTTTAACAGGTTTAAATCTGATGTAGAAAAAAAACAAAAAAGACGCACTTCAGAAATGAATGTTTTTGACATATATTCAGATAAATCATTAGAGCAAGAAGAGAAAGTTTCAAATTATGAAGACCTGTATGAAAATGCCCTTGAAGAACAACCTTATATAGAAGACCCAAAACAGTTGTCTTTTTATTTTTCAAGGAATATAAAAACTTTTATTTCAATATCAGTTCTTTTATTCATAGCAACGAAAGCTTTTCAAATGTTTCTTAATTCATTCAATTTATTTATTGAAAACCTCTTATGAAACTTAGCTCATTAGCAACTGCTGGTTTAACAACATCAATTTTATCCATTCTCGCTGGAGCAATTGTTAGGGCTACTGGTTCAGGTGATGGCTGCGGAGCGTCATGGCCAACTTGCAATGGCAGAGTGATTCCTAGTCTAGAAACAAGTTCAGAGATTATAGAGTTTAGTCACAGGTCTATTAGTGGAGTTTTACTTATTGTCACCTTATTGTTATTTGTTAAAAGCAAAGATCCAGATACTCCATTGCTTCATAAAAAAATAATTAATTATCTAACCTTTTTTGTTTTACTTGAGGCAGCAATAGGAGCAGTCATTGTTATCTATGAATGGGTTGGACTAAATTCTTCCCTACCAAGAATTATTGCTGTTCCATTACATCTGGTAAATACATTTGCTCTTTTAGGTTTTTATACATTGATTTTTTATTTGTTAAGAGAATCTGAAAATAAATTGAGCAACTTTTTTGATAAAAGGATAAAAATTGCATTTGTATTATTTTTTTTAACAGGGGCTACTGGATCAATAACCGCCCTGGCAGATGTTTTGTTTCCCAGCGCTTCTTTTGTAGAGGGATTTATTGAAGACTTCGATTCAACAAGTGAAGTTTTAACTCGATTAAGAATTCTTCATCCATTTGTTTCTACCATTCTCTCAATATTCTTATTTTCAGAATCAAATAGATTTAAAAAAGAATTTGCAATAGATGCTTCAATTATTAAGGTTTTGGTAATTGTTGGAGTTATTCTAGGTGTTCTAAATGTTGTTTCTAATATTATTTTACCACTAAGCATACTGCACTTATTGCTTGCCGATCTTCTATGGATTACTTACGTATACAAAGCAGTCGAAAAGGCAACTTTGTTAAAAATTCCTCAAAATATAGATTAAATTAATTAGCTTTAATTCAGGAATACATCTATCCTTACTTTTCGGTAACTAGAAAACAAAATATAAGGTCAAAATAATGGTGACAAAAACAATTCCTTCAAAGCCAAAAGCTTCCAAAATGGAGGCAGAGCTTGCTAATGAAGAAGAGTCATTAACTCCTGAACAAGAAGCAGAAGCAAGAGAAAAAGCGAAATCTTTAGTTAAAAAACTTGCTGATGATAAAGGAAAATTAACTACAGATTTAGTTAGCCAATACCTTACTGCAATTGGTAATTTTGATCTTCTTACAGCAGAACAAGAAGTTGAATTAGCTCAAAGAATTGAAGCGGGGGAGAAAGCAGCTGTTAAATTAACTAAAAAACAATACAAAGATAAAAAAGGAGAAATTCGATTAAAGCGAAATCGAAAAAAAGGTGCAGAAGCCAAAGATGCCTTTTTAACAGCAAACCTACGTCTTGTTGTTGCTAATGCCAGAAGATACGCAAACACCTCAGGTATTGATTTTCTCGACTTGATTCAAGAAGGTAATTTAGGATTGATAAGAGCTGTTGAAAAATTTGATTGGAGAAAAGGTTTTAAGTTTTCAACTTACGCAACATGGTGGATTAGACAAGCAATCACTAGAGCAATTGCAGACAAATCAAGAACTGTGCGAATACCTGTTCACCTTCATGACACTATGGCAGCTGTTAGAGCAGCACAGGCTCAACTAAAGGCTGAACTTGGAAGAGACCCTAAACCACAGGAAATTGCAAAAGAGGCAGGTGTAGGTGTTGATAAGGTTGAGTTAGCTCTAAGCGTTGCAGACACTGTTTCTTTAGAGCAACCTGTAGGAGAAGATGGAGCTCAATTAGGAGACTTTATTCAAGATGAAGATGCTAGCGATCCTTCGTTAATTGTTCAAGATTTAGACGTTGCAGAAAGTTTAAGAGACAGCATTAGCAGATTGCCTGAAAGAGAAGGAAGAATACTCGCCCTGAGATATGGTTTTTACGATGGAGTTCCAAGAACTTTGGAGGAAATCGGTGAGGAATTTGATCTTACAAGAGAAAGAATTAGACAGTTAGAAAAACTTGCTCTTTGTAGGCTACGACATCCTTCTTTTGGCATCAGAGAACAAGATTTAGTTTAATTTAGAAACAAACATCTCTAGTTGAGCTATATCTTCAAAATAATTTAAAAATTCTTTATTTAATTCCATATTATTAGGGAACTCATCAACAATTTTTTTCCAGTAATCCTTTTTTAAAAAAATAGGGATCAAATCTTTATTTTCATTAATGTTAAATAAATAATTTGAATTCCAAGCAACAAAAAGTTCTGTCAATGTTCCAATTTTTCCAGGTAGAACAATTATTGCTTTTGAGTCTTTTAATAGAAAATGTATCCTATTCGAGAGACTTTCAGCTTTTACTTCATTATTAACGTATATATTTGGTCTTCTCTCAAAACCTTTTTCACTTTTTTCTGAAAATAACGATGGAACAGTAACTCCACTAACAGTCACGCCTTGATTTAACGCACCTTTTGAAACTGCTTCCATGGTGCCTTGGTAACCACCTGTAGCAACATTATGTCCATATTTCCCAATCAGCTCTCCAACTTCTTCTGCAAATACATACTCTGATTCACCAGCTTTACATCTTGAAGAACCAAACACTGTTATATGATTCATATAAAAAGATTACAGACGCTGAATCTTTTAGAGGTGTAAAATAAAGAAATGTTTAATCAAATTAATAAAAGTATTGATTCGGCAATCGGTTCAGGCGCACAATACGCGGACGCAAGAATTTTGATATCTAAAAGTCGAAATATATCTTCAAAAGATGGTGAATTAGAAGATTTCAATAATTCTGAAAATATGGGATTAGGGATACGCGCACTCGTTGGTTCATCCTGGGGTTTTTATGCTACATATGACTTATCAGATAAATCACTTATAGAGGCAGGAAAAAAAGCTTACTTAATTGCAAAAGCATCTTCAAAAGTACCAGGAAATGATTTTCCTTTAGCTGATGTTCCAATTGTTCAAGATAAATATGTTACACCTCATGAGCAGAACCCTTTCAAAGTTTCATCAACAGATCAAATAGATTTATTAGTTTCCTCAACACATGAAATGAAAAAATTAGGTAGTTCAATAGCATCTGGTAGGTTAAATTTTTGGGATACTGAGAAATGGTTTGGGTCTAGCCAGGGTCATGAAATTTATCAGAATATTATTGAATCCGGTGGTGGGATTTCTTCTCTAAGTATTGGTGATGGAGAAACCCAAATACGCTCTTATCCACAATCTTTTGGAGAATACAGAACAGGTGGTTGGGAAGTAATACAGAGTTTCAAATTCTTAGACCACGTTGAAAGATTGACAGAAGAATCTAAAAGGCTACTAACATCTCCACAATGTCCCGAAGGGACTAGAGATTTAATATTGGAAGGTAGTCAACTCGCACTTCAAATTCATGAGTCCGTAGGACATGCTATCGAATTAGATAGAATTCTCGGATGGGAAGCAGCTTATGCAGGAACGTCTCATTTGCAACTAAACAAATTAAACGAACATAGATATGGATCAACGTTAATGAACATAGTTGCTGATGCTACTTTGCCTGGTGCATTAGCAACATTTAAATATGACGATGAAGGAACTCCTGCACAAAGAGTTGACATAGTTAAAGAAGGCATATGGACAGGAGTTTTAACTGGACGTGACAGTGCTGCCATAGCAGGAGTTAGCCCAGGTGGCATGGTCAGAGCTGATGGATATGGACGATTACCAATGGTAAGAATGACAAATGTCGGTCTTTTACCGGGGGAGTCATCATTAGAAGAAATTATATCATCCACAGATGACGGTGTTTACATGGAAACCAACAGATCATGGTCAATAGATGATTTAAGATTAAATTTTCAATTTGGGTGTGAAGTTGGATGGTTAGTAAAAAACGGAAAAATTACAGATATGGTAAAGAATCCTACATACACAGGCATAACACCAAACTTTTGGGGAAGTATGGATATGCTAGCTGGAAAAGATGAGTGGGTATTTTGGGGCACTCCAAATTGTGGTAAAGGACAACCAAGTCAAATCGGACATACTGGTCATCCAGCTTCCCCAGCAAGATTTAAAGATGTAAGAATTGGAGTAAGAGGATGAAAATTTGGGAAAATTTGATCGAGGATACCAAGAAAATAATTCCATCAGATGTGCAATGTGAAATAAAAATGATTAATTCTATTGACTCGCTTACCAGATTTGCAAACTCCCATATTCATCAAAATGTAGAAGAGGAGATGACTGATCTTTATCTAACTTTTCACTCTGATGGAAAAACAACTAATTTGAATTTCAATATAACTTCCCTCGGATCAATTGATGAAGTCGTAAAAAAAGCTTTGTCGGAAATAGAAAATAATCCAAAAGATTCAAGTTGGTCTGGCCTTGCTAGTAAAGAAAACTCTTATGATGGTTATAGAAATCTATCTCCAGAAAATCCAGACTTGAGAGCACAAAAAGTAAAAGACTTTATTGATCAAGGAGGATCTTTTAATGGTGCTGGTTATTGCTCCTCGAACGTTTCAAACGTTTTTGTTTGGAATACAAATGGCCTTAGTTCAAGTGACACTGCAACGAGTGCTTTTCTCGATGGAATATTTAGATCTGAAACATCATCAGGATCATCACATTTAGGCCATAAGACATTAGAAAATATTGATGGTGAAAAAGTAGGTCAAGAGGCATATTCTATTGCAAAAGAATCTCAAAATCCTCAAGATATTGATCCTGGAGTATACGAAGTTATTTTAGGTCCAGATGCAGTAAGCACAATTTTAGTTTTCCTTGCTGTTTATGGATTTAATGCAAAAAGTAAAGTTGATGGTACTTCACCTATTGAAATTGGTACCGAGCAATTTGATAAAAAAATTACACTTGTTGACGATCCTCATAAAGAAGGAGCTTTAAACTTTAAAATTGATGCATCTGGATCTCCAAAAGCACAAACTGAAATAATTACCAACGGAGTACCAAAATCTTATTTTCACACAAGACGAACATCGACTGAATTAAACGAAAAAAATACATTTCATGAGATGTTTGGTTGGGGAGATAGTTTTGGCGGGCTTGGAACAAATTTGTACTTACAGCCAGGGGGTATATCAAAAGATGAAATGATTTCAAATGTAAAAAAAGGAATTTATATAAATGAATTTTGGTATTGCAGAGTTCTAGACCCTATCACACAAGTAGTTACTGGTTTAAACAGAAATGGTTCGTATCTAATTGAAAATGGAAAAATCACAAAGCCTGTCGGAAGATTGAGATTTACTCAAAGTTTTATGTCATCTTTAGGTCAGGGAAATGTTTTGGGTGTTGGATCTGAAAATAGATTTGCTGATTCTGAATTTGGCGAAGGTATTTTAAATGTTCCCATGTTGCATTTAAAGGAATTTAATTTCACTGGTGGTGTTTCTGGATAGAAATTATTATTTTAGAGGAGAAGTACCCACAATAATCCCTCACAGGGGCGGGATAAATGTGGTTCCTGAAAATACTTTACACGCCATAGAACATACAGTTGAAAATAACTTTACACATTTTGAAACTGATTTAAGAATGACAAAAGATGGAGAAATTATCTTACATCATGATGCAACATTAGAAAGAACAACCCATCATAAAGGCAAGATATCTCAGCTAGATTGGAAAGATTTAAAAAAAATTAATGCTGGATCAAAATTCTATGAAAGAAAAAATGTAAACAAGGAGACCACCTTTGTTTTACTAAGAGAGGCCTTGAAGACTTTTGATGAACTTTGTTTTAATTTAGATCTAAAAGAGTCTGGAATGGCAAAAAAAGTTTATAGAATTATTAAGGAAACAAAAGCTGAAAATAGGACATTAGTATCATCATTTAACCCTTTTCGATTGGATGAATTTATAAACATTTCTAAGGGTGAGATATTCACTTCAGGATCTTTTAGAGAAAACGTTATTGCAAGATATTTTCCAACAAAAAAACGAAATTTTAAAGTTCAAGCCTTACAAGCACCTTTTATATATAAAGGGTTAAAAGTTCATTCAAGAAAGCTTAAAAATTTTTCAGAGATCAATAAATTATATTTACATATTTGGACAGTTAATACAGAAGAAGATTTCAATAAATGTTTGGAGTTTGGATGTGATGGAATTATGACTGACGAACCACTAAAGCTAAAAAAATATTTGGAGCAAAAAACTTAATTATTTTGTGTGAGACTTAATAAACTTCTCTGCCTCATTAAATATTTTTTTCTTTCTATCGGAATCCATCTTATCTAAGGATCTAGTTAGAAGTGAAAGCCTTGGATTAGATTCATAAAAATCTCTATTCTTTTCTGTAAATCTCCAATAAAGTCCATCTAACGTATCACACCAGTCACCTTTTTTGTAATTACTCATTTTTAGAATATAGTTTGAGCCACAAGTGTATGGTTTCGTTGACATCAAACCTCCATCAGCATACGTTGCCATACCATAAACATTAGGGACCATAACCCAATCTGAAGAATCTATATACATCTCCATAAACCATCTGTATATTTCATCAGGGCTTATTTCACAAAGATTCATTATGTTACTAATTACCATAAGTCGAGGAATATGATGCACGTAGCCATCACTCAAAGTAGTTTTAATGGCATCGTCCAATGGAACAATTCCTGTCTCTCCTTCGTACCATGCATCTGTTAATTTTCTTTTGTGGTTCCAATAATTCTGTTTTATTTGATAATCACCTTCTTCTTGATATATGCCCCTAATAAATTCTCTCCATCCAATAATTTGTCTTATAAATCCTTCAAGAGAATTTATTGGAACGTCATATTTGTCTGCCAGCTTGATTGATCTTTCAATAACGTAATGAGGTGTTAAAAGGCCGATATTTATCAGTGAGCTTATACAACTGTGAAAAAGAAAATTTTCACCCTCTAACATAGCATCTTCATAAACCCCAAAATTTAAAAAACGATTTTTTATAAACTCATCAAGTTGTTTTTTTGCATCTTTTCTAGTCACTGGAAACCATAAGTTTGTCAATTCTCCAGGATGATCTTGAAAGTTTTTATTAATTACCTTTATCACATCTTCTGAATGTTTGGAATCTTTAAAATTTGGTAATGAGGGGATGATTGTATTCTTTGGAATCTTTTTTCGATTTTCTTCATCAAATGACCATTTACCTCCAATCGGTTGATCATTTTCATCCATTAAAATATTTAAGTCTCTTCTAGCTTTTTGATAAAACGATGCCATCCTATATACTTTTTTCCCTTTTGCCATTTGAGTAAATTTTTCTCTTTCAAAAATAAACATTGGAGATTTTTGAATTTCAACTTTAATTGAATTTTCAACCATTTTCTTATGGAATTTTCTTTCAAAAGGCTTATCTTCTAATTCAAAAACATTAATCTTATCAATTTCTTTCTTTTTAAGAAAATCAACTAGGAATTCAAAGTAGTCTTTTTTGTCCTTTCTAGCTTCAAGTTTAAAGTAATTTACTTTTATATCTTTTCCTGCAAGTTCATCGCTATATTCTCTCATGGCAGTTAAATACAGAAAAATTTTCAGCTTATGGTGTTTAACATAAGTGCAAAGACCTAAATCTTCAGCCATAAATACATCATTGCAGCCTAAGTTTTTTAGGTATTTTGGATCAAATAATTGATTACCTAATATAACAAAAAAATTATCCTTCATGATTTCAAAACATAGTTTACCATTATTAGTAACAACAAAATAAATCATCATGGGGGTGGACAAATTGAATTTTTCTATTCTAGAAAGTGGTTTTTTGCCAAACAAAATATCAACACTTCTCTCGAATGAGTTCGATGACGTTGAACACATTGCAAAAAATCTTCCAAAAATATTAGCAAATAACCAAATTGAGTATGAGGTATTAAATTTAGAGACAGAAAAAAATATATCAAATTTGAGCATTGATGAATTAGAAAGAGCAATGTTACTTTACTCTTACATCGGTCATGGATACATCTGGGGAGGTACAAGTATAGAAAAGGTAATTCCAAAGAACATATCAAAGACATGGTACAAAATTTCTCAAAAGTTAGATAGGCCGCCAATCCTGTCTTATGCATCTTATGCATTAAATAATTGGAAACTGCAAGATGTAAATAAACCCTTTGGCTTAGAAAACATTAGAATTCTTCAAAATTTTTTGGGAGGAATGGACGAAGACTGGTTTATTATGATTCATATTGCTATTGAGCACGAAGCAAAAGAAATACTTAATAATTTAAAAACTTATTACCTTGATAAAAGTGAAGATCAATCATATCTAGAAAATGCACTTGTAAGCATAAAAAAAATTAATCAAATTATGAACAGAATGCCTGAAAAATGTGATCCTTTTATCTACTACAACCGTGTAAGACCCTATATCTTTGGTTGGAAAAATAACCCTGCCACACCAAATGGTGTAATTTATGAAGGTGTTGAGGAATACGGTGGAACCCCCCAACTTTTTAGAGGAGAAACTGGTGCCCAAAGTTCAATAGTGCCAGCCTTAGATGCTCTCCTTGGGGTAACCCACTCTAATGACCCATTAAAAGAGTATTTAGACGAAATGAGACTTTATATGCCAAAAGAACATAGAAATTTGTTAAATGATTTAGATCAATGGTCTGAAAACAATAGAAGCAACTCCACAACAGAAGATAGCTCAGTTGTATTATCTGACGAAATAATTAATGAAGTACATGCTTTTAGAAATAAACACTTGGAGTATGCAAGGATATATATACATGAACAATCACTATCTAACCAAAATAATTCAAATGTTGTTGGAACGGGAGGAACGCCTTTCATGAAATATTTAGACAAACACTTACAAGAGACAGTTCCATCGAATGATTAAAAAACTTGGAGTGCCAAAAGAAGTAAAACAAGATGAAGGAAGGGTAGCATTAATACCCAAACACTTAATCCAATTCACGGGTCTTGCAGATATATTTGTGGAGTCGGGTGCGGGCCAAGGTTCTGGATTTTCAGATAAAGATTATGAATCTTCGGGTGCAAAAATATTGGGATCTGCTGAAGAGTTATATGAATCTTCCGAAATAATTTGTAAGGTAAAAGAACCACAAGAACAAGAGTTTAATCTTTTGAAACCATCACATGTTTTATTTGGATACTTACACTTAGCCTCTAATTTATCAATGACAAAAAGGCTTCTAGAAAAAAAGTTAACGGGTATTGCTACTGAAATGATTATGGATGGAAATCAGTATCCTCTCTTGATACCTATGTCTAAAATAGCTGGAAACCTAGCAATTCAAAAAGGAATGCAATTCTTGGAATATTCTTCACAAGGCAAAGGGCTATTATTACCTTCAATTTCAGACGAGAGTAATTCAAAGGTAGTTGTTATTGGCTGTGGTGAAGTAGGTAGAGCCTCAATTGATAAATCTATTCAAATTGGAGCTTCTGTTGTTGCAATAGATTTAAATGAAGAAATTTTGACAGAATTAAAAAATAAATATCAAGACAAAATAACAACAATAATTGGTGGGAGTGAAGAAGCAAAAAATGAAGTTAGATCGGCAGATCTTGTTGTAGGAGCTGTACTATTGCCAGGAAGAAAGCCCCCTGTTGTAATTACCGAAGAAGACATAGACCAAATGGAAAAAGGCACAGTAATCATAGATGTTGCAATTGATCAAGGGGGGTGTGTTGAAAATGTAAAACCAAATACACACAGTGAACCATTTGAAATAAGAAACGGGGTAATAATTTCAGCGATTGCAAATTTGCCAGGGGCAGTTCCAAAAACATCCTCAATAGAACTTTCTACAATTTTGCAAAATTACATTGATGATTTGCTTATTGAGGATTGGTTTGAAAAATATAAAAGTAATCCAAATTTAAGACCTTCTTTGCAGATACATAATGGAATGTTGTTATCCGTTGAGGTTGGTGACAGCTTGAGCTTGCCAGTAACTAAGCTAGTTTAGGTTTCCAATTTTTTCTTGATTCATTAAAGTTTTCAATATCACTCATATAATCAAGGGTAATATCAATTTTATCTAGTCCTTCCAAAATTCTTTTTTGCGAGAAGTCATCCAAATCAAACATAAATTCAATTTCCTCACATTTAACAGATTTGTTTTCAACTGATATCTGTATATTTGTGCTTGGATCTTTCTCAATTTTTTCAAAGAGACCCTCAACATTTTGTAAAGATGCTTCAATTGGTAAAAGTCCTATATTTATCGAATTTAATTTAAATATATCTGCAAATTTGGTTGAAATGATTGCATCGAATCCCCAATCTTGTAGGCCCCAAGGAGCATGTTCTCGTGATGAACCAGTTCCAAAATTATCTCCTGCTACTAAAACTTTTGATCCTTGATATTCTTTTTTGTTAAGTGAAAAATCTGGATCCTTTTTCCAATCAAAAAATAAAAACTCACCATAGCCCGATCTTTCAACCCGCTTAAGAAATTGTTTTGGCATAATTTGATCTGTATCAACATTAGACATATTTAAAGGAAGCATTGTTGAACTTATATCATTTATTTTTTTCATTTTAAAGATCTCTAATGTCAACAAATTTTCCATGCAGTGCAGCTGCAGCTGCCATTTTTGGACTTACTAAATGAGTTCTTCCTCCGGCACCCTGTCTTCCCTCGTAGTTTCGATTTGATGTTGATGCACATCTTTCTCCTGGACTTAATATATCTGGATTCATACCAAGACACATAGAGCATCCTGCCTCACGCCAATCAAATCCTGCTTCAATAAAAATTTTGTCCAAACCTTCTTCCTCTGCTTGATTTTTAACAAGGGTGGAACCAGGTACAACCATTGCGCCTACAGTTTTTGCAACTTTTTTTCCTTTTACTATTTGAGCAGCTTCTCTTAAATCTTCAATACGACCGTTTGTACAACTACCAATGAACACTCTATCCAAATTAATTTCGTTTATTTTTTCTCCAGCTTGCAAATCCATATATTCCAGAGCTCTACTTGCTGCCTCTTTATCAGATTCATCTTTAAAATCTTCAGGATATGGGATAGTATCATTTACAAAAATTACTTGTGAAGGATTTGTACCCCAGGAAATAGAGGGTTCAAGATCACTAGCATTTATAGTTACGACCTTATCAAACACTGCATCATTATCAGAATAAAGATCACTCCACTCTCTAATGGCATCATCCCAATCTTTGTTTTTTGGAGCAAAATTTTTATCTTTTAAATAATTAAAAGTTGTTTCATCAGGTGCAATCATTCCTGCTCTTGCACCGCCTTCTATTGACATGTTACAAATAGTCATTCTATTTTCCATGCTCATATTTTTTATTACGTCACCAACGTATTCAATAACATGTCCAGCTCCACCACCCGTACCAATTTTTCTAATAATTCCTAATATTATATCTTTTGGCCCTACACCATCAGAGACATCTCCAACGACTTCAACTTTCATCGTTTTTGGCTTTGCCATTGCTAAGGTTTGAGTAGCAAGAACATGTTCAACTTCAGACGTCCCAATGCCAAACGCTAGCGCTCCAAATGCACCATGAGTAGCCGTATGACTGTCCCCACATACAATTGTCATTCCAGGCTGTGTTATACCTTGCTCAGGTCCGATTACATGAACGATACCCTGACGGGGATCGTTTATTCCAAACAATGTAACACCGAACTCCTCACAATTATTTTCTAACGCATCAATTTGTATTTTTGATAAGGGATCTTTTATACCAAGTAATCTATTTGAAGTTGGTACACCATGGTCAACTGTTGCAAGAGTTAATTCAGGATACTTTACTTTCCTTCCGGCTATTCTCAGACTATCAAAAGCTTGGGGAGAGGTGACTTCATGTACGAGATGCAAATCTACAAATATCAAATTTGTATTTTTGTCTATCGAAGCTACAAGGTGGTTATCCCAAATTTTTTCAAATAATGTTTTTCCCATATTATTAACAAATTATATTATTTTTCTACTTTAAGTTTTAATCATTATCATTTATTCACTTCTCATTTAAACTAGACGATCATGGAAACAATTATTGAAAAATTTTTAGAAATAGCAATAATTTTAGTTGCTGCAAAATTTGGCGCTGAGTTAATGAGAAGAATAAATCAACCAGCAGTTATCGGAGAGCTAGTGGCTGGAATCATTATTGGATATTACGGTCTGGGATTGTTACCACATTTTGAAAAGGGCGATGTAATTTCTACTCTTGCCGAAATTGGAGTAGTTCTTTTATTATTTGAAGTTGGATTAGAAACTAACTTAGAAGAGTTTGTAGAGCTTGGATCAACCTCAATAATCGTTGCACTAATAGGTGTTGTTGCCCCATTTGCACTTGGTTTTGGATCAATTTATGCACTCGGCTTGGGTGGAGTCAATCAATTTGAAGTTGCTCTATTTGTTGGGGCTGCCATGACAGCAACATCTGTTGGAATCACCGCAAGAGTATTTGGGGATTTGGGTGCCCTTAAAACAAAAGAAGCTAAAACAATTATTGGAGCAGCAGTTGTTGATGATATTTTAGGATTATTAATTCTGACTGTTGTTGCCGGACTTCTTACTAGTTCAGGAGATTTTGCCCTTATTGATCTAGCAATTATTAGCGGCAAGGCCATAGGATTTTTAATTGCAGTCGTAGTCATTGGTAGAAAAATTTCTCCAATAGTTTTTAACTTCTTAGTAAAAATCCCCTCTCCAGGTACATTTGTAACTGGAAGCTTTATTTTTGCAATGTTATTAGGTGCTGCTGCTCACTTTGTTGGGTTACATCCAATTGTTGGAGCTTTTGCTGGAGGAGTAATCGCCGCAGAATCTAAAATGACACACAGGATTAGGGAAGAAATGAAGCCTTTGAACTTCTTGTTAGTTCCAATATTTTTTGTTTATATTGGTTCGGAAGTAAACATTCAGACATTGGCTTCATTGGAAATTTTTCTATATGGAATGTTGGTCAGTTTATTAGCATTTGTAGGGAAGTATGTTTCAGCCCTAGGTGCCATGGGTAAAGGATTCAATACTTCTTTGATTGGAATTGGGATGTCACCAAGAGGCGAAGTAGGTCTTATTTTTGTCGCTGTTGCTACAACAACATTATCTTCAATAATCACTGAAGATATTATCTCCATAATTATTTGGATGGTCATAGTCACAACTGTAATTGCACCAATATTGTTAAATAGAATTTTACAAAAAGTTCCAATTTCCGAAAGAGATGATGATGAAAGATTTGAAACACCTGTTGTAGAATGACAAACAAAAAGAATTAATCTAATTAATATATATTTATTCAATAATTTGGGGGAAAACAAATGCTTTTAAACTATCAAGGATCTATAGTTGCGGCAATTATGGGCTTGCTTTTGGCAGCTTATTTTGCAAATAGAATATTGTCTATAAATGTTTCTGATGAAAAAGTTAGTAATCTTTCCGATGCAATCAGAAAAGGATCCATGGCATTCTTGAAAAGACAATATTCTTGGATAAGTATTTTTGTCATAGTTTTAGCTATTTTAATCCCAACTCTTACTGATCTCGGAGTTTGGGGATCTGTATCTTTCATTGGTGGTGCATTATTTTCATCGTTAGCTGGATTTATTGGAATGAGAATAGCAACTGCAGCTAATGGAAGAACAACAGAAGCTGCAAGAGATGGAGGAACCCTAAAGGCTTTACCAGTCGCATTCAGAGGTGGAGCGGTGATGGGTTTTTCGGTTGCTGGCTTAGGTTTGTTGGGAGTAGGTCTTGGATATTGGATTTTTGTTGACCTATTGGAACTTGAAAATGCTTATGATATTTTGGCCGCAATCGGTTTAGGCGGTTCTTCGATTGCTCTTTTTGCAAGAGTTGGAGGAGGAATTTACACAAAAGCTGCTGATGTTGGAGCTGATTTAGTCGGAAAAGTAGAGGCCGGAATTCCAGAAGACGATCCTAGAAATCCTGCAACTATTGCTGATAACGTTGGTGACAATGTTGGAGATGTAGCTGGTATGGGTGCAGACTTATTTGAGAGCTATGTTGGGTCACTAGTTGCACCATTAGCTTATGCTGCAATAGTGTTTTCTAATTCAGAGACATTGCCTTCGCTATTATTTTTTCCACTTGCTGTTGGCACTATTGGAATGCTAGCTTCAATCGTTTCCTCATTTCTTGTAGTACCAAAAGAGGGAAAACTTGCACAAGCTTTACATAGAGGGACTTATTCAGCGGCAGCTTTAACCGCTATAGGAGTTTTCTTTCTTTCCAACACAATGTTTTCGGATTACTCTGAAAACCCAATCGGCCTTTTTTTCTCGGTAATAATTGGTTTATTAGTAGGAATAACTGTAGGTCAAATTTCAGAATGGTTTACATCAGATCATCACTCAATTGTTAAAAACATTGCTGATCAAGCAAAGACGGGACCGGCCACTCTTGTACTTTCAGGAATATCAGAAGGTATGAGATCTGCAGCTTTCTCAGTAATTGTTGTTGTTTTTGGAGTTTTTGGAGCTTATACAGCAGGAGATTGGGCTTTAGGTGATGGTGGTGGAATATACGGAGTTGCAGTTGCAGCTATTGGAGTTTTAGCAACATTGGGTATCACCGTAGCAGTGGATGCTTACGGACCTATTGCAGACAATGCAGGAGGTATAGCAGAAATGGCCCATTTGGATCCTGAAGTAAGAAAAGCCACAGATGAATTAGATTCTCTAGGAAACACAACCGCAGCTATCGCAAAAGGGTTTGCAATTGGATCAGCTGCTGTAACAGCTCTAGCTTTATTTTCTGCATTTGTACAAAGTGCAGGATTGGCTGAATCTGGATTAAACATTACAAAAGTAGAAGTTACTCTTGGATTGTTTCTAGGTGGGATGTTCCCATTTTTGTTTGCAGCAATGACAATAAATGCTGTAGGAAGAGCTGCCTTTAAAATGATTGAAGAGGTAAGAAGGCAATTTAGAGAAATACCTGGATTAAGAGAAGGTAAAGAGGGTGTCGTTCCTGAATATGAAGAGTGTGTAGACATTGCTACCACAGCGGCATTAAGGGAAATGCTGCTTCCAGGCGGATTAGCAATTGTTCTACCTCTAGTAATCGGGTTTTGGAATAAAGAAGCCTTAGGTGGTTTTTTAGCTGGTGCTCTCGTAACTGGATTTTTGCTTGCGATATTTATGGCTAACTCCGGTGGCGCTTGGGACAATGCAAAAAAATATATTGAAGCAGGTGGCGGTGCTGGTAAGGGATCTGAAGAACATAAGGCAGCTGTTATAGGGGATACCATTGGAGATCCATTCAAAGATACCTCAGGACCGGCAATGAATATCGTTATTAAAGTCATGACAATAGTAAGTCTTATATTTGCATCAGCTTTTTGATAATATATTTAAACACATAAATTTCAACAAATGAATATTTTACTCATTACTAACGATTGGAAACCAAAAAAAGGTGGGATTACTACCTACCTTTCCAATCTTTCAGAAAATTCAAAAAATAATATTTTTGTGTATGGACCTAATTGGATTGCTGGTGAGAACACTTTTAAATCTACTGAAAATTTTTTGTGGAATCCAAATAAAGTGTTCTCAGATGTACAAAAAATAATAAATGAAAATAAGTTTGATATTATCTTACATGGCTCAAGCAACCCAAATTTCTTATTTGTAAATAAATTAAACACATTAGATATTCCAGATTCACCCAAAAATGTGAAAATTCCACAATTTATGATTTGCCACGGTGCAGAATTTAATGTTTTAAATTATTTTCCAATCGTTAGAACAATATTGAAAAAAAATCTTAATAATTTGAATAAAATTTTTACTGTAAGTGATTTTTCACGTAAAAAATTAGAGGATATAACAGATACTCAAATTCATAATATTGGTGCTGGAATTGATATACCAAATTTTGAAAAAGAATACGAAGTAAAAGAAAAAATAACTATTGGAGTTGTGAGTCGACTTGTTTCCAGAAAAAAAATAAATTGGCTGATTGATGTAACTCACGAAATTAGAGAAGCAGGTATCCCAATTGAGCTAAAAATATTTGGATTTGGAAAACAAGAAAATTATTTGAAGAAATTATCAAATGTATCTGCTGCTGACATTTCTTTCTTAAAGGACGAAAGTGAAGACGATCTTTCTAACTTTTACAAATCAATTGATATATTCGCTATGCCATCTCAGTCAAAATATTTTGGAATTGAGTTTGAAGGTCTTGGATTAGTTTATTTAGAAGCAGCAAGCTACGGAGTTCCAGTAATTGTTGGTGCATCTGGAGGCGCAATTGAAACAATTATTCCTGGTAAAACTGGATTTGTAGCTGGGGATAAAAAAATACTTAAGGACTCGATCCTTTATTTTATAAATAACCCAGAAAAGATTGAAGAGTTTGGATTAGAAGGTAGAAAGTTTGTTAGTGACTTTTATAACTGGGAAAAACTAATAGATAAAATTGAATCTAATATATGAATAATTTTTAGTTATTACTATCGCCAAATACATTTAAAATTTCAGAACTATCAATAGTTAAAGCTTTTTGGGGTGTTTCTAGCGGTTTATTTTTTTTATCAATAACTATTTTATTAATCAAATTATTTTTTGTTGCATCCTCTGTTTTCATTCTGAATCTTCCTCTATAAAAAACAATGTCTAGAAGTTTTGCCAAGTTTACCAAACTATCTTTTGATAACTTTTTAATACTCTTCTCATTAATCAAATATGTTTCCTTAATTCTTTCGAGGAGTTCATCTTTGTTTAAACTCTTAGGAATATTTTTTGTTTCTCCATTAATCAAGTTCATAATTTTTTGGTATTTTTCAGAGTTAACTAGTTCTACTATTTCGTTTTTTTTCATTTCCTTAAGGTCATTAATATCGAAAACTTCTCTATTCCTCTGTTTGATTGCAAATCCTCCATAAGGCCCTACAGCTGTCATGTAACTCCAGCCATTTTCTTCACATACAAGACGCGGGTTTTTGGTCGACAAATTAAACCTTTTATATGCATCTTCAGGACCAAGTAGGTCAGGATCCTCATCTTCGAAAATAGGTCCTATCATATTCCTGTAGGGACATTTTGGTTGCCTAATTCCCTTTTCTTTTATGCCGTGTTGAAAATAATATCCTCCACCTGGACCAAGTTTTATAAAGATAGGAGTTTCGCATTCTATACAATCACAAACTCTACGCTCTTTAAGAAGATTTGCTTCTTGTTGTTTTTCACCTTCATATATATAGGTTTCATCTAGTTCTTCGATTGTTATGTCAGGAGGTAACCCTATATAAAAGTCATCATCTCTCTGTAAATATGGATAGGCGATTCTATCCTGGACGCGACCAGTTTTTAGTACATATCGAGTATCAAATGGAAGTGGATATGATGTTAGGGAAATCGGGTCAGGCTCACCGTATTTATTTACATGTTTTTGAATTTTCTCATAGGAATCTTTTAAGAAATCTATTTTTGCTTCTTCAGGAGATTTACTTTCTAATATTTCATCTAACTTGTCTTCCATTTCCTTTGAAAATTTATAATTTATGTAGGGATCAAAATAAGGTTTCATAAAATTATTAATCATTGCCATTGCTATTATTCTGGGTTTTAAGCTTGAATCTGAATTTATAAAAACTGATGTTATGCTTTGGATTATTGAAACGTATGTTGAGGGCCTCCCAATACCAAGTTCTTCTAATTTGTTAATAAGTGATGTTGAGGAATATCTATTTGGTGGATTTGTAAATTTTTGTTCGTATTCTGAATTAATTATTTCAACCTTGTCACCTTTTTTTAAATTTGGTAGCTCCTGTGATTGTTCACTTAGGTTTTTAGCTATATCTCTGTATCCTCCAAAAACCCATGTTGTCCCAGAAATTCCTAATAAAATAGTTTCATAAATCTCATCGTTTACTTCTATGTCTATCGTCTTTGTTAGTCCTCTAGCTTCTGACATTTGTGATGCGATGGTTATATTAAAAATTAGTTCGTATAGCCTATACTCATCACTGTCTTCTTTATATTTATTTAATAACTCTTTGGGCGTTTTAAATTTTTCACCTGATGGCCTAATAGCTTCATGAGCTGCTTGTGCATTTTTGCTATCGCCATAATAATTTGGTGTAGAAGGAAGATGTTCCTTACTAAAATTCGACTCAATATATTTTCTGGAAGCTTTAATTGCAATATCTGAAAGCCTAATTGAGTCTGTTCTCATATATGTTATTAATCCCTCTTGATAAAGTTTTTGTGCAATACCCATCGTTTTGCCTGGTTGAAATCCAAGATTATTTCTCGCAGACGTTTGCAAGCTTGTTGTCTTAAAGGGTTTTGGAGGCTTCCCAGTTCTTTGAGACTCTTTAATATTTGATATATTTGCTACAGAATTTTTAAGTATGTTAACAATATCTCTCGCCTCTTCCTCATTCAAATATCTCCTGTCCTTTGAAATTTTTTTTCCTTTTTTATCAAAATCTTTAGAGGTCGAAATTTTTATGCCATTTAAAGATTTAAGATTGGATTTAAATTCAGACCCTAAACTCTTACAATCAGCCTTTATTTCAAAATATTCAGATTTAATAAAACTTAAACGTTCCTCCTCCCTTTCAACAATCAATCTAATTGCTGGTCCTTGAACTCTTCCAGTAGAAATAAACGCTCCGCCTAGATCTCGCAATTTTGGTGATATTTCATAACCAATCATCCTGTCAAGCGTTCTTCTTGCTTCGTAAGATTTGAACTTTCCAATATCAATTTTTTCAGGATTTTTCATTGCATTCAGTACTGCGGTATCTGTAATTTCATTAAATTTAATTCTTTTAGGTTCATTTTTTAATTCAAGTGATTCCTTTAGGTGATATGCAATTGCTTCACCCTCCCTGTCATCGTCAGTAGCTAAGTAGACATCCGTTGCCTTATCGGCCAAGTCTTTTAGTTCATTTACTATTTTTTTTCTATCTTCTGGAATCACATATATGTTCTCAAATTGATTTGGCTTTACAGCACCCCAAAGAATATCTTCTTTTTTAAATGAAGAAGGAATTGATTTTGTGTTTCTTGGAAGGTCTCTGATATGACCTACGCTTGATTTAACTACATATTCATCACCAAGAATTTTTGATATAGTTTTAACTTTTGTTGGTGACTCAACTATAACTAAAGGTTTTGACATGTCCTTATTGATAACAGTATTTTGGTAAAAGTACAGGATTTTAGAAAAAAAGTATTTTCAATTCGATTTATAGTGATTATATAAGCAATGGATAAAATAAAAATTTTTTCAAAGTCTCAGTTTTCTTTACTCTGGTGGTCCGGAACAATTTCAAGCTTTGGAGACTGGGCAACCCTTTTTGGGTCAGTTGCATTGGCTAGCTATCTTGGAACTGAAGCTGGAAATTCTGAGCTTACAGCAATCGTTCCATTAATAGCAAGAATTGTTCCAGCTCTTTTATCTTCATTCGCTGGATTAATCGCTGATAGATACAACAAAAAAATGATAATGATATTTTGCGATGTTATAAGAATGATATTTGTTATGTTTTTATTTTTTGCAGATAATTTGTATTCAATATTTTTAATAAATTTTCTATCTGAAATATTTTCACTAATAAGACAACCTTCTAGAGAGGCTGTAGTTCCTGAGATAGTAAATAAAGAAAATCTTGTAAAAGCAAATTCTTTATTTGCAATCGGTACATATGCAACATTGCCTATTGCATCATTAGTTCTGGGAGTTGTTAGTGATTGGAACAGTTTAGAATTTATAAATGAAACTGGTAATGGATGGAGTGGATCAATCATATTTTTATTTGATACTTTCACGTTTATGGCTTCTGCGATACTTCTTTACTTTTTAAAAAATGAAAATAAAAATACATTTAATAAAAAACCTGATGTTTCATTTAAAAATTTCAAAGATGGCTTAGATTATTTTTTCAAAACTAAAGATATCAGAAATATCTCATTTTCAATTTCGTTTTGCTTGATTGGAGCAGGTACGTTATTTATGTTAGGACATTCTTTCCTTACAGTTGATCTGGGTTTTAGCGAGAGTTCATTTGGATTTATGATCGCTTCATTTGGAACTGGAATTTTAATAAGCATGTTGACTTTAAGCTATTTTGTTACAAGTTTTAATCGAGTTAACTTTTTAATTGGAATTTCAATGATGCTAGTTGGCATTTCCCTTTTATTAGCATTTAGATCGACTGATTTTTTTGTTATTTTATTATCTGTTTTTATTTCAGGCCTTGGAACAGGAGGAGTTTACTTACTAACAATAAGTTTTTTGCAAGCATCTACAAGTATTGAAATTAGAGGAAGAGTGTTTGGGAATTTTTATACCATTGGAAGGCTCGCATTATTAATTTCCTTTTTATTGTCAGGTATTATTGCAAATTATTTAGATGGTATTTTTGGTCAAGATGGAGTTTATCTAGTCTTAAATGGAAGTTCGATATTGATACTTTTCACTGGGATTTTAAATTTTATAAATGGATACAGAAGTATTTTTAATGAATTTGGTATTGAAAAATCAAACTTTAATAAGATAAAGTTGAAACTAGACGAAAAGGAATAAAAATTTGAATACAGATTATGTAGCTTTTGAAGGAGTAGATGGGTCTGGTAAAACTAGTTACATTGAATCATTAACCAATCATCTAGAAAAAAAGCAAATAGATTACAAAATAGTAAGAGAGCCAGGAGGTTCAAAACTTGGTGAAGGGATAAGGGATCTTTTACTGAGTCATGAATATGAAGTTGAGCCTTTAACCGAAGCCCTCTTATTTTCAGCCAATAGAGCAAACTTAGTAGAAGAAATAATAAGACCATCTATAGAGGCGGGGATAAAAATCATTTCTGACAGAAGTGCTTTCTCCTCAGTGGCATACCAAGGAATTGGAAGAGGCCTAGGTTTTGAAAAAATATATAACATAAATGATATTGCCATAAACGGCTTTTGGCCTGAAAAAGTTATTCTTTTAGATATTGATCCGGAGATATCATTAAGACGTCAAAAAGTAAATGATAGAATTGGAAGTTCTGATATAGATTTTTTTAAAAAAGTAAAAGATGGCTATTTAGAATTAGCCGAGAAATTTGAAAACGATTTTTTAGTCTTGGATGCAACTCAAGATTTTGAATTCAATACAAAAATTATATATGAATGGTTAGATGTTGATTCAACTTAATTCAAAATTATTAAATGAATCATCAAAACCTTTTCACTCCTATCTTTTGATTTCTGGCTCTTCCCGCTATTTACTTGATCAGGCAAAAGCTTTTTCATCTAATTTATTATTTAATTCTACTGACATCCTTGAGCATCCAGATATAAGAGTTGTTACATCTGAAAATATTAATACATTAGGTGTTGATGATATTAGAAAAGTAATTACTAATGAAAGCATCTATCCAATTGAAGCGAAATATAAAATATTTATATTTCCTCCGACAAAGTCTCTTACCGAAGAAGCATCAAATGCTCTATTGAAAACTTTAGAAGAGCCTTCAAGCTCGAATATATTTATAATCACTTCAAATGGAAGATACTGGTCACATTCAAAGGATGAATCAATAAAAAATATGTTACCGACACTTAAAAGCAGGTGTAGGACTTTGTATATAGATGATGAGTACACCTATACATATGATTTTGAATTTGAAGATATTATAAATTTTCTTGATATGGAGGAGAGTCTATTGATGAAGAATCTTAATGATAAAATTAATTTAATAACTTCGATTTTACAAAACTTGAAGCCTCCTCAACAAAATGCCAATGAAAAAATGTTTAATTTAATTAAATTAGAAAATGCCATTGACGAAATTAATGTAGATTCAAATAGTAATTTAAATATTCTTGAAAAATCAATTGAATATTTAGTGAATAATATTTTATCAACAACAAATTTTACAAAAGTTGAATTCAGGTATTCTGAACTATTGACAAATTTTATTGAGGACATATCTTTGGGAATAAGGCCAAGGATAGCAATAAATAAATTAGTTTTGGAATCTGAAGCTATTTGAAGTTTAAGTCAATAGTTTTGATGAAAGTCTCACTAAATTGAATAGCAAAAAAATGGCTGCTAGAGTTCCAAATATTACTAGCCCCTCAAAGCCAATTAATGTATAGGTTAGTCCTAAAGATGACTGGGCAAATACACTGCCTACAAATACGAATGAATCGCTTTTTATATTAAGGTTTGTGTTTTTTTCAATTGAGTATTTAGAAATTTCAGAGCTAATAGAAACAAAGTTAAAATTCCACCCAAGACCCAATAAGAATAAACTTAAATGTAATAGGACTATGTCTGAAGTATTTAATGCGCAAACACAGCTTATTAATAGAATAAACCCACCAGTAATTGATACTTTTTTTGAACCAACTCTATCGACAAATCTTCCAAGTATGGGTGAGAAAACAAACATTCCAAGGGTGTGGTAGCTAATTATTGTTCCAACAACTTGTATGGGTTCACCTATATCTTGAACATGCAAAGGGGTTGCAGCCATGATAATCACCATTACAAAGTGATTGACAACTAACAACACAGTTAATTGGGTTGCCTTTTTATCGAGCTTAGTTTTTGAAGAGGCATTTTCGGTGATTACAGGCAATCTCAATAAACTACTTTTATCTGTTAGTCCTATTACACAAAACCCTGCAAGCAAAAAACCAATCGTTGCAACAAAATAGGCAACAATTAATTCTGATCCAAAAATGTTCATAAATGTAGAGGAGTATTGTCCAACCAATCTTGGTCCAAAGACTGAACCAAAAACTGAAAACCAAACTGCAAGTGAAAGAGCAGTTGCCCTGAAATCCTCTCTAACGATAAATGATGAAGCGTATCTTGTTTGCAAGGAAGCGGATTGACCTATTCCTAAAACAAAAGCGCCAATAATAAGTAAATTAAATGAATTTGTTAAAAGACTTATAAAGCAAACAATACCCCCTATTGCTCCAACAAAAAAAGTATTTGCTAGAGCAAGCATTCTTGAATATTTATTTTGTAAATAATCAAAAATCTGAGTTCCCACAAACGCCCCCCCCAACACCAAGTGCATTTGGAATCCCTACTAAATAAGGATTAGTAGTAACTTCTCTTACAGCCAAAGCAGTGACTGTAATTGCTGCAATAAAACCGATGGAAGAGAAACCAACTGAGAATAGTAAATTATATATCTTTTTTATCTCAGAGGACATAAAAAGAGGATAACAAATAAATAGATTAAAGTTTTCAAGCAGAAATTACGATAAATAATTAATATAAAGAAGCGAAGTAAATAAAAAAATAAAATATGCATAAAACAGCTGAAACCGTTTCTCCAGGACATCCTGATAAAATAGCAGACCTAATATCTGACTATGTTCTGACAGAGGCACTTTCAAATAATAAAAAATCAAGAGTTGCTGTTGAGACTTTTTTAACTGGAACATCTTATGGAGGATTAGTTATTGTTGGCGGAGAGATAAGTGAAATTGCAAATATTGATGATGAAACTGTAAATAAAAATGTTAAAGAGGCCTTATCTAAAACAATAAAAACAAGTTTCAAGGATTTTCAATTAGATAATCTAACAATACAAAATGAATTAACTCCTCAATCAGAAGAGATAAGATCTGCAGTCGAAGATGATAAAGAACTTGGAGCTGGTGATCAAGGCATTATGGTTGGCTATGCAACAAATGAAACAGAATCCTTTATGCCTAAAACATTTGATATAAGTAGAAATATACAAATGTCTTTATGGGATCTACAAAATAAAGATGAAAATCTAGATTTAGATTCAAAAGTACAAGTAACTACCGGTGGAAAAAAAACTAAAGTTGTTATTTCTACACAACATAAAAAAGATATTGATATTGACGGTTTAAGAAATAATCTAGAAGATATGATTGCTGCATTAGTAAACAACGATTTTCAATTTGAATTGAATCCTTCTGGATCATTTATCAAAGGGGGACCTGCAGGCGACACAGGTCTAACTGGTAGAAAAATTGTTGTTGATGCTTATGGACCAACTGTACCTGTGGGAGGAGGATCTTTTTCTGGTAAAGACCCCTCAAAGGTTGATAGATCAGCAGCATACGCAGCAAGACATTTAGCAAAAAATATAGTTGCTCATAATTTGGCAGAAATATGCCAGGTACGAGTAGCATATGCAATTGGAAAATCAGAACCTTATGAATTATCTATTGAAACATTTGATACAATAAAAAAAGGTGGTTCAGTTCTGAGTGATTTTGTCTCAAAGTTTGATATGATGCCAGGAATGATCATTGAACGATTGGATTTATTGAATGTAAATTATAAAAAAGATACACTTTTTTCTCATTTTGGTCATGATGACCGGAATTGGGAAAAAATTGAAGATCTTTAAATTTTTTTATATTTTCTTGAGCTTATTATTGCCGAAGTAGCTCAGTGGTAGAGCAGCTCACTCGTAATGAGCAGGCCGAGGGTTCAATTCCCTCCTTCGGCTCAAAATTAATTTAATATAAATTTATTTTTTTTCTCGGATTGTGTAGTCTTTTAATGTGAAAAAATTTATACTCTCTTCTTTACTAATTATATCTATTAGCGGTTCAGCTTTCTCGTCCACTTATGATTACTCCAATATATCTGATGAACATGAGCAAGTTCCTATTCCGGCAATTGTTATAGAAGATGAAGTAGAGGTCCAAGAAGATCCACAATGGACGTATAAGTTTCTAATACCAACAAGTGTAGCAATTGCAACTTTGGTCATTATTGGAAATATTGTCCAATACTTTAGACAAGTCACAAAAAAGAGATATAAAGCAATAAAGAAATAGAGCAAAATTTATGAGCTCAAACATTCAAAAAGTTATTGAAAATATTGATTTGTCTAAAAATTATGTTCTTGCATTAAGCGGTGGAGTAGACAGTTCTGTATTAGCTCATATATTGGCAAAAAAATCTGTAAAAATAAGACTTGTTTTTGTTCAACACAACCAAAAAGATTCTAAAAAGTTAGAAATAATTGCTAAAAAAATTGCAGATTCATTAAATTTAGAATTTAAAACACTCCCAACTTCATTAAATCCGAAATCTTCTGAAACTAAGATGAGAGATGAAAGGTACAATGCTCTACTCTCTGATCTTAAAGATGAAGAAATATTAATAACAGGTCACAACCTTTCTGATAAGGCAGAAACTTTATTAATAAATCTATTTAGAGGAACACGACTTGAGGGTTTGAAATCAATAAAGTCAATTAATAAAAAAATTCAAAGACCAATGATTAAAATTTCAAAAACAGAAATTTATGATTACGCAAACAAATACAGCTTAATTTATTTTGATGATCCATCAAACATGGATAATAAGATTATAAGAAACTGGATTAGAAACATTTTAATTCCTGAAATTAATGAAAAATTTCCTGGCTCATTTGAGGAAAAAATTGAACTTTTGACAAATGAAGTAGAGCTTCGCACAAATTATAAAACAGACTATTTAAAGTACATAAAATTTTCGCGAGGCTATTTAGAGATACCAATATCATTATTAAGCCATAACAGTAATGAAAGACAACTCTATTTAAATGAAATAGCAAACTTTCTAGGAATGAAAAGCATAGAAAAAAACGATATAGAAAAGATATCAACATCACTCAAAGAGAAGAAGAAATTTGATTTTTTTAAAGAATGGATTTGTTTCAACTCAGGTGGCTCAATCATATTCTTAGATAATAATCAATGGAGAAAAGTTTCCAGAGATGGAGACAGTTCTTTTATTGGATTTTTCGAACTTAAAAAAATTAATAAAATTGATATATTCAACAATTGGAATTGTGCTCATCCAGAAAATCAGGATATTGATATTAGGTTTTTAAAAAACGGCGAAAAAATAATTAGTGATGGTATTTCGATTAAAGCTTCAGAAGTTCTTCGTAATTATGGAGTAGATAATGCATTCAGAAAGAATTGGCCAATGGTTTATGTAGACAACGATCTTTACTGGATTGTTGGACTTAGAAAATCAGATCAAGCAAAAGAAAATGAAAAAAAATCAAAAAGAAATTTTATACAAGCTTCACTTATAAAGGAAAATTTATATAACTTGAATAATTCTTAGTTTTATCATAAGTTTCACTATTTATTTATTCAGACATATATTAAATTTAAAATGTGGAAAATAATAAAGAACAAGATAACAAAAAAAGAAATAGGTCACTATTTATATATATCTCTTTAGGGCTTTTAATTTTTTTTGGAGTTCAAAGGTACAACCAGACCGTTAATGCTCCTGAAAGTTCAACATTTTCAGAACTTCAATCTCAAATTAATGAAGGATTAGTTCTAGAAGCAACGATAAAGGAACAATCTAATACTGTCGAATACATGCTGGCTAATGATGATACTGTTTATAAAACAGAATACCCGGAAGGCTTTGAAGGTGAAATATTTAAGCTTTTAATTGATCAGAGTATCGTTTTAAACACAGATACAGAGCCGGCTGGAATTCAAGATTATTTAATTGCATTTTTACCTTGGATATTTCTTGCAGGTTTTATGTTTTTTATGTTTTCTCAAGTCAGATCAAATGGAAATCAAATTATGCAGTTTGGTAAATCAAAAGCCAAAGAACTAGATGAAGAATCTCCAAAAGTAACATTTAATGATGTAGCTGGTGCCGAAGAAGCCAAAGAAGAACTAGAAGAGATTAAAGAATTTCTTAAATCACCAGAAAAATTTAATAAATTAGGAGCAAAAATACCTAAGGGAGTACTTTTAGTTGGTCCTCCTGGGACAGGTAAAACATTACTTGCAAAAGCAGTTGCAGGAGAATCGAAAGTTCCTTTTTTCAGCATTTCAGGTTCAGATTTTGTTGAAATGTTTGTTGGTGTAGGAGCAAGTAGAGTAAGAGACTTGTTTAAGAAAGCTAAAGATTCCTCACCAGCCATAATATTTATTGACGAAATAGATGCTGTTGGTCGAATGAGGGGAGCTGGTCTTGGTGGAGGTCATGACGAAAGAGAACAAACTTTAAACCAACTACTGGTTGAGATGGACGGTTTTGAAGCTAACCAAGGTGTTATATTGATGGCTGCAACAAATAGACCTGACGTCTTAGATCCTGCTCTTTTAAGACCGGGCCGTTTTGATAGACAAATTATTGTAGATAGACCAGATCTCAAGGGAAGAACTCAGATTCTTAAAGTTCACTCTAAAGAAAAGCCAATTGCAAAAAATGTTGACTTAGAGACAATTGCTAAACAAACCCCGGGATTTACTGGCGCAGATCTTGCAAACTTATTAAATGAAGCTGCACTTCTTGCTGCAAGAAAAAGTAAGAAGACAATATCTAAACTAGATATTGAAAACTCGATCGATAGAGTTTTAGCTGGTCCAGAAAAGAAAAGTCAAATTTTAACAAAAGAAGAAAAATTAATAATTGCTTATCATGAAACTGGTCACGCTTTAGTGGGATGGGCACTTCCAAATGCTGATCCAATACATAAGGTGACAATCATTCCAAGAGGAAGAGCATTAGGATATACTCAAGCTCTTCCAGACAGTGAAAAATATCTAACCTCAAAGGCAGAATTGAAAGATCGTCTAGCAATGCTTATGGGTGGAAGGGTAGCCGAGGAATTGATATTTGCTGATCCAACTACAGGGGCTTCTAACGATATAGAAAAAGCAACAGAAATAGCAAGAAGGATGGTTATGGAATTTGGAATGAGCGAAAAACTCGGACCAATGTTATATGGCAAAGGCACAAATGAAGTATTTTTAGGACGAGATTATGGAAGACAACAAGATTATTCAGATGAGGTCGCATCATCCATAGATGAAGAGGTAAAAAGCCTGTTAAGTGATGCCCATATTGTTGCAGGAAAAATACTTGCAAAATTTAAAAAACAAATGGAAGAAATGGTCAAAGTTTTAATGGAAAAAGAAACTATAGATCGAGAAGAAGTAGCAAGAATTTTTAACAAAATAAAAAAAGTACAAATTTCAGGATCAGGAAAAAATCTTAAATTGGCATGAGTAAAGATATCAACAAAACAAATACTCATTTAGAGGAAGCTTTATCAGATTTTATTTCTAAAATATCAGATGATCCAGATAAAGATACTGATTTAATAGCAAAAAAATTTTTAACTCAGTTAGAAAAAAAATTTAATTTTCCAAAAAAAGATATTGATTCTATTTTTTCCCATTTGGAGGGTGTCAACCACAATCACCCTATTTACGTAAACAAAATTCCATTTATTAGCTTTTGTGAACATCATATGTTTCCATTTTTTGGGGAAGTAAGTATTGCGGTTTTGCCAGAAAAAAATATTTTAGGTGTATCTAAATTTAGTGATTTGGTTAATAATTTATCTAGTAAATTAACTCTTCAAGAAAAACTCACTGAAGAGATAGGTGAAAAAATTCTTCAAAATTTAGAACCTCAAGGTACTTACATAAAAGTTAAAGCAAAACATTTATGTTCTGACCTTTTGAGCCCAGAGAATTCTATTGGAGACATAACTACAACTTATGCAAATGGGATTTATGAGCTGGATTCTTCATTAAGAGCAGAAGCTGCTTTAAACATGAGTTAACTTGTTTAACTGGGACAACTATCTAGATTCACTAGAAACAAAAAAAATTGGAATAATTAACGTTACAAATGACTCTTTCTCTGGTGATGGAACTTATGTTTCTCGAGAAAAACTTCTAAGCAAATTTGAAATTGCAAAAAAAAGAAATATTAAATTATTAGATGTAGGATGTATGTCAACTAAACCAAAATTTCAAACAATAGATACCAATGAGGAGTCTAAAAGACTTGACTTTTTCTTACAGAATATTTCTGGATTTTATGATTATTCAATTGATTCATTTAATCCAATAGTTATTAGAAAAGCTATCAATAATGGATTCTTAATTATAAATGATGTAACTGGATTTAAAGAAGATAGGTTGATAAAGATAGCAAAAGAAGAGGGATGTGGAATGATCGTAATGCATAAAAATCCAAATTCCAACTATCTTCACGAAAAAATGAATTATAAAAATATAGTGGAAGAAGTAAATTCTCATCTCCAAATGCAAGTTGATAATCTAGTTGACAAAGGCATCAATGAAAAACAAATTGCAATTGACCCTGGTTTTGGTTTTGGAAAAAAAATGGAAGATTCTGCAGAATTATTTCTAGGGTTGGAAAATCTGATTGACACCTATCCTGTAATCGTTGGTTATTCTAAAAAAAAATTTACAGAATTACTGAAAATGACTAATAATGAAATGGAAGAATTCTGTTTAAAATCAGGTGTTTCTATGTTGAGATTACACATAGATAATTAAATAATTTGTGTATCGTAATATGTTAGGCTGATTAAGGGAAATTATGGCAGGATTAAAACCAAACGATTTTTTTTGGATCATTGAAGGAAAACTTGCTGTATCAGAGTGCATAGGTGGCGGTGGTCTAACAGCCAGAAAAATCAGACGCGAAGAAGAAATTCAATGGCTCAAGAGCCAAGGAATAAATTCTATTTTTTCTTTACTTGATTCAGATTTCAATTTAAAAAATTATCAAGAAGTCGGTTTCCGTACTTATCATTTTCCACTTGGTGAAAATGTAGGGGCTGAGTCAATTAGTTTAATTTTTGAAGCCATCAAAGAAGCATTGTCTGATAAAGAGAGAAAGCTTCTAATCCATAGAGAATATCTTGATGAAGAAGTTCCTGGAATTTTGGCTGGCTATTTAATTTATTCAAAACTTCTTGATGACCCAATATTTTCTCGTACAATTCTTGAGAGAATACTTGGAAAACCTCTCTCCCCAAAAGCAATTGCTTTAATACCAACTAGTTAATATGTCGTTAACTATCAATATTGATGGGATAACTGTTTTCGCAAAACATGGAGTTTATGATGAAGAAAAAATTAATAATCAAAAATTTTTAATCGACTTGAATGTTGAACTTAAGGAAGAAATTATTAATTTGAGCAACTACGAACTAGACAGTCTTGATGAAACTATAAATTACGAAACTTTTGTAAACGAAGTAGTTGCAATTTGTAAAAACAATTCATTTAATTTACTAGAAACTTTAGCTTATACCATTCTGAATTCTTTCAAAAGACACGAAAAAATTTCATCCATGACTGTAACAATCCATAAACCAAACTCTCCATTACAAGATAATGTTGATGATATTAGCGTGACAGTAAGTGAAAAATTTTAACAAAATTATCTTATCTCTTGGATCAAATATAGACGATAGGAAATTAAATTTAGAAAATGCTGTCAGAGAAATATCAAAAATAGCAAAGCTGATTAAAATTTCATCAATTTATGAATCTGATCCGATTTTATATGAAAATCAAAATAAATTTCTAAATATTATTTTAGAAATAGAGTTTGAGAGCTCTTCGATTAAATTGCTGAAGAAAATTAAAGAAATTGAAAAAAGGCTTGGTAGAAGAGAAAATTTTAGATTTGGCCCAAGGGTTATAGACATAGATATTATTTTTTTTAATAACGAAATCTCAAAAAAAGAAAAGTTAACTATCCCACATTATGACTGGAAAAATAGGAGTTTTGTAATAATTCCTCTTTCCGAACTATATGATGAATTTGTTTCTGATGATTACAAAATAGATAGTCAAAAAATAATCAAATTTGGTAACATTAGTATTAAATAATTACGGGCACCTTAAAGGGCACGATAAGAATGAAAATTTTAAAAACTACTGATTTACTAAAGAATCATAATGATATTTGTTTAGTACCAACAATGGGTGCCCTTCATGATGGCCATGTTTCATTAATTCATAAAGCAAAAGAGACTGGATTAAAAATCGTAGTATCAATATTTGTAAATAAACTTCAATTTAATGACGAACAAGATTTTGTTAATTACCCCCGAGATATCGAAAAGGATATAAAGATTTTAAATGATTTAGACGTTGATTTTGCTTTCATACCTGATGATGAGACTATTTATCCAAAATCTGGATTTGAGAATTTATACGCGGGAAATCTTGGAAATAAATATGAAGGGTCGTCACGTCCAGGTCATTTTGATGGTGTACTAACTATAGTTAATCGGCTTTTTCAATTAATTCGTCCACACACTGTGATTTTTGGCTCAAAGGACATACAGCAGTTGTTTTTAATTAAAAAATTAATTTTGAATAAAAAATACGATATAAGAATTATTGAGCAAAACACTACAAGAACCAAAACGGGTTTAGCTCTTAGTAGTCGAAATAAACTATTGACTAAAGAAGGCATGAAAAAAGCTGAAAATATTTTTAAAGCTTTACTTTTAGTTCAAAATGAACTTGAAAAATCAGCAAATCTTATTGAAATCGATAACAAAGCAAAATCATTACTTGTTTCAGAAAACATTCAGTTAGACTATTTAGAAATTTTAGATATGAATACATTTTCACCACCCAAAGGAAATTCGAAAGATTTTGTTATTATTATTGCTGTTGTAATTGAAGGGGTAAGGTTAATTGATAATATTCGATTCAACTATGAGGAAATTAAATGAAAAATATCATTGCTATTGATGTAGGCAATACTGAAACAACTGTTGGTGTAGGTAATAGTTCAGAATGGAAAAGTTACAGGTATACCACAAGGAAAGCTATTACATCTGACGAATTATTTATGATGTTTAAAACTACTATTGATCCTGAAAGTGTAAAAAGTGAAAATTTGGATGGTTCCATTATTTGTTCGGTAGTACCTCAAATTACAGATAGTGTTGCAGAGGCAACAAAAAAATTTACATCTAAGTTAGTTCATATTGTAGGACCAGGAATAAAAACCGGACTAAAAGTCAATATTGATAATCCAAAAGAGCTCGGGCCTGATAGGATAGCAAATTCTGTAGGAGGTTATAAAAAAGCTCAAAAGTCAGTAATAATTGTTGATTTAGGAACTGCTACAACTTTTGACGTTGTTAATGAAAGTAAGGAATATTTAGGTGGATCAATTGCTCCAGGAATCAAAATATCTCTTGAAGCATTAACATCAAAGACCTCATCGCTTAAATCAGTAGAACTAGTAAACCCAAAATCAGTGATAGGAAAGAATACATATGAAGCTGTACAAAGCGGCCTCATTTTTGGACATGCTTCTATGATTGACTCAATGTTAGAAAAAATTATATTAGAACTTGGTAAAAACCCAAAAATAATTATTACTGGTGGACTAGGAGAGATTATTCAGCCATTCCTTAATGTTGGTACAGACTACTCAAAAGATTTAACATTAAATGGACTTGAAGAAATATATTTTTTGAATAATTAGGCTGTACTAAATGGATAACTTTTCAAAATCAGAAAAAGAAATTTACGACTTAAGAAAGCAAAAAATTAGCTTTCTTAATGAGTTGACATCTAATTCTTTCCCTACAAAATTTAATGAATCTGTAAAAGTAGCAGATGTAATAAAAGAACATTCTGAAATTAAAGATGGTGAACATACCGGGGTCAATGTCTCCATTCGTGGAAGAATATTAAATGCGAGATCATTTGGAAAATTATTATTTTATGACCTACTAGATCAGTCCGGCAAAATTCAACTGTTGATAAATTCAGGAGAAATTGATGAGTTGTATTTAAAGCTTTTCGAGAATTTTGATATTGGTGACATCATTGCTGTCAATGGCGAAATAATTAAAACTAAAAAAGGTGAGCTTTCAATTAAGGTAAATGAAACAACGATTTTGTCAAAAAGCTTAAGAACGCTTCCTGAAAAATGGCATGGCCTCAAAGATAAAGAAACTAGATTTCGACAAAGATATCTTGACTTAATAGTCAATCCAGAATCCAAAAAGATTCTTCAAACCCGATCAAATGTTGTGAGACTATTGAGAGAATATCTTCACGCCACTGAATTCATTGAAGTAGAGACTCCAATCCTCCAATCAAAAGCCGGCGGGGCCATAGCAAAGCCTTTTCAGACCCACCATAATGCACTTAATTTAGATATGTACTTAAGAATCGCGCCTGAGTTGTATTTAAAAAGACTTGTTATTGGTGGATTTGAAAAAGTTTTTGAAATTGGAAAAATATTTAGAAATGAAGGAATTGATCAAACCCATCAACCTGAATTTACAATGTTAGAAAGCTATCAAGCTTATGCAGATATGAACATTGTTATGGATATGGTTGAAGATATGTGTAATTATGTTTTTGATAATTTAGAAATTGATAAAAAATTAGAATTTAACGGTGAAGAAGCATCTTTTTCGGGACCATGGAAAAGAGTTAGCATGTATGATCTAGTTTCAGAAAAATTTGGTATTAAGATAAATTTTAATTCAAAATTCGAAGATTTAAGCTCTAAATTAACTAATCAGAATATTGATTTTGAGGCAAAAACGGTTGGCCTTTTAGTGTTTGAATTATTTGAGAATTTTATTGAAAAAGAAATTAAAGATCCAACTTTTGTTATAGATTATCCGGTTGAAGTCTCACCATTTGCGAGAGAGAAGAAAGATCAACAAGGTGTTACCGATAGATTTGAGCTATTTGCTTTTGGAAGTGAACTTGCCAATGGATTTTCTGAATTAATTGATCCAGAAGATCAATCTTTCAGACTGAAAGAACAAGCTATCAAAAAAAGTGCTGGAGACGAGGAGGCTCACGTAGAAGATGAAGATTATGTTGAGGCTTTACAGTATGGTCTTCCTCCAACGGGAGGCTTAGGTTTCGGAATAGATAGATTTGTTATGATGCTGGTTGGAAAACCATCAATAAGAGAAGTTATAACTTTTACCCCTTTAAAACCAGAAAATTAGTTACTTCTTTCAATTAGATACGTGTTAATGTCTAGAAGAATGTTTCGGACTGTTTTATTATCAATTTCTTTCGCTGCACTTTCACTTTTTTCCAAGTGAGTTTTTAAAAATAATTTAGATTCAGAAATTATTTCATCATTATTAAATTCATTAATTACTTCATTAACGCCAACTTTATTTTCAGAAATATCTGACAATATTTTATTTATTTTTTCCGGATATTTTTCTAGTGCAATTAAAACAGGTAAAGTATAAGTTCCTTCAATTATGTCATTACCCGAAGGCTTGCCTAGGGTTTTTTCATCAGAAATCAAATCTAAAATGTCATCAGTAATTTGGAAAATGATTCCGCTATGCCATGCCCATTTACTAATTGAATTTATGGTCCCTTGTTTGCAGCCTGATGCGATTGCTCCTAATTTTGCGCTAGTTTTTATTAGACTTGCAGTTTTTCCTTCGATAATTTTTAAATAGTCATCTGTTCCATGATTTGTATCAAATGAAAACTGAACTTCTTTTGTTTGCCCTTCTACAAGCTGCGCATAAGTTGAAGCAAGCAACTTTACAGACTCGAGACCTAGTGATTCCGCAGCTAATTCTGAAGATCTTGCTAATAGATAGTCTCCAGCCAAAATAGATAAAGTAGAGCTCCATTTTTTATTTGTGCTTTCAACACCCCTTCTAGTTGTAGCATCATCAATGACATCATCATGGTATAAGCTACCTAAATGTATCAACTCAACGGAAACGCCAGCATCGATTACTTTTTCTTTACTCCCATCACCTAATTCACCAGCCAGCAAGGAAATTAATGGTCTAAATCTTTTTCCTCCAGCTGAAATTAGATACTGTGAAATTTCAGTCAGATAAGCATCAGAAGAACTACTGACCTCGATCAATCTTTTTTCAAGTTCTTTCAAGTTTTCCCAAATGCTTGGTATAGGGATTATATTTTCAAGTTCTTTTGAGTCCATAACTAGAGAATAAGATGATTTTACAAATAGTTGTAATTTTCATTTAGATGTATAAACAGAGACTTATTAATATGTACTTATGTTTGAAAGATTTACAGATAGAGCTCGAAGAGTTGTTGTTCTCGCCCAGGAAGAAGCAAGAAGACTAAACCATAATTACATTGGTACAGAGCATATATTACTTGGCCTAATTCAAGAAGGCGAAGGGCATGCAGCAAAAGCTATTGAAGAATTAAATATCAATATTGATAGCGTCAGGTCTGAAGTCGTAGAAATAATTGGTGAAGGTCAACAATCACCAAGTGGTCATATCCCATTCACACCAAGAGCAAAAAAAGTTTTAGAATTATCTTTAAGAGAGGCACTTCAGCTAGGACATAATTACATTGGAACAGAACACATTCTCCTTGGCCTAATAAGAGAAGGAGAAGGCGTTGCAGCTCAAGTTCTAAAAAAATTAGGAGCTGAATTATCACAGGTTCGACAAACAGTCATAAAGCTCATTTCTAATTCTGGCGAAGGCAAAAAAGCACAGGCAGCATCAACCGGTGGAAGAGAAAGGCCAGGATCAGGTACAGGATCTGCAATACTTGATCAATTTGGAAGAAATTTAACAAGGATGGCCAAAGAAGGAAAGCTTGACCCAGTTATTGGTAGAACAACAGAAATTGAAAGAGTAATGCAAATTTTATCAAGAAGAACAAAGAATAACCCTGTTCTTATTGGTGAACCAGGAGTAGGTAAAACAGCAATTGTAGAAGGCTTAGCCCAAAAAATTATTTCTGGAGATGTTCCGTCAACACTTCAAGGAAAACAAATCTATACTTTAGATCTCTCAGCACTTGTTGCGGGGTCAAGATATCGTGGAGACTTCGAAGAAAGACTTAAAAAAGTTCTTAAAGAAATAAAAACAAGAGGGGACATAGTTCTTTTTATTGACGAAATTCATACATTAGTAGGAGCAGGTGCTGCTGAAGGGGCAATTGACGCTGCTTCGATACTTAAACCTATGCTCGCACGAGGAGAATTACAAACAGTTGGTGCAACAACACTCGAAGAATTTAGAAAACACTTTGAGAAAGACGCTGCTCTTGAAAGAAGGTTCCAATCTGTAAAAGTTGACGAACCAAATCTATCTGATGCTATTGAAATACTCGATGGTCTTAAAGACAGATATGAGATTCATCACGGAGTACGATTTACTGACCAAGCAATTGCTTCGGCTGTAAATATGGCGGATAGATATATTTCAGATCGATTTCTTCCAGACAAAGCAATCGATCTAATTGATGAAGCTGGAAGCCGAATGAGAGTTTACAAAAAGCCTTTAGATGCTGAAAAACAAGAGATTTCTGACAAATTAAAAAATCTCAGAGAGCAAAAGATTGATGCAGTTCAATCACAATTGTTCGAAAAAGCAGGCCAAATCAGAGATCAAGAAAAAATATTGCTTGATGAAATTGACTCCATTGAAGGTTCTAGCTCATCAGATATTGAGTTAGTTATTGACGAAGAAGAAATTGCAGAAGTGTTAGCTCAATGGACTGGCATTCCAGTACACAGATTAACTCAAGAAGAGACAGCAAGACTTCTTGAAATGGAAAATGAACTTCATAAGAGAATTGTTGGCCAACATGAAGCTATAACAGCAGTTTCAAAAGCTATAAGAAGAACGAGATCTGGACTAAAAGATCCAAAAAGGCCGTCCGGATCATTTATATTCTTAGGCCCATCAGGTGTTGGTAAAACAGAAACAGCAAAGTCTCTAGCCGAGTTTTTATTTGGAGATGAAGATTCATTAATTCAAATTGATATGTCCGAATATATGGAAAAACATACAGTTAGTAGATTGATTGGTTCACCTCCGGGATATGTTGGATACGATGAAGGCGGACAATTGACTGAAGCTGTAAGAAGAAAGCCCTTTAGTGTTGTTTTGCTTGATGAAGTAGAAAAAGCTCATCCAGATGTTTTCAATACGTTGTTACAAATTTTGGAAGATGGAAGACTGACAGATGCACAAGGTAGAACTGTAGACTTCAAAAATACAGTAATAATTATGACAAGCAACCTAGGAACAAAAGATCTTTCTAAAAACATTGGATTTAGTAATTTATCTGACACTGGTTCATATGAAAAAATGAAAGCAAAAGTTAACGAAGAACTTAAAAGGTATTTTAAACCAGAGTTTCTAAATAGAATTGATGAAACAATTGTTTTCCATGAATTAACACTTGATGAAGTTAAAGAAATTGTTGACTTGATGCTTGATAGGGTACATAAGCAATTAAAAAATTCTGATTTAGAGATTGTTTTATCTGATGAATCAAAAGAGTATCTTGCAACAGAAGGATATAACAAAGAATTTGGAGCAAGACCACTTAGAAGATCAATTCAAAGACTCCTAGAAGATCCATTATCTGAAGAACTTTTAAAAGGAAAATACAAGGCTGGTTCAACAATAATTGTCTCCTTAAACGAAAAAGAAGGCAAGCTAGATTTTGAATCAGTAGAAGCTCCTAATGAGCCCGAAGTAGACTTTGCTGATTCAGATTCTTAAAAAAAATTGTCAACTCGTAATAAAAAATTAACTTCTATCAAAAGATAATATATTTAAAATTGCTACTATAAATTCCAACAGGGATTTAAAGGTATTTTATACCTACAACTAGTTGGACAAGGAGTAAACGTGACTCGAATGAAGTCAAAATGGCTGATACTTTTTATTGTATTTGGCCTTATATTAACTGCTTGTGGAGGCGGAAGTGATGATGCAGCTGAAGAAGAGGTTGTAACAGAAGAAACAGCAGAAGAGCTAGATTCACCTGCAACAACTGCAGCAGCAGCTGAACCAGTAGCCGACCCCCCAAGCATTTGTCTTGTATTAGACATTGGTGGTCTTGGAGATCTATCATTTAATGATTTAGCATATTCAGGATATCAAAAAGCTATTGAAGACTTTGGAATGGTTGGTACTTTCCTAGAACCTGACGGTGGTGGAGAAAATAGAGGCGAACTTCTAGAACTTTGTGCAGAAGCTGGAAACGATTTGATTATCGGTAATGGTTTCCTTTTTGATGGAGCAATGAATGAAGTAGCACCTAACTATCCAGATATTAACTTTGCAATCACTGACGGTGTTGCAGAGCCAAGTAACGTTAGAGGAATGTTATTCAAGCATGCCGAAGGATCTTACCTTGCAGGTATTGCAGCAGCACTAAAAACAAAAACTAACAATGTTGGTTTTATAGGTGGAGTAGACTTTCCACTAATTCATGAATTTGAGCAAGGTTTTCTTGCTGGTGTAGCTGAAATAAATCCTGACATTGTAGTTCAAATAGGATATGCAAGTGTTCCTCCAGATTTTTCTGGATTCAATGATCCTGTAAAAGGAAAAGAAATTGCCCTTGCACAGTATGAAGCTGGCGCAGATATTATTTATCATGCTGCTGGTGGAACAGGAACAGGAATGTTCGAAGCAGCAAAAGAAGTATCTGAAGCAACTGGATCGAAAGTATGGGGAATTGGTGTAGACTTTGACCAATATTACCAAGTTGGTACTCCATTACCAGACTTACAAGAATACATCTTATCTTCTATGGTTAAAGCAGCTGACGTTTCAATCTACAATGCGGCAAAAGCTACAGTAGAAGGAACATTTAGTGGTGGTGCTTCAGTTGATGACTTATCAACTGGCGGAGTGTATTTATCTTTTTCAGGTGGATATATCGACGACATTAAAGACACCATTGAAGAATATCAAGCAAAAATTATAAGTGGAGAGATTGTACCTCCATCTGTTAGACCATAAAAGAGTCTAAGAATTTTATATTCGTTCCAGAGGAAACTCTGGAACGAATATTTTTCTAACTATTATGAATACTGCAATAAAAACTCTCAATATTTCAAAGTCTTACCCTGGTGTTCAAGCTAACTCAAATGTATCTGTTCAAATACAAGAGAGCACTATACATGCAATAGTTGGTGAAAATGGGGCTGGCAAATCTACATTAATGAAAATTCTTTACGGCATGACAAAACCTGATGAAGGTGAAATTGAAATATTTGATCAAAATGCAAGCATGTCATCACCAAAAGATGCTATAAATTTTGGAATTGGAATGGTTCATCAGCATTTCATGTTAGCAAAGAATCTTACGGTGCTTGAAAATGTAATTCTAGGAATTGATAGGCCTTCATTTAAGAACTTAGGTCTTAAAAAATACAAAAAATTAATTGAAGAAGTAATGAGCTTATATTCTTTAGATATAGATTTAGATATGTTTGTAGAGGAATTAAGCGTAGGTGAAAAACAGAGAGTTGAGATAATAAAAGTTTTATTCAGAGGCGCAAAAATACTAATACTTGATGAACCAACAGCGGTTTTGGTTCCACAAGAAGTAAAAGAACTATTTAATAATCTGAATAACTTAAAACAAAATGGTGTAACTATTATTTTCATATCTCATAAACTTGACGAAGTTATTGAAATCGCTGACGATATAAGTGTTATGAGAGGAGGTAAGCTAATTGATACAGTCAAGAATGAAAATGTAAGTAAAACAGAAGTGGCTGAGATGATGATTGGAAAAAGCTTACCAATTCCACCTCCTAGAAGTACAGAAACAAAACAAAACAAAATACTAGATTTAAAAAATATTACTTCAAAGACTGTTGATGGAAGAAAATTTTTCACAGATGTTTCCTTCAATGTTTTTGGATCTGAAATATTAGGCATAGCTGGCGTTGAAGGTAATGGACAAAAAGAAGTTATTGAATCAATTATTGGTATTGACAACATTGAATCTGGAGAAATTTATTTTAATGGTGAAAAAATTAATGATAAAACTACCAGAGAAAGATTAGATTCTGGAATCAGTTTTATTCCAGAAGATAGGCAACTTCAAGCCATGATAATGGACATGAACTTGACAAATAATGTAATAATAGGAAGACAAAATATCAAAAAGTATAAATCAAAATTTGCAACTGTTAAAACAAAAAATGCAATTAATGAATCTGAAAATATAATTTCATTATTCGACGTTAAGACTCCTGGAACAAACACATTAGCTACAGCTCTTTCAGGAGGTAATCAACAAAAATTCGTTGTAGGTCGTGAATTAGAAGATGACCCTTCATTATTAATAGCTTCTCAGCCGACTAGAGGAATAGATATTGGCGCTCAAGCATTAATTTGGGAAAAACTGAGGGAAAGTAGAGATAATGGATTAGGAGTCTTATTAATATCAGCAGACCTTGAAGAATTAATTGGACTATCAGATCGAATAGTTGTATTTTATCAAGGCTCACTAGTAACAGAGCTAAGCTCTGACAACGTTTCTCCAGAAGATCTTGGAGGTTATATGACTGGATTAAAAAAATGAAGCTCAGGTTAAGAATTGCAAGTTTTTCAGCTCCAATAATTGCACTTTCCATAGCTTTTGGTTTGAGTTCATTAATTTTGTTATTCATTGGTAAGGATCCAATTGAAACTTTTAGAATAATGTTTGAGTATGGAATTAAAGGAAAATCTATAGTTTCAATAATCAATAGATCTATACCTTTGTACATATCTGCAATTGCAGTTGCTGTTGGATTTAAAATGGGACTGTTTAACATTGGTGTAGAAGGCCAATATTTAGTAGCTTCATTGATAGCAGCTTTTATTGGATCGCAATTTAGTATCATTACACCAATTCATATACTATTTATTATTATTATCGCTATTGCATGTTCTGCAATGTGGGCAGCGATTGCAGGTTATTTAAAAGTCAAAAAGGGCATTCATGAAGTAATTTCAACAATAATGCTTAATTACATTGGCACTGGTTTAATTGCTTATGGGCTTACAAATGTATTTGATGAAGCAGGGTCTGATTATGAATTACCAAGAACCCCAGAATTACCAGAAAGTGGGCAAATGCCAGCACTTAATAACTTATTTAGACTTGATGACCTTCAAGATTTACACGGTTTTCTTTTTGTGGCCATTGCTGCAGGAATTTTTTATTATTGGTTGGTTTGGAAAACAACATTAGGCTTTGATTTAAGAATTACAGGTGCAAATCCTGTTGCTGCAAAGTTTAGTGGAATAAACCCAAATAGATTGATAATTGTAGCCATGGTCACATCAGGAGGATTTGCGGGACTAGTAGGTTTGGGTCCCTTATTGGGATATTTTCATAGATTTACGATAGATTTTCCAACAGGTTTAGGATTTGCTGGAATTGCTGTTGCATTATTGGGAAGAAATCATCCATTTGGTATGGGAATAGGTGCTTTATTATTTGCATTTTTAGAAAGATCATCACAAATTTTAGATTTAAATGATGTTCCGAAAGAAATAGAGAGAATGCTCCAAGCATTCATCCTATTAATTGTTGTTGTTTTTTATGAGATAATTAGACGTTTTATTGTTAAGCAACAAGTAAAAGATGCCTCAAAGAAAGTTGAAACATGATAAAAAATATATACAGTTTCATACTTAAAAGATACGTTGTGATTACGCCCTTACTACTTGTTTTGATTGTTGCTCAGAGAGAAGAATACTCACAATTAACTACAAGTGGAACATTTGGATCTGCAATAAGACTAGCAATACCTATTATGCTCGCAGGGCTAGGAGGTCTATTTTCTGAAAAAACAGGAGTAGTAAATATAGGTCTCGAGGGAATGATGATAATGGGAACATGGTTTGGAGCGTGGGGTGGATTTACATATGGAGCATGGCAAGGTGTGTTTATAGGAATGCTTGGTGGAGCTTTATTTGGTTTCATACATGCCATTGCAACTGTTTCGTTTCAAGTTGATCACATTGTTTCAGGTGTTGCAATTAATATTCTTGCTGCTGGTGTAGCAAGGTTTTTAAATGTAATTTCTTTTGAGGATATTGCATATGCAAGCTCAACAGCTTCTCCAAGAATTACTGGCGAAATAGGAAAGATGACAGTCCCTTTTCTTGCTGGAGGGCCAATAAACGATGAGGAGACTTTTAATTTATTTGGAAACATTGAGAACTTAGATATTTTTCTAATCTCAGATTTTGCTGGGTTTATATTAGGATTTTTGTCAAATATTTCATATTTAACTATTTTTGCGTTAGCAATCGTCCCATTTTCTCTTTTTATTTTATGGCATACTCCTATTGGATTACAAATGAGAAGTGTTGGCGAATACCCTACTGGCAGTGAATCTCTTGGTGTAAATGTTTATCTGATGAAATATATTGGAGTTACTATATCAGGAGCTTTGTCAGGATTGGCCGGAGCCTACCTTGTAATTGGTGGAACGGGTATATATCTTGAGGGTCAAACAGGAGGTAGAGGATTCATTGGCTTAGCTTCTATGTTGTTTGGTAACTATAAACCTTTTGGTATTTTGATGGGGTCAGGTTTGTTTGGATTTGCAGATGCTTTACAGCTTAGATCACCTCAAGCAGTTCACGGTTTATTAATTGTGATTTCTATATTTCTTTTTGTACTTGTACTCAAAACACTTTTTGAAAAAAAATATACTCAAAGCCTTATATCTTTATTGTTTAGTGGGGCTTTTTTAATTTGGTTTTTAAACTCAACAACTATTCCAAATCAATTTGTTTATTTCACACCACACATCACAACCTTGATCGTTTTATCATTTGCAAATCAAAGAATTAAATTACCAGAAAAAATTGGTGTTCCTTATAAAAAAGGCGAATTAACTTAAACTATCTACCTAAAAATGATATTTCTTGAATAGCACATTCCTCGAAAGGCTTTTGACCATTTAACTCTTCACCTGGATATGAACTTATTACTTCAATACGAATTTTTGAAGATACAGTATCAAATGAAACCCATTGTTGAGACTGATTATTTTGTAATTCTTTTTCAATAATAAAATCTGGATCTTCAGTTGTGATGTTTATATCTCTTACTTTAAAATTTTTGATAAATGTTGTGCTTTTTTCTGGATTTTGAATAATTATAGTATCCCATGATATTGGCCTATCAAATTCAAACTCTAGAAAAGCGTCTGCACAGCTCTGCTTAGCATCTTGCCATGTTGATGGGGAATCATCATATAAATTAGTACATAAAAAATCATCACTAAAATTACTTGATGAAGAACACGATATAGGTTTAAAAAATTTTAATTTTCCTAAAATTGTTGTACTCGTTGAAGTGATAGTTGTCTGTTCAATAACAGCTATTTCCTCTAGAACTTCATCAGCAACACGATTATTATAAAAAAAACTAGCTCCAGCTATTAATGGCACAATTAAAGCAAGAAACAAAACAGCTCTAATTCCAGGGACTTCTTTTCTATTTGGTAGATTAGTTGCTCCATAATTACTTAGAGGTTTAACGGGTAGATCTAGTAATTTTTCAATTCTCATTCTTTTTGCTTCGGATGTATTTTCAACTGAAATATCCTCAACTACTTCGTCTAGTTTTAATCCAAGCCACTCACCACAACTAGAGCAAAATTCTAAATTTATATCTACTGTTGCCTGGCAACCTTTACAAGTAATATTTTCCAATTTTTTCCCTGGTAAGTCGATTAATAATAAAATAATACAGTAACATTCAAATAATTAAAATACTCAAATAATAAAACGAGGATTTATGAAAAATAATCAATTAATACCTGGAGAGCCCCTACGCGAAGGCGTCGACTTAATTGCTGATAAGAAAACGGGCGCTTTAATTGTGGTAGGAAATTCTTCAAAATTAGAAAAAATTTCCTCTGGCGGTATTAATTTAACGAATTGTAATTTCACTCCAGAAATGCTTGGGGAGCTTGCAAAAATGGATGGAGCAATAATTGTCGATAAAGATGTCAACCAGATATTAAAAGCCAACGTCCATTTAAATCCATCTGATAATATTCAAACAACTCAAACCGGTACAAGACATAGAACAGCTCACCGAGTATCAGTTGAGACGTCATTAGATGTTATTGCAGTCTCAGACGAGTCTGGAATAATCAAAGTTTTTTCTGAGGAGGACGTTAATGAGCTAGAAGAATCTTCAATGATTCTTGGAAGAGTAAATGAATCATTACAATCCATCGATAGAACAAGGAGAAGATTTGATGATGCCGTATTCGAATTAGGTGAATTAGAAATTGAAAATTCAATAACAAACCAACAGGTTTTAGAAGTTATTCAAAGAGGAGAATTGCTTGGCCGTTTATCTAAACAAGTCAAAAGTGAAGCTGAAAATCTTGGAGACGATTCTGGCTTGGTCATGATACAAATTGACTCATTAGAGTCTGGAGTAAGACAAACACTAGATTTAGTTTTAAAAGACCATCTTCCAGCAAAAAAATTTAGGAATATCAATAAAGCTGTTGATGAGATATCAAATTTAACTTATGAGGAGTTAAATTCAGTACAAATTTTAGGAAATATTCTATTTATGCAACCTCTAGATGAAATTTCAATAGCAAAGGGATATAGAGTCCTTGCAAGATTTCCAGGTTTACCTGATAATTTACACGATTCACTTGTTTCTAAATTTAAATCTCTTCCAAATCTACTTTCAGCCACAACTACAAAACTTTTTGAAGTTGACGGTATTGGTCAAAATAGAGCACGACAGCTTAGAGAGTATTTTGATACCTTACTCAAGAATGTAGGATTCAGTTATATTAATGGTAATTAACTAGTTTTAAATCTATACTAACCTTCTAATTTATGGCAACAAAATCTAAAAAATCTCAAGACAAATACAAACCAGATCAATTTGTAGTTCACCCACATCACGGAGCAGCAAAAGTCGTGAGAAAAGTAAACAAAAATGTTGAAGTTTTTGTTGAGGGAGAGCCAAAGTCAAAACGGATCCAATATTTTGAAATTCAAGTTTTGATGGATGGATTAACAGTTATGGTTCCTGTTGAATCTGTTGATGAAGTTATAAGACCAATAGTCTCAAAAAATGCTATTTCAAGAAAAGTATTTCCAATATTTAAAGAAAAACCTGAAGAAGCTGGAACTAATTGGAGCAGATGGTACAAAGTTCTGACAGAAAAAATGACTTCCGGTGACATAATACAAGTTGCAGAAGTAGTAAGAGACCTCTCTCATGCACAAATGAACAAGGGAATATCTCCGGCGCTTAAAAGAATGCTTGCTAAGGCAAGAGTGACCTTGGCTAGTGAAGTTGCATGTGCTCTTGAAATCGATGAGGAAGCGGCTGTTGAAAAAATAAATCAATATCTTCCAGAAGAAGAACCTGACGACGGTTTGTAAATAAATATAAAATATCAAATATGTTAATTGGTCACGGTTGGGATTTACACCAACATTCAAAAGACGAAAAACTTATTCTTGGGGGAGTTGAATTTGATGAAGATGGATTTACTGGTCACTCTGACGGAGATATTTTACTTCATGCTCTTTGTGACGGACTACTAGGCGCTACTGGAAAAAAAGATCTTGGTTATTATTTTCCTTCAAACGACTCAACACCAAAAAATATACCAAGCACAGAAATTTTATCCGAAGTTCTAAATATTATTGATTATCAAAACCTAAAACTAATTAATTTAGATATAACTATTGTCACTCAAAAATTTAATGTTCAAGAAAAAGCTCGCAAAATCCAAGAAAACCTATCAAATCTTCTTAACATCTCAAAAGACTTATTAAATATAAAAGGAAAATCTTCTGACGATTATGGATTAATTGGAGATGAAAAAGCTTCTTTAGCAATAGTAAGCTTATTAATTGAAGATGCTTAATTTATACAATTCTTACACAAAACAACAAGAAGAAGTGAACTTAAATCAAGAAGACGTAAGGATATATTTGTGCGGTCCTACAGTCCAATCATCACCCCATCTGGGACATGGAAGGTCAGCAGTTGTCTTTGATTTTTTTATTAGATACTTAAAATTTTTAAATTATTCGGTTTTGTATGTTAGAAATATTACGGATATCGATGATAAGATAATCCAAAAGTCACAAGAAAAAAATATTAATTATCGAGAACTTGCTGAAAGTGTTTGGGAAGAGTTTGTCCAAGCTCATGAAAATTTAAATTGTTTAGTTCCTGATATTGAGCCAAGAGCAACTGCCTATGTGCCAGAAATTGTTCAATATATTGATCAATTAATCAAAAATGATTTTGGTTATATTACAAAGTCAGGTGTTTACTATGATGTTTCAAAATTTGATGATTATCTTAAATTATCTGGAAGAAGTACTGAGGAAGTAAAAACAGGAACAAGAATAGAAACTGAAGAAGATAAAAAAAGTCCTGAAGATTTTGCATTATGGAAATTTTCAAAAGAGGGAGAACCTTCATGGGATTCGCCATGGGGAGTTGGACGTCCTGGTTGGCATATAGAGTGTTCAACTATGATTAATCAAACACTTGGGAAAACTATTGATTTCCACTGTGGAGGTATAGATTTAATTTTTCCCCATCATGAAAACGAAATTGCTCAGTCTAAAGGAGTTGAAAATAATGAAAATTTTGTAAATTATTGGCTTCATAACGGGATGTTAAATCTATCTGGTAAGAAAATGTCTAAATCTGATGGAAATGTAAAGCTACTAAACGAATATATTGACCAATATGGAGGAGAAGTAGTTCGCTTTTTCTTTTTAAGAGCTCATTACAGAAGTCCACAAGAATTTAGTCAGGATTTATTAGAAGAATCTAAAAAAACACTGAATAATATTCGAGAATATACGAAAGGTATAAAATCAGAGCCAGTTGATTCAAAAGTTTTAGAGATTTTTAAAGCTTGTATGAATGACGACATGAATACACCAAAACTTTTAGGTGAAATCTTCCAAATGATAAAGGAATCTAACAATCTCGAAGATTATGAAGAAAATCAGAGAAAACAAACTGTTAAATTTATTTTTGAAATATTAGGTTTTCAACTAATGATGTCAGACAAGAGTATTAAAGATGAAAAATTATTATCTGAATTTTTTTTGGAATATGATATTAAATTTACTGAAATCGACACTGCAATGAACGAGTTTACTTCAATTAGAAATAAATTAAGGAATGAAAAGAAATATGGAGAAGCAGACGAAATGAGAGATTCTATTTTGAAAATAGGAATAGTTATTAATGATGGTGAAAATGTTGGATGGTATTGGAAAAATAGTTGAAGGATACAATTCTGTAATTGCTGCCCTTGAGAACCATAGAGTTGAAGAAATTCATATTAAAGAAAAAAATTTACAATCAAAAAAAATAAAAGATTTAATTGAACTTGCTGCTCGTAAAAAGATAATTATTAAGGTGGCAAAAGATAATAAAAATTGGAAATTTAAATCAAGTGAATATATTGGAGCACTGTGTAAACCAAAAAAAATATTTAAAGATTCAGAGCTAAATAGATTTTTAAAATCAAACTTTATAGTTTGTGATCACATTCAAGATACAAACAATTTAGGAGCTATTGCACGTTCGGCTGCATCTTTTAATTTTAATGTAATGTGTATACCAGAAAGAAGATCTGCAAGACTTAATGAGAGAACTTTTAAAATATCTTCTGGAGGTTTGGAGAAGATAGATATTATTGAATACAAATCAATATTTACTTTAATTAAAAAATTTCAATCAATGGATATTTGGACTATTGGATTAGATATGAACGGGGCTCAGTCTGTTGAGAATTTTGATGTTGGAAATCAGTTCTTGGCTTTTTTTATTGGTTCTGAAGAAAACGGTCTTAGTAATGAGATCCAGAATAAATTAGATGAAGTATTAAATATTACTACTACAAATAAAATCGAATCTCTCAATGTATCTGTTGCAGCTGGGATAGCAATGCAACATATATTTATAAAAAATTAATTTGTTCATATTCCATTCTTGCTAATATTTAGATATTCGCCGGAGTAGCTCAGTGGTAGAGCAGCCGCCTTGTAAGCGGCAGGTCAGGGGTTCAACTCCCCTCTCCGGCTCAAAGTGAATAATTACCAAAATACAATTAGAGTCACGTTATTTATTTTTCTACTTTTACAAATCTCTCTATATTTCATGGGTTATTTGAGACCATCAATTATTTATGACTATTTAGATTATTGGCCGCTAACAATCTTTCCTCTATCTTTAGTAGTGATTTTTAGAAATTCAAAATTCAATGAAGTTTTAACAAACTTTGTAAATATTTTATTGATAATAATTGTCACAATATTTTCTATTGCTCATTTGTTTGATTCCAAATTTTTATCAACATATCAAAATGAGTCTTTTTATAAAAATTACAACTTGAGTGATAGTTTTCAATATAAACTTTTAATAGATATTGATGGTAAATTAAATTTTAGTTCTTCTAATGGTTTTGGATATTCTGTGGATATTATCGATCGGCCAGGAAAAGTTGGTTATCCAGAATCTATTGAAACATTAGTAGGCAATCCTAGAGCTGTAATCTTTAGAGAAATCGAAACAAGTAATTTATTTAAAGTAGAGGGTTGGAATATTAGATTAGGTGAAAAAAATTTATGGGAACTAGATATTTTTTCGGTCGATTCAAAAATATATTTTGATAATCTAAATTTATTACCTTCAAAACTATCAGGGACTGGTGAAATATTTTTGGGAGATAATCTTAAAATGGAAAATTTAATTATCAGTGGAAATTATGAAATATCAGTATCTGATAAGCTTTCAATTTTAATTATTGGACAAGCCGAGACTCCTGAAGATTGGCTAGAAGCAACTGTTGGAATTCTCAACTTACCAGAGGAAACATATACCCTAGTAATTGAAATTATTGATGGTTCACAAGTATTATTTAAGGATGGATAAAACATCATGATAGAACAACTTGGTAATGGCCTTTTACTAGGCATAATAATTTCAGTTGCATCTGTAGCGCTTTCATTATTATATGGAGTTACGCGAATTGTTAACTTTGCTCATGGAGAAATTATTGCATTAGGTGCTATAGCTACATTATTTCTTTCCAGCCCAGTAGATTCACGAGTAATATTTTTAGATAGATTTTCACCGCTTGGGAATAATTTTTATATTTCTGTTTTTATTTCTGTAATTCTTTGTGGATTGTTTGGTGGAATTTTAGAATTTTTTCTTTTCAGGCCCCTTAGAAAAGCTGAGGTTGGAAACATCGCAGTGCTCGTTGTAACAATTGGTCTTTCGCTTTTCTTAAGACATATATATTTATTGTTTAATGCTAAACCACAAAATTTTCCGTTAGAGCTACAAAGAAGAGAAACATACATATTTTTTGATATGACGCCCAGAAATTTTAGGGTATTAATTTTAGGAATATTTGTCATGGTATTAATTGGCCTTTTTCTTAATTACACAAGAATGGGAAAAGCTATGAGGGCAGTTAGAGACTCAAATGATTTAGCAAGTGTCTCTGGAATCAATTCGGATAATATAATTTTATTTACATGGATTTCATCAAGTATGCTTGCTGGTTTAGCTGGTGTTTTTCAAGCAACTATAAATGATGTTAGATACAATATGGGATTTCTAATACTTCTTCTTATATTTGCTGGAACAGTACTTGGGGGAATAGGAACCTCCTTTGGTGCAATGGTTGGAGGTTTCATAATAGGAATTGTTGTAAATGTTTCTGTTGGTCTACCTTTTATGGAGGGACACACAGAGGCAAAAAATGCTGTAGCTTTAGCAATTATGATATTAATTTTACTTTTTAGACCTCAAGGTATTTTTGGTGAGAAAGAAAGGGTATCATGAAAATTACTTTTAAAAGTTCTCTAACAATACTTATTACCATTTTTTCAATATTCCTGGTTTTTCTTTTAAATGACGAGGGAGAAATACCAATTCTTTTTAACCTTTTAACATTTGCAGGCATTTATGGACTCGCTGCAATTGGATTAAATGTTCATTTTGGATTAACGGGATTATTAAATTTTGGTCATGCAGCGTTCATGGGATTGGGTGCTTATGTGACTGTATTATTAATACCCCACGCAGCAGGGAGAGAAGGTGTAGTTATAACCACTGGCCTTCCATTTTTTCTTGCTCTACTAATTGGAATTATTTCAGCTGCACTTTTTGGCCTTCTTTTAGGCCTTCCAGCAATTAGATTAAGAGGTGATTATTTAGCTATAGTCACTATTGCTGCTGCAGAAATATTCCGTTTACTTGTAAGAGATCTTGAGTCTGTAACAGGCGGAGTTTATGGAATTATTAATTTTTCAAACTCACTACAGCAATATAGATCAGGATTTATTGATAATTTTGCATCTGCAAACGACCTAAATCCATCTCAAATATGGATAGCATTTTTATCTTGGACTTCAATAATTCTTGTTTTATTACTTTTAAGAAGACTTACAAATTCACCATGGGGGCGTGCACTAAGAGCAGTGCGAGAAGATGAAGATGCAGTTAGAGCATTAGGTAAAAATGCTGTTTGGTTAAAACTTCAAAGTTTTATGTTAGGTGCAGGTATTGCAGGACTATCCGGAGTTTTCTTAGCTTTTAACTATGGCACTATCCAGGTATCAACATTTGTACCAATACTTACATTCTATGTATGGGCAATTATGATTCTTGGTGGAGTAGGAAGTCTTACCGGACCAATTTTTGGATCTATTATTTTTTGGGTTATCATCTCTGAAACAAATGGAATTGCTCAATTAATTTTCGAAAATGCAAATGGTCAACAAATAGCTGGGGTTAGATTTGTTTTGGTGGGCTTATTAATAATGCTTTTGATGATTTTTAGACCAAGTGGATTGATGGGAAAGAAAGAAGAACTCCTTTTAGATGTCAAATAAATACCTTAAAGTTACAAATTTAAAAAAAAGTTTTGGTGGATTAAAAGCTGTTGATGTTCATAGTCTTAATTTAAATACAAATGAACTAACCTCAATTATTGGACCAAACGGGGCGGGAAAAACAACCTTTTTCGATTTAATATCTGGGTTTCAAGATAGTGATGAAGGAAAAGTTTATTTAAATGATAAAAATATTACAAGAAGCCAGCCTTATTCAATTGCTAGATTGGGAATGATAAGGACTTTTCAATTAACAAAGGTTTTCGATCGGATGACTGTTCTAGAAAATATGATGTTTTCAGCATCAACTGTCAATAATGATTCATTTATTAGGTCTTTAATTAGATTACCAAGTCAAAAAACTACGGAAAAAAATATAAAAGAAAAGTCATTTGAAATTATGAAAGACTTGAATATTGATCATATGGCAAACTCTTATGCAAGAGAGCTTTCTGGTGGTCAAAAAAAATTGTTAGAACTTGGTAGATCAATAATAAATGATCCAGATATATTACTATTGGATGAACCACTTGCAGGTGTTAATCCAAAATTGGCTGAAGAGATATTGCAAATCATTTTAAATCTTTCAGAAAAAGGAATCTCAATATTAATGGTTGAACACAATATTGAGGCAGTAATGAAAATTTCTCAAAGGGTTATTGTTTTAGCTGAGGGTATGGTTATTGCTGACGATACACCAGAAAGTGTAAGAAGTGATGAAAAAGTAATCGAAGCATATTTAGGATCCGAAAATGAATAAAACAGTTATTGAGTGTAACGGAATTGCAGCAGGATATGTAAAAGGTTTAAATATTCTACAGGGTGTTGATTTGATCGTTCATGAAAAAGAAATTGTATCAATTATTGGTCCAAATGGAGCAGGTAAGTCAACTTTACTTAAAGCAATTATGGGAATAATAAATATTTCAGGAGGCCGTTTTTTTATTAATGGTTTAGAAAAAACAAATACTCCAACTCATCAAATTGTTAGTGAGGGTGTTGGTTACGTCCCTCAAGTTGAAAATGTATTTCCATCATTAACAATTGAAGAGAATTTAGAAATTGGTTCATGGTCTGTTAAAGATAATATGAAACAATCAATTTCAAAAATATTTGGAGATTTTCCTATGTTAAAAGAAAGACAAAAAGATAAAGCTGGAAATTTATCTGGTGGTCAAAGACAAATACTTGCTTTAGCAAGAGCATTGGTGACGTCACCAAATATTTTATTATTAGATGAACCTTCTGCAGGCTTATCGCCAGTTGCAATAAAGGAAGTGTTTGAAATAGTTAAAGAGATAAATTCAAGAGGAGTAGCAATTCTTTTGGTAGAGCAAAATGCTACACGTGCATTAAATTTTAGTGATCGTGGTTATGTCTTAGATCAGGGAAGAAATGCTTACCAAGGAAAAGGACAAGAACTTTTAAACGACCCACGCGTTGTAGATTTATATTTGGGGAAACTATAAAAAAAAGGCCTGCACATGGCAGGCCTTTTTTATTAATTGTAAATTTTAAGAACCAAAATCTACTGATTTAAGGACTGGGTTTACGTCACCCTCAGTTGTCCAAATATCATATGTTGCTGCGGTAGGATCTCCAGCTTCATTTAATTCAATTTCACCAGATGCTCCAACGTAGTCAACATCTACACCGTCAGCAGCAAGTGCTATACATGCTACTCCGATACATTTTTCTCCACCAGATGATGCAGCAACAAGTCCAGAAGCAATTTCTGGGCCGGTTACACCATTAGCAGCAGCTGATATTGCCATTAACATGACAGCATCATATGCTTGAGGAGCAAAAATAAAGTTTCCAGAACCATCTTCACTTACTTGTGAGTAAGCAGCTGAGAAAGCTTCTAATGCTTCTCCAGCAGCAGCTCCAGGTGCTGTTCCCTTCATTCCGTCAAGCGCAGTTCCTAATCCACAAAGTGATGCAAGACCAGCATCTTTAACACCATCGGTCATATACCACGGTGTATCAAGAAGACCTTGCTCAAATGCAGGTTGAAGAACTCCACAACCAGTAGCAGGGAAAAGTATACCAACAATTGCGTCGGGTGTACCTTTTCCTACGGCTGTTACTTCAGAGTTAAATTCTGTTGCATCAGGAGCATGATAAACAACATTCTTAACAACTCCACCACCAGCTTCAAATGCTGATGCAGTAGCCTCTGCTAAACCTCTACCATAAGCGTCTGCTCTTGAAATGATAGCGATTGACTTAACACCATCTTCTAACAATAATGACGCAAGTACATCACCTTGTAATAAATCTGATGGAGCGGTTCTTGCATAAAATCCTTTTTTATCCATTTTGGTAAATTGAGGACTTGTATTTGATGGGGATACCATAACAACTTCTGCAGCTATAGCTGTATCAAGGATTGCAAGGGAAGTACCACTACATGCAGCACCCATAACTCCTTGGGCTCCTCCAGCTATTGCTTCAGTAAGACTGTCAAGTGCTATCGCACCATCACATCCACTGTCTCCTTCAATGAGTTCGACAGGGACTCCATTTATACCGCCAGCAGCATTGATTTGCTGTACAGCGAGACTAGCTCCTAGTGCAATACCAGGTCCTAATGCAGCTAAATCACCAGATAGTGGCATAAGTGATGCCAATACAAGTGGGTCACTTGCAGGAGCAGCTGTAGTAGTAGTGGCTTCCTCAGCTGGAGCTTCAGTAGTTTCTACTACCTCTTCTACAGCATCATCAGATCCACCGTCAGACCCACCACAGGCCGCAGCGATCAACGCTAAAACCGCAATCAAAGCTAAAGCTTTGCGATTTCTCATATAATTTCCTTTCAGTCACTGAAATTAAAAAATTCCTACATAATTTGTAGGAATGTATTACAACAATAGCGTAATCTGTGTACTCTTCAATAGCAGAAACAAAAAATTTTTAAAAATGCTTGAAAATATCGAAAATTTACTAGTTTTTCTAAATAACTTAGACTATCTAGATATTTTCATATATCTATTTATCATTTATTTAATATATTTTGGTTGGAAACGTGGTTCTGTTTTAGTTATTTACTATTTAGTGACTTTTTTGATATCTATATATTTAAGTTTCACATATTCTTTTACAATCGGTGAATATATAAGTAGTTGGCTAAATTCAAACCAACTTACATCTCAAATATTTGCTGGGGTAACAATATTTATCTCTGTTTTAACGCTGAGTTCATTATTTCAAACATTTATTTATAGGCAAGATTCCAAAAAAGATGTTGGAAATAAATTATTGGGAAGTATAGGTTCAGTAGTTTTGAGCAATTTAGTATTAACATTTTTCTTTACAATAATCTCTCTTTTGTCTCTTCCAACTTATCTTGAGCAAAGTATTAAAGAATCAAATATTGTATCTTTTTATTTAAATTCTGATGGAGTTCCTCAGCAATCGCTTGAAGTAATAACTGGAACAGATATTCTAAAAATAACATCGAATATTAAAGAACTAACAGGAAAAACTTCAATATCTCTGAACGAATCAGGATGTTTAGAAATTCCTTCGTTTTCCGAAGCTAAATTAATATCTAGACAAAAAGAAACAAGTGAATTATTCGAACTAGTAAATATTGAGAGAATAAATGTAAATTCTGATCCATTAGAGTTTTCACAGACTTTATCAAATATCGCAAATGATTATGCAAAGAAAATGTACATAGAAGGTTTTTGGTGTCATAAAGATCCCAGCAATGGGAATTTAGTTACAGAACGATTGCTACAGGTTGGTTATCCACCTCCACAATTTATAGGAGAAAATTTGGCCATGGCTTCTACTATATACTCAGGCCATGAAAGTTTGATGGGTTCTGAATCACACCGAGACACAATTTTAGATTCAGAGTTTAAACGAATAGGCATCGGAATTGTATCTGGTCCCAATGGATTAATTATTGTTCAAATTTTTACATGAATTTAGATACATCATCCTTTATTAAAAATCTTATAGCTGGGACTATAGACTATTTAAAAGAAATTAATTTTGATCTAGGCTTAAAACATGAAAAAAAATTAGAGTCCGTTTTAATGAGTGAATTAAATAAAGATTTTGAGCTCCAAAGAAAAACACCAACACAAATAATCAATACTTTTTTAAATGAAGATCTTGAATTAAACATCAGATTAACGCCTAATGATTTGGGTGAACAAGCACTCGATCAAATAATTTTATGGGGAATCTCAAAAGCAAAACATCTTGATGGTAAATAAGAATTTAATTAAATTATTATTTTACTGCTTTTAGTACTGGTCTATCTAAGTAGTAGCTTAATATTTGAAGTTCTTGAGAAAGATCGACTGATCTAATTTGAACATCAGCAGTATTTTTAAGTAAAACAGGTGCAAAATTTAAAATTGATTTTATGTTACATTCAATTAACTTATCAGCAATTTGTTGAGCTACTTTCCCTGGTGTAGCAATTATTCCTATTGCAACATTGTATTTTTCGCATGTATTTTGCATTTCTGATATTGGTTTAACTACCAATCCAGCTATTTGTTTATTAATTTTTTTTGGGTCATCATCAAATAATCCAACAACACCAAATCCTCTTTCTTGAAATCCTCCATAATGTGCAAGTGCTGATCCAAGATTACCAACTCCTACAATAACAGCACTCCAGCCCTCAACTAATCCAAGTTCTAGTTGAAGCTGATTTCTCAATGTTGAAACTTCATATCCAACTCCTCTAGTGCCAAGAGTTCCAAGATAGGATAAGTCTCTTCTAACTTGTGCGTCATTAACTTTTGCGAGCTCTGCTAGTTTTTTTGAGGATATTCCAATAGTTTTTTCATCTATAAGCTCAAGACATTGTAAATACAGAGGCAGTCTTTTAACTGTTGCCGGTGGAATATTATTATTACTTTTCACTAATGCACAATCTAATAAGAATTAAAAAATAAGATAACTTACAATTAATTTTTTTATTTTTATATAAATTAATGTTTTATTGATATTTAGAGTAATTTGGAGACATAAATAATGAACAATGAAAAAATATATGATGTTTTAATAGTAGGGGCAGGCCCATCTGGCTCCAATACAGCAATTTCATTTAAAAATTTGAACCCAAATTTAAAAATTGGAATTATTGACAAAGCAATATTTCCTAGAGACAAATCTTGTGGAGACGCAATTGGTCCCGGAGTCATAAATGCATTAAAAAGATTTAACAATGAACATATTTTAGAAGATGAACCACAAGTAATTTCTACGTCATTATTTGGTCCTGACGATATCGGGATTCAGAATTATATTCCTAAAGTTAAAAACAAAGATGATTCTGTTGTTTATGTAATTCCAAGATATGAACTTGATAATCGTATATTCAATATAGCTAAAGAGTTAAATGTTGAAAGTTTTGAAAATACAAGATTCGTAAAATATGAAAACACGGAAGAGGAAAATATTTTAAGAGTAGAGGTTCAAGATTCTGAAAATCAAAAAACGTCTTTATATACAAAGTTGTTGGTCGGGGCAGATGGAGCTAACTCTAGAGTTAGAAAAAGTTTAAATTTGAAACAGAATAGTGACATTCATAAAGCAATTGCTATTAGAGCATATATTGACAGTCCAAATTATATTGAAATTTTTAAAGAGAGAACCTTAATGTTTGAAATAAATGTTTCAGCTCTAAAAGGATATGCATGGGCATTTCCAAGTAAAGGCAGTCTAATAAATATAGGAATTGGGATGCCATTGAATTTGTTTAAAAAAGACAATATGGATATTAATAAAATGTTAGATCAATTTGTTAACACATTGGAGTCAAAGGGAGTAATAATTGAGAATATAAGAATGGAAAAAAGCTACATGCTTCCATTTGCATCTTCGAGACCGACATTGGCTCATGATAAGGTTGCACTTGTTGGAGATGCAGGATCTATGATTAATCCAATGAGTGGGGAAGGTATATTTTATGGAATGGAGGCTGGATATTTATTAGCTAAAGAAACATTTACATCACTAGACACTACTAATTTAAATAAAAATATCAAAAGATATGAAAAAGCTCTCAATCAAAGGTTTGGAAAACATTTTTTAAGTTGTGCAGTAGCGAGACTAGTACTTCAAAGTCCATTTATGACAAAAAGACTTTTGAGAATCGCATCAGTAGATAAAAATACAATAAACTTTGTTGTCGAGCTCTTGTTTGATGAAGCTAGGTTAACTCTAAAAGAGACTTTTCTACTATCAGCTAAGTTTATTTTACCCTTCAAAACATTAAGGTTTTTCACTAAATCTCCGTCTTTTTCGCTATAACAAAAACCTGAATAAGTACTAAAATAGAATCACACATTGTGAAAATTTTCACAAATAGGGAGGGAATGTGATTAACTGGTTACCAATCTTGGTAATGTTATTTATCGGCATTGGATTTGCACTTGCATCATTAGGTGTTTCATATTTGTTGTCTCCCAAAAATCCAACACCTGAAAAGTTATCTCCATATGAGTCTGGAATATTTCCTGAAGAAGAGCCCTCTCAACGATTCCCAGTGAAGTTTTACATGGTTGCCATGCTTTATATAGTTTTTGATATAGAAATAATTTTTCTACTCGCTTGGGCAACTAGGTTTGAGCAACTTGGCTGGTACGGAATTATCGTAATTTTCATATTTACATTTTTTGTTCTTGAAACTCTATATTATGTCTGGAAAAGAAATGTCTTAGATTGGAATGTACCCAGAAGACAAAGATATCACGAACCAGTCAAAGATTATGAAGGAAGTGGTTAATGTATTCACCTGATAATATTTTTACAACCACAATTGATAAAGCTGTAAGATGGTCTCGTACACAATCTATGTGGCCTGTAACTTTTGGTCTTGCATGTTGTGCAATAGAAATGATGGCAGCTGGTTCAGCAAAGTATGACCTAGCAAGATACGGAATGGAAGTTTTTAGAGCTTCTCCAAGACAAGCTGATCTAATGATAGTTGCTGGAAGGGTTTCACAAAAAATGGCTCCTGTATTGAGACAAGTCTATGATCAAATGGCCGAACCAAAATGGGTAATTGCAATGGGGGCATGTTCCTCGACTGGAGGAATGTTCAACAATTATGCACTAGTTCAAGGTGTTGACCACATAGTCCCTGTAGATATATATGTACCCGGATGCCCTCCCGGACCTCAATCATTAATGCATGGAATTTTAACATTACATCAAAAAATTATGGACAGGGAGATAAATAGATAATGTTTGAAAATATAGAACTTAGTCCAAATGAATATTTTGAAAAAGTTGAAGAATTAAAAAATGATGGTTTCGAAATGATGGTCGATTTAACAGCTATAGATTGGTTTAGGAAAAAAGAACCCAGATTCGAAATTGTAGTTAATTTCTTATCTGTTTCCAAAAACAAAAGAGTATGTTTAGTGGTAAAAGTTAATGATGATTTAAATGTTCCCTCGATCACAAGCCTCTATCCAAGTGCTAACTTTTACGAAAGAGAAGTATTTGATATGTTTGGTATTAACTTTGAAGACCATCCTGATTTAACAAGAATTTTAATGCCAGATGATTGGAATGGTCATCCACTAAGAAAAGATTATGGTTCTGGAAGAATTCCAGTTCAATTTAAAAATGCACCGAAGGTTGAATAAATATGGAAGAAAATAAAGAATCCTTAAAAGACGTAGATTTTTGGGCAACAAATTCTGAGGAAAGCGGTTGGAATATTTCATCAACTGATGAAGGATCTCAAAAAATGCTAGATCAAGAGGATGATATTAACACAAAGATACAGATGGGTTCAGAGGTTGTTGATGATTACTTCATAGAAGAAGATGTATCAGATGATGAAAGAATGATACTAAACATGGGCCCACAGCACCCATCAACTCATGGTGTTCTAAGGCTTCAAGTCGAGCTTGAAGGTGAAGTAGTTAGAAGAGTTCAGCCTGTAATCGGTTATTTACATACTGGAATGGAAAAAACAGGGGAAGAGCTAAATTATTTTCAAGGACCAACAAACACAACAAGAATGGATTATTTATCACCATTTTTTAATGAACTTGTTTTTTCTTTAGCAACTGAAAAATTGCTTGATATAGAAGTTCCCGATAGAGCATCAACAATAAGAATTCTTATGACAGAGTTGAATAGAGTTTCTTCACACCTTGTTGCTCTAGCTACTGGAGGTATGGATATTGGAGCTTTATCAATGATGATTTTTGGATTTAGAGAGCGAGAATTAATTTTAGATTTTTTTGAAAAGACAACTGGTTTAAGAATGAATCATAACTTCATTAGACCTGGTGGCGTCGCAGCGGACCTACCAGACAATTGGCAAAAAGATGTTGAGCAAATATTAAAAATAATTCCTGAAAAACTAAAAGATTATGATGAGATGCTTTTAGATAATCCTATCTGGCAGGGTAGATTAAAAAATGTTGGGATTTTAACAACTGAGGAATGCTTTGCTTATGGAATTACAGGACCAAGCCTTAGAGCAAGCGGTTATGCGTGGGACTTAAGAAAAATGCAACCTTATTCAGGTATAGATAAATATGAATTTGATGTTCCGGTTTTAAAAGAAGGGGATGTTTTTGCTCGTTGGAGAATTAAAGTCCTTGAAATTTTTGAAAGTCTTAAAATTGTCGAACAGGTTATGGGAGATATGCCAAAAGGGCCTTTCAAAATTCAAGATAAAAAAATTACACCGCCTCCTCGTAAGAGATTAGATGAATCGATGGAAGCATTAATTCACCATTTCAAAATCTATACAGAAGGATTTAAAGTTCCTCCAGGCCAGGTTTACACAACAGTAGAATCTCCAAGAGGAGAATTAGGTTGTTTTATTGTTTCTGATGGGTCACCAAAACCTTACAGAATGCATGTTAGAGGTCCTTCGTTTTGCAATCTCCAGGCTTTACCAGTAGTTATGTCGGACAGCCCAATAGCAGATGCTGTAGCTGCTATAGCATCTCTTGATCCAGTTTTAGGAGATGTCGATCGATGAGTTGGGATAATGAACTGCTTGAAAGAGCTCATAAGATAATTGAATTGTATCCACAAAAAAGATCTGCACTTGGTCCACTATTATATTTGGCTCAAGAAAAAGATGGATTTATTTCTGATGATTCCATTGTTGAAATAAGTAATCTTGTTGACATAACGGAGGTTCAAGTAAAATCTGTCTCTTCTTTTTATTCGATGTACAAAGAGGAGCAAACAGGAACTTATTTATTAAGTGTGTGTAAATCAATATCTTGTGAAATTAATGACTCTAGAAGTGTTATCAACTCCGTAAAAGAATTCACTGGATTAGAAAATTACGAAACAGATCAAGATAAGCTATTTACTTTCGAAGAGGTCGAATGCATTGGAGCTTGTGGAGGAGCTCCTGCTGTACAAGTGAATTATGAAACGGTAGAAGGATTAACACCTGAAAAAACGATTGAAATGTGTGAGTGGTTAAAAAATGACAAACCAGAAATAATTGTTGCTGATCAATTACAGAATAAATTCGGAGGTACAAAATCTTTTGACTGGGCAATTGAAGACAATACCGGTTCAGCATATACAGTGCCAGGTTTTCAAAATATTGGAACAGCAAAAGAGAAGGATAATTAATGAAAGAAACTTTATTACTCACCAAACATATGCGCGATTTTCCTGAGAACAGTCACAATATTGAGGTTTATGAAAAAAATAATGGCTACAGTGCTTTAAAAAAAGTCTTAAAAGAAGACAATCCAGAAAATGTAATTAACGAAATTAAAGATTCAAACATAAGAGGTAGAGGAGGAGCAGGTTTTCCTACAGGAGTAAAATGGGGCTTTTTAGCCGAGGATGAAGACAGGTATTTAGTAATTAATGGTGATGAATCCGAGCCGGGTACATTTAAAGATAGGATTCTATTGGAAAGAGATCCACACCAATTAATTGAAGGTGTAATAATTACATGTTTTGCCTCAAATATTAAAAAAGCATTCATTTATATTCGTGGTGAATATGCAAAACCGGCAAGAAGAGTACAAGAAGCAGTAGAGCAAGCTTATGAAAAAGGATATTTGGGCGATAACATACTTGGAACCAATTTATCACTTGATATTGTAGTTCACCTAGGGGCAGGAGCCTATATATGTGGAGAAGAAACTGCTCTTCTTAACTCACTTGAAGGAAAGAGAGGAGAACCTAGACTAAAACCACCTTACTTTCCTGCCGTGATGGGATTATATAACAAACCAACTTTGGTTAATAATGTTGAAACAATATCTTCCGTTCCATGGATCATAAATAATTCAGGCAAAGAGTACGCAAAGCTTGGAGTAGAAGGTTCAACAGGAACAAGAATCTTTAGTCTTTCTGGACATGTTAGAACCCCAGGAAATTTTGAAATAGAAATGGGAAAAAGTTTTGGAGAGTTTGTTGATACTTTTGGTAATGGAATTAAAGATGACAAAAAAGTAAAAGCATATATTCCTGGAGGTGCTTCAGCGCCATGGTTTACTGGAGATCAACTCGATATAAAAATGACAATAGACGATGTTGCTAATGCTGGATCTATGCTGGGTTCAGGGGCAGTTGTTGTAATGGACGAGGATACTAATTTAGTCTACGCAGCGAAAAGCATAGTAAGTTTTTTTGCTCATGAATCTTGTGGTCAATGTACTCCTTGTAGAGAAGGAACTACATGGTTAGAAATGATACTGGAGCGAATAGCAAGCGGAAGAGGAAGGCTGTCAGACATAAGCTTGTTGGTAGATGTTTGTGATAATATTTCACCAGGTTTGTCGTGGCCACCTAAAATGACAACAATTTGTCCTTTAGGTCCATCTGCAGTATCTCCAATAACGTCTTTGTTGGATAATTTTTCAGATGAATTAATGAAGATGTTGCCAACAAAAATTCCTATTGCTCAATGAGTGATCAAATTAACATAAATGTTAATGGTTCAGAAATCATAACAGATTCTGATCAGCTAATCATTGAAGCTTGTGAAGATTCTGGCATTCATATTCCAAGATTTTGCTGGCACAAACGCATGGATCCAGTTGGCATGTGTCGCATGTGCTTAGTTGAAATTGAAACCCCGCGTGGAAAAGCTCTAGTCCCCTCATGCACTACTAAAGTTTCAGAAGATTTAGTTGTAGATACTGAATCAGAAGTTGTAAAAAAAGCTCAAGAAGGTGTTTTAGAATTTTTATTAATAAACCATCCTTTGGATTGTCCTGTATGCGATAAGGCTGGAGAGTGCCCTTTGCAAGACCAAACTATGGCTTATGGACCTGGAGAGTCTCGATTTGTTGAAGATAAAAGACATTTTGAAAAACCTATACCAATTTCAGAAATAATTCTCCTTGATAGAGAAAGATGTATTTTGTGTGCACGTTGTACCAGATTTTCTGATGAAATATCTGGTGATCCGTTGATTGAATTTATTCAAAGAGGTAACAAAACTCAAGTCAACACATTTCCAGATGAACCCTTTAGATCATACTTTTCAGGTAACACGGTGCAAATCTGTCCTGTTGGAGCATTGACTTCTACCTCATATAGATTTAAAGCAAGACCATGGGATCTTAAAAAAGTCTCATCTATCTCTAATTGTTCTTCAATGGGATGCTCAGTTGAATTAAATGTATCCCAAAACAAAATGCTACGTATTTTAGGTGAAGATAATGAATTCACAAATCAGGGCTGGTTGTCTGATAAAGGCAGGTACAACTTTGAATATTTACATTCAGAAAAAAGAATTTTAAAACCTGTACATTATAAGGATTCAACAAATGAAATAAGCATAAATGAATCAATGGAATTAATCAGTAATGAAATATCTGTTGATGATAATTCAAATATCAGCTTTATAGTTGGACACAACAGTACAAACGAGGAATATTATGCACTAAATAATTTTGTAGAAAATTTAAATAAAGTTAATAAAGATCAAAACATGAATGTCTATTTAAGCGATGATTACTTATATGAAGGATTTTTTCAGGACACTGATTTATTGGGGAAAGTTCAAGACTTAGATTCAGTAGATACAATAATTTTATGGGCACAAGATATAAAAGATAATCTACCCACTCTTTATTTAAGAATAAGACAGGCAGTCAAAAATGGAAAAAAATTGGTAATATTCGGTCATACAAATACAGCTATGAAGGAATTAGCAGATTCATATTTTGGTCAAGAAATAATTTCAAAAAACTTAGAATTCAATGTAGAAATATCTGAAATACCAAATTTCAATGAATTAATAAAAGATAAAAATGTATTAGCAATAATTGGAAAGTCGTCGCCAATTCAAAACACAAATCCAATTTCAAATTTAATTAATTATTTAGATAAAAACTCAAACCTAAAAATACTTAATTGTTTTTCAAAGGGTAATACATTTGGTGCTTTACAGAATATAGATTTAGTGAAAGGTTTAAATGAGTTTATTAATGAATTTGATAACAGCAAAAACAATATTATATTTACAATTGGATCTAATCCAGTCAACAGCTCAATTTACAGTAGCCAAATAAAAGACAAATTAATAAATGCAAATTTCGTGGTTTCCTTAGATTTGTTTAAAAATGAAACAACAGAACTAGCCAATATAATTCTTCCAACAACTTCTTTTGGAGAAAAAGAGGGAACATTTACAAATCTTGAAATGAGAACACTTAAACAAAACAAAATACTACCCACCCCTGGTTCTGTCCTGAATGAATGGGAATATTGGTCAATGATGCTAAATAAAATAGATATTGAAAACAATTATGAATCTGAATTCGAGTTAAATTTACAATTATGCAAAGAGTATTTAGATAAAGACAATGTTCCCTCTTTTGACAATTTAAACAAGCCCTCAAATCTGGATGGAGTTTTAAATTCAAAACCTATCAACATTGAAATAGAAAATGTTGATCCAGGAACGCTTGAAATACTATTTGTTAATAGACTTTATGGAGATTCTTCTACTCAAATTAATTCACCTTCAATTTCGATGTTGGGAGCCGAAAGATTCATAGAAATGAATAACGAAACTTTCATTAAGCATAACCTATCTAGCTACACAGTGAACCTTGTACAAGGAGTTTGTACATTACAGGTAAAAATTAAAATTAATAATCATTTACCTAATGAATTAATAATTGCTCCTTTAAACAGAAGAGGATTTAGAGATATTGATACAACTATGCAATATGAGCTAATTGAAGTAAAAAATCTGGAGCAACTAAGTGTCAATTGATATTTTAGTTTCATTGATTAAACCTCTATTAGTTTTAGGGATTGTATTAACAAATACCATCATTCTTATATGGTTAGAAAGAAAAGTTGTTGCCGGGATGCAATCAAGGGTTGGACCAGATAGAGCAGGACCTTTCGGGATCCTTCAAACCCTTGCTGATGCAATAAAACTTTTATTAAAGGAGCAGATCCTTCCACTAAGGGCTGATAAAGCTATGTATTTGCTGGCCCCAATAATTGCCCTAGTACCTTCTTTTTTGATTTTTATGATAATTCCATTAGGCCCAGGTTTTGATTTAACAATTGGAGGGGAAACTAGATTTATAAATTTAGTGGGCGCAGATATAAATGTAGGAGTTTTATTTTTTTTAGCGATCTCTTCTTTAGCTGTCTACAGTGTTGTTTTAGCAGGTTGGTCATCAGGTTCTAAATATCCACTACTTGGAGGTGTTAGAGCATCTGCTCAAATGATCTCTTATGAGGCTGCTATGGGACTTTCTTTAGTTCCGGTAATTTTATACTCAGGATCTATGTCAATGTCAAAAATTGTAGAAAGTCAGTCTGGAAATTTATCAAGCACTATTCCTGTAATTGATTCTATAGTTAGATTTATTCCAAATTGGAATGTGTTTCCTCAATTTTTAGCTTTTGGGATCTTCTTTGTAGCATCGATTGCAGAGGTAAACCGTGCACCTTTTGATCTAGTTGAGGCAGAACAGGAATTAGTTGGTGGGTTTCATACAGAATACTCGGGGTTTAGGTTTGCAATGTTTTTTCTAGCAGAGTACATAAACATGTTTAATATGTGTGCTATTACCGCAACTTTTTTTCTTGGTGGCTGGCTAGGCCCTACTTTTCCTGGAATTTTTCCTCCATTATTATCGGCAATGATGCCAACAATATGGCTTGGTCTTAAAACGGTTGGTCTTTTATTTGTTTATTTTTGGATAAGGGCTACATTACCTAGATTAAGATATGATCAGCTTATGGAATTAGGATGGAAGAGGTTAATTCCAATATCCCTAATTTGGCTACTAGTTTCTGCAATTGTCTTAGGAATTAGAGATTTTGGATTACCTTGGAGTTAGGAACGATATGAGCGCAGGATATGATTTAATAAAAGGTTTAAAAGTAACATTTAAAGAGTTGTTCAAAAAATCTGTGACTGATAAGTACCCAAAAGAATTTAGGACCAAGCCTCAAAGATTTCACGGACGACATGTTCTAAATAAATATGAAGATGGAATGGAAAAGTGCATAGGTTGTGAACTCTGTGCGGGAGTCTGTCCAGCTCAATGTATTTATGTAAGAGGAGAAGATAATCCAGAAGAACAACCAGTTAGCCCAGGAGAAAGATATGGATTCATTTATGAAATCAATATGCTTAGATGTATTTATTGCGGACTATGTGTAGAGGCCTGCCCAACAGAAGCAATCACAATGACGTCTCTTTTTGAGATCAGTATTGGATCAAGAGATGAGGCCGTATTTGATAAAGATGTTTTGTTAGTTGACGAAGAGGGTATTCCAAATACTCATGAGGAGCAGACTAAATTAACGAACTTTAATGAATTAAGAACTTCAGATGGATGGATGAGAGCAACTTCTTCAAACGGAAATCCAAACTACCAAAACTTAGTAAGTTGGACTGGTTCGTTGGGAGTTGGCAAAAGAGATCCTGAAAAAGGTCAATTCTTAGAGGAAGAATAGTGTGACAGAGATACTACTTTTTGCGATACCAGCATTGTTGATAATACTAGGGGCGCTAATTGTAGTATTTGCTAAAAACCCAGTGCATAATGCAATGGGGTTGGTTTTAACTTTAACTTCTTTAGCTATCGTTTACATTACTTTAAATGCAACATTTGTAGCTATGGTCCAAATGCTTGTTTATGCAGGAGCTGTAATGACCTTGTTTCTTTTTGTAATAATGATGATTGGAGTTGATAAACCAGAACAATCAAGGAAAGAAATTAAAGGTCAAACTTTTCTAATATCAGGAACTTTAATCCTTTTGGTCTCAATTATTGTATATATTGGTTTAGAGAATGGACTTAACTGGGATTTAATATTTCCTGAATCAGAAAATGCAATTGAGGGAACTCCCTCACTTCTAGCATCTTCAATGTTCACTTCATGGGTATTTCCTTTTGAGGTAATTTCAATTCTTCTAATCGTTGCTACCACTTCAGCTTTGGCATTAGCTTACGAGTTTAAGAAAAATGAATCGAATGATTGAAGTAACTTCGGACTGGTACCTAACCCTTTCTGCCATATTATTTTCTATTGGTTTTTTAGGGATGATGTTTAGAAAAAATGCATTAATTATGTTTATGTGTATTGAATTGATGTTGAACGCAGTAAATCTAACTTTTATAACTGCTTCAAAGCACTTGGGATTAATCGATGGACAAATTGCTGTATTTTTTGTACTTGTCGTTGCAGCCGCTGAAGTAGTAGTGGGTCTTGCCATAATTGTTTCTATTTTCAAAAAACAAGAATCTGCTTCAGTAGATATGTTAAGTTCAGCGAAAGGATAATTTTGGACATTCTAATTCTTGCTGTAGTGGCACTCCCTCTTTTGACTGCTTTATTTCTTAAAGTAGCATCTAAGTTTTTAAATGAATTACTCACAAATTTTATAACAATCAATGCTGCTTTACTTTCGGTTGGAGTATCGTTTTTAATGTTTGGCTATCTTTTTTTGGATAAATTTAAACCAATCAAATTTGAATTATTTGAATGGTATCCAAGTCCACAGATAATTTTTGAATTTTATTTGGATGGCTTATCTGGAGTAATGATGGTTCTCATTTCTGGTCTAAGTCTTGTAATTCAATTATTTTCTACCTCTTATATGAGCAAGGATGAAAAATATACAAAATATTTTGAATACTTTAATTTCTTTGTTTTCTCAATGCTTTTACTTGTACTTTCTGGAAATTTTCTAGTAATGTTTTTTGGTTGGGAGCTTGTAGGATTGAGCTCGTACTTACTTATTTCTTTTTGGTATGAAAAAAACTCTGCTGCAAAAGCAGGAAATAAAGCTTTCATTTTGAATCGTATTGGTGACTTTGGATTTCTAATTGGCTTGATGATGATTTTAAATTATTTTGAAACGTTTAATTTTGTTGATATTTTTGATTCAGTATTAATCAAACAACCATCAAATCTAGATCTAATAATTTTATTTCTATTATTAGGTGCATTTGGAAAGTCTGCTCAGTTTCCTCTATTTAGTTGGCTTCCAGATGCAATGGAAGGACCCACTCCTGCCAGTGCTTTAATTCATGCAGCAACAATGGTTACTGCTGGGGTATTTATGCTTGTAAGAGTTTCTCCGATGTTGCAATTTTCAGAACTCGCAAGTTTGACAATAATTGGATTTGGACTTTTAACAGCTCTTATAGCTGCATTTGCTGCAATTAACCAAGATGATATTAAGAAAGTGTTGGCTTATTCAACGATATCTCAACTTGGATTTATGTTTATTGCAATTGGTGCGGGGGCGTATGTTGCAGCAATCTTTCATTTAGTCACACACGCATTTTTCAAAGCTCTCTTATTTCTTGGAGCTGGTGCAGTTATTCATGAAATGCATCATGAACAGAACATTCACAAGATGGGTGGATTAAGAAAAAAGATGCCTATAACTGCCGCCATGATGGGCATAGGTACTTTAGCAATATCGGGAATACCTCCTCTCGCAGGATTTTGGTCAAAGGATGAAATACTTGCATCAGTCTTTTCAAAAGGTGGAATTTATTATGGTTTTTGGGCTTTATCGCTGTTAGCTGCCTTTATGACTGCATTTTATATGGGTAGACACTGGTTATTAATTTTTGTTAAAGAACCAAAAAATAATTTAGAAAGTATTCATGAAGCTCCAAAAAATATGACAAGACCATTGATTCTTCTTGGTATATTTACAATTTTTATTGGCTTCATAAATACGCCTTTTTTTCATGGTCTAGAAAAAGTTTTGGAAGAAACGCTTCACCACGTAGAAGTTACTCACCTGCCAAAAGGATTAACTCTTGCAGTTTTGGCAGTACTGTCGATAGGTGCAGGATTCACTGGTCTTGCTCTGGCATATCTAATTTATATTTTTGATATCATCTCCTACTTCAAATTAAAAATTCCGTTTATTAATGAAATTAAAAACTTATCAAAGAACGTTATCTTCATTAATGATGTTGGAAACATAGTATTTGTTAAGGGTTTGAAGTCGGTATCAAGAAGAGTAGCTGTAACTGTTGACGCAATGACAATTGATGGGATAGTCAATGGTATCTCAAAGTATTTTCTTAAATCATCAAAGCAGTTGTCTTATACCCAGACAGGATTAGTTAGAAACTATGTAGTTTACTTTGGATTATTTACATTAATTTTGGTACTTATATTTTTAATTTCTCCAGAGGTTTTAGCATGATAGGTTTAACTTACAGTTTTATACTTCTTCCAATAGTTAATTCATTATTTATATTATTGATACCAAAAAGAAGAGCAGAGCTATTTAGACCTTTAACAATTTTTTTGAGCCTAATTCCACTTGGTTTATGTTTGTATGTATTTTTAAATCAAGATTTAAAAACTAGCTTTTATGTTGTAGATAAGTTTTCCTGGATAAGTGCATATGGTATTGATTTAATTATTGGACTTTCTGGCATGTCCTTCTTATTGGTTACGTTAAATTGTTTACTTGTTTTGCTTTCAATTCTTTCTTTAAATGAAAACCATTCATTTAGTAAGGGATTTTTGAGTTCACTAATGTTACTACAAGCTTCAGTAAACGGTGTGTTCTTAGCAGGTGATTTAATTTCTTTATTTATTTTCTTTGAAGCCTTGCTTATACCAATGTATTTCTTAATGGGAATTTGGGGTGGTGAAAATAGGAGATATGCAACAATCAAATTTATTCTGTACACAGTTTTTGGATCAATTTTTATTCTTGCTGGAACAATATACACAGGAGTTTTGAGTTATCTTTCCTTAGGAAATTTTGCACTTGATTTTGACTCTATATCCGCTTTGTCAATAACTTCAAGTCAATCAAAAATACTATTTCTTCTATTTACATTCGGTTTCTTGATTAAAGTCCCTATTTTCCCTCTTCATACTTGGTTGCCGGATGCACACGTTGAGGCTCCAACAGCGGGGAGTATTTTACTTGCCGGAGTTCTCTTAAAAGTCGGAGCTTACGGAATATTAAGAGTATCAATTCCTTTTTTCACAGAGGGATTTATTGAATATCAGTTCTTGATCGGTACTTTATCAGTAGTTGGAATTATATATGGAGCAGTAGTCGCTATTGTTCAGATAGATATAAAGAAATTAATTGCATATTCTTCAATAAGTCATATGGGTTTTGTAATGCTTGGTATTTCGGCAGGACGATATTTAAGTTTAGAGGGAGCAGTAATTCAGATGATTAATCATGGAATTACATCCGGCGCACTGTTCATGCTTGTTGGTTTTCTTTACGAAAGAAGACACACAAGACGTATCTCTGATTTTGGTGGATTGAAGAAATCTATGCCTATCTATGCAGGAATTTTTCTATTTACTTCGTTTGCATCTATAGGGTTGCCTGGTTTAAATGGATTTGTTGGAGAGTTTATGATTTTAATGGGAAGTTTCCCAACATTTAATGTACTTTCTTCAATAGCAGCTTTTGGAGTTGTTCTTGCTGCAATATATATGCTGTGGGCTTACCAGAGAATGTTTAATGGAGAGTTAACACATGAAGACAACAAAAATGTACTTGATTTAAATTCAAAAGAAATTGTATCAGTTGCTCCTTTACTTCTCTTGATGTTGTTCATAGGACTGTATCCAAGCTTTATTGAAAGTTATGTTGTTCAAGATGTATCAGTTATTTATGAATCAATAAACAAGAGTTTAGGACTATCAAAATGAGCCAAATAGCTGAAGCCATCGGGTTTAATTTAATTGTGATTTCTCCTACAGTTGCATTGGTAATTACTGTTCTGATACTTTTATTCTTTACAATAACTGTTGAAACCAGCCTCACTGTAAAGAAATGGATTACGTTTTTGGGAATACTTGTAACAATATTTTGCGTATTTTTAAAATTTGGTTTGTTTCTTCAAAATGGAATAAGTTCCTATTTCACTCAAAAAATCCTACTAGATGAATTTTCATTATTTGGAAATGTATTGATTGCTATGATATTATTTTTAAATTTTCTTCCAATATGGGATACCTCCTCCAAATTAAATGAAAAAACTTCTGAAGCAATAATTTTAATTTTAATGAGTGCCTCTGGCTTCTTCCTAATGGTTGATGCAGAGAACTTAATTATGTTATTTATTGGACTTGAAATAGGATCAATAAGTTTGTACGCATTGGCTGGGTTAAATAGAAGCGACAAGTTAAGCAATGAAGCATCTTTAAAGTATTTTCTACTTGGATCTTTGGCTTCTTGTGTTTTAATTTACGGGGTTGCATTGGTGTATGTTTCATATTCTGTCATGAGTCTTTATGATTTTGCTTTGGTGGTTGCATATACAGGACCTGACATTGTGCCTTTAACTACTTTCGTAGGCGTCTTATTCATATTTGTTGGTTTACTGTTTAAGATTGCAGCTGCTCCATTTCAATCATGGGCGCCTGATGTTTATCAAGGCTCACCAACTGGATACGTAGGATATATGGCTTCAATTGCCAAAGTAGCTTCTTTTATTGTTATAGCGAGAATGTGTATGGTATCAATAGCATTTATTCTTGAAGATTTTCAAACTTTTTTCTTTGTAGTAATTTTGCTTTCAGTTTTAATTGGATCATTTTTTGCGTCTGTACAATCAGATCTAAAGAGGCTTATTGCATATAGTGGAGTTGTTCAGTCTGGCTTTATTCTTTCTGGCATAACTTCAGGTGTAAACGGAACAAGTGCATCTATGTTTTATTTATTTGCTTACATTCTTCAACTAATTGGAGTTTTCACAATATTTTCAATAATAAGTGGAAAATTGTCTTCTAACTTTGAAATGGATAATATTAAAGGTCTTATAAAAAATAATAGGTTTTTAGGAATTTCATTTTGTGTTTTCATGTTTGGATTAGCTGGGATACCTCTAACGAGTGGCTTTGTCTCAAAATTTATTTTATTAACAAATCTTTGGGCCTATGAAAAATATTTTTTAGTGTCAATTCTTTTACTTTCAACAGTTGTTGGTTTTTATTTCTATCTAAGACCTATTTGGATAGCAACTATTGAAAAAGTAGATGAACCCGTAGAAACGCTTTTGATTAAAAAATCAGAATATATGTTAATTGGATCTTTAGCATCCTTAACAATCTTATTTGGCCTTCTTCCAGATACATTGATAAATATTTCAAGATGGGTTGTACAGAATTACCTATGATTTTTATTTATACAAATATTCCGCCAGTTTTTCATCATCAAGGTGGATGGGATGAAATGCTTATGTTTTTAATTCCTGCTCTTCTACTTACCTGGCTGAGAAAAAAACAAAATTCTGAAGACAGCGAAAATTAAAAATTTATTTTTTATATAATTGAACAATGATTGAAATTCAAAACTTAACAATGAAATACAAAAATGGTAAAGGCGTCTCTGACATCAGTATTTCTGTTGACAATGGTGAAGTAAAAGGTTTACTCGGTCCAAATGGTGCAGGAAAATCAACAACAATGAGAAGCTTAATGGGTTTCTTAAAATCCTCGAAGGGTTCTCTTACAGTTGAAGGAATCAATACAATTGAAAATCCAGTTGAAGCAAAAGAAATCATTGGCTATCTTCCTGGTGATCCCCAGCTTCCACAAAATCTCAATTCTAAATCACTATTTAAACTTGGAGCTGATATGAGAGGACAGTCAACTGACTACGCAATGGAACTAGCAGAAAAATTTGAATTAGAAGTGGACCCATCGATTAAAGAGCTGTCTAAAGGAAATAGGCAAAAAGCAGCCATAATCCTTGCAGTGTTACATAAGCCAAAAGCTTTAATTCTAGATGAACCAACTTCTGGCCTGGATCCATTTCATCAGAGGTCATTTTTTGAAATAGTTGAAGAATTTTCAAATAATGGAGCATCCATACTCTTATCATCTCATATAATTTCTGAAGTTGAGAAAGTAGCTAGCTCGATGGCCGTTTTAAGAGAAGGTGTAAAAGTTTATGATGAAACTTATGAAACATTTTTAAGTAAAGCACAAGAAGAAGGAAAAGATTTAGAAGATGCTTTCTTTGCGTTTTATGACAGAAAGGAAACAAATGCTTAATTATCTAAAATATATGATTAGGGTACCTAGAAAATTCATATTAAATTGGGCAATATCTGGGGGAGTTTATTTGTTGATACTTCCATTAGCTTTCGCAAACTCAAGTGTAGAAAGTCTACTTATTGATACTCAAAGAGAAGCTTTTAGAGGAATGTCTGAAAATGATACTGCGATGAGTTTATTAGGAATATCAGATTGGGATAATGTTTTTACATTAGAAGGGATGGTAACAACCTATTTCTTAGTACCATTCGTACCGCTTTTGATTGGTACAGCGACAATAATTCTTTTAAATAAGTTGGGATCAAAAGCTGAGGAAGATGGAACTTTTGAATTTGTTGCTTCACTACCAATGACAAGATCAACAGTATATTTATCACAAGCAATCATTACAGTGCTCTTTGGCTTGTTTATTACCTTCGCATGGACCAATATAATGTTTATTCCAATTGCGACAATGGAGCTTAGTCAAACACTTGATTATGGGCCGTTGATGAAAGCAACACTTCAAGCAGCATTAGCTGGTGTAAGTTTTGGTGCACTCGGTTTTGCACTTGGGGCTTTCACTGGAAAGTCTTCAATGGCATGGGCTTTTGGTGGAGGCTTAATGGCTTTTGAGTACTTAACAAATTCACTTTCAGGAACTAATGATTTCTTTCAATGGGTTGATGACAATATTTCATCCTTTGGAGCATATGGAAATCCTTATCAGGATGGTTTAGTTGCTGAAGATATGATCCTTGTAATAGCAAAAATAATAATATTCATAGCAATAGGTTTTATAGGATTTAGGAACAGATCCTTAAATCTTAGATAAATTTATTTCAAACTAAACATTCTTTCGCTTAAAATATAAACATGCCATTATATTCAAGAACAATAACTGTTAAAGGCGATATCGAATCAGCATTCAATTTCACTGCTGATTTTCGCAATCTTGAGAAATGGGATACCGCTAGTACTGCAGAGTTAGTTACTAATGAACCTATAAGAGAAGGAACTATTTTTAGAGCCACTACAGATTTTAACAATAGAGAAATGGTTTTAGACTATGAGGTGATTGAGTGGGGAGCACCTTTAAGAGCCTCTCTACAGGCCGAAACAAAGAACTTTAAGCTCATTGACACTATATTTTTATCTGCAAACTCAAGAGGAACTGAACTAACTTATAGTGTAGAAGTTAAATACAAAGGAATCTTCATTATTGTAGGCTTGTTCTTTGGACCAATTTGGACAAAGCTTATGAATACACAAATTAAAAATCTTGAGGAAGTCCTTGGTCCAGTTTAAATTTAAAAAATATATATTAATTTTTCTACTTACAATTAGTTGTCAATCAAGCGAAAATATATATATGAGTGGTGAAATTAATGAGTTTCCCTCAATTGAAGGAAATAATTTAAATAAAGAAAAGAAAATTGTTCCCGATGATTTTGTGGATAAAGATTTAATTATAATTGTCGCGTTTCAACAATGGCATCAAGGCTTAGTAGACCAATCAATAAATCTATTGGAAGGAAATGATATGGATTCGACTCACAATATTATTGAGGTTCCAACAATTAGAAAAACAAATAAATTAAACGAGCTTTACTTAGATGGCGTAATGAGGGCTGGAATCAGAGATGATAGAATTCGTAATCGAACAATAACTGCTTACCTTGATAAAGAGGCTTTTAAAAATGACCTGGATATACCAAATGAAGATACAATTTATTGGTTTTTAATTGAAGAAGGCTCAAGCAATATTCTCCTTCAAGGAGTCGGTGTTATTACTGAGCAAGAATTAGATTTGATTAGGTCAAATTAAATATAAATTGTCGCTAGATATACAACAATTAAGGCACTCACTAACATAAATCCATTTAGCATACCTCTAATACCTGAACTTAAGTTTGAAGCAAAGCTGTGAAGCCCTATTAGAAGACCTGCAAAAGCTAAGACTGAAAGCTCTCTTCCCCATGATGACATGGGATTATCAACTGAAAAAAATAGCCCAACTCCAGTTAGAAAAGATAATGCGTAAGAACCCCAAGAAAGATTGCTGAAGGTTTTTCTTAATACGTTTGTTGTATTTCTTGTTGGATCAATTTTATATAATTTTGGAGCAAACATTGCCCACATCACCATCGAACCAAGCCATATTGAAAGTCCTAGAATATGACCATACTTTAATAAATTTTCCATATTTATATGATACAAAAGGATAAAGATAACAATAAAACGGTAATATAAAAACATGGCAAAACTTTATTTTTATTATGCGGCAATGAATGCTGGTAAAAGTACAAACTTACTTCAGTCTGCTCACAACTATGAAGAAAGAAACATGAAAACATTAATTTTTACTCCAAAACTTGATGATAGATTTGGAGAAGGAAAGGTTTCATCTCGAATTGGACTTGAGAGGGATGTAGAAAAATTCGAGGGTGAAGATGATTTATATGTCTGGACAGCTCATGAACATCAAAGAGAGAAAATCTCCTGTGTTTTAGTTGATGAAGCTCAATTTCTTACTCCAAAACAAGTACTCCAGCTCTCCTTAGTAGTAGACAAATTAAAAATACCAGTCTTATGTTATGGCTTAAGAACTGATTTTAGAGGAGAACCATTTCCCGGAAGTATATATCTTTTAGGTTGGTCAGATGAAATAACGGAGTTAAAAACAATTTGTAAATCTGGAAAAAAAGCAACCTTTAATGCTCGATTAGATGAAAATGGAAACAGAGTTACAGAAGGCGACCAAATATCAATTGGTCTGAATTATGAGGCTCAAGCTAGAGATGTATTTGAATTAGATAAAGTTTCACCTATAGATTATCAAATCCCAGAAGCTAATTAGTTTTAACTGGTTTCTAAAGGTGGCTCAGGTCTTGTAGCTAACCAAACACAAAGGGCTACTCCAAAGGAACCAAATATCAAATCTCCAACGAGTGAAAATACTAGAAATATAGTTAAAACGAAAGTTGGAATTATCATCAAAATAGCAAGCTTTTTAGCTCTTCTTGAAAGACCTCTGTATGTTTTCCAATTTAAAATCATTGGACCGAAAAGTCTATGATTTTCTAACCATAAAGTAAATCTATCTGAGCATTTTGAGAAAGCCCATGCTGCAATCAAAATAAAAACAGTTGTAGGAAGGCCAGGAATTATTATTCCAATATAACCAAGTGATAATGACAATACACCAAGCGTAAAAAAGAATGGCTTATGTATCTTGACAAAAACTTTTGGAAAAAACCTATAAAGAATAATCAAAACAAAAATACCAACACCTATATATAAAAATAGATTTCTAGGAATTTGTTCTAAAAAGTTTGTCATATTTTAATTATTAAGCAGATTAAAAATAATCATAAATTATATCAGACGACAAATACTCTTTTTGCTATAAACTGATCAATACCAAAATAATCATTTTTATTTGTACTGATGGTTATTGAATAATCTCCTGCATCTGCAACATTAATTGTTGATCCAGGAATCATTTCATGAGTTTGTAGAAAATCAATCATAGACGAGTCTTTTTTCAGCTCTTCAGTTATTTTTTCTATAGAGTAAGTTTTATTTGATTCTACATTTAATAAACTCAACATACTTTTTTCTTGATAATTTGAATATGGAATGGGGTTTCCAAAAGGACCTGTTTTTGGATAACCTAACATTTTTAACATTGCTTTTTCAGTAATCGGGCTTAAAACATTTTCCCATCTCGAGGTTTCTTCATAAACCTGGTCCCAAGGTAAGTTCAATATCTCAGACAGAAATCGTTCAGTTATTCTATGTCTTCTTGCAATATTCTTTGCAAGACATTCCCCAGTTTTAGTAAGTTTCAAGTCATCATTAAATTCAATTAAACCGCTATTCTGCATTCTTCCAACTACTTGTGATACATTTGCTCTACTAACACCAAGCCACTCAGCAACACGAGTTTGTTTTATTTCAATACCGACTTCTTTCAAATGAAATATGGCCTCAGCATGGGTATAAAATGATTTAGGAAATTTTTCTATCTCTTCATAGCTCAATATTTGATCTTCATTTGAGATATTTTGAGAGTTTAAATCATCAATTTGCATATTGTAGACATGTTAACAGGTATTAACATTATCGCCATTTTGAGAAATTCTAAAATACAGGACAACCTACAACTGCGGTAAGGGCAATAAAGGCTAACCATACTAATGGCTCAAACTTTGTTATTAACTTGGGGTTATCCTCTAATTCTTTAATATTGTTATCCATTTCTTTTATTTTAACATTGTTGTAAAATAATAATATGGCATGTCCTTTTGCATACTTACTAGTAGCTTTTATGTGGGTAGTCCGTAATGGCGGAAAAGTATTTCCACGTGCTTTATTCAAGCAATTTTCAAAGATTTAACTTTTAAACTTTCAGCATCATTAATTATGGAAATTATAAGATTTATAGTTTCTTCAGAATCATTTAAACAAGGTATGTAAGTCATTTTTTCTCCACCTGCATCAAAAAAAGTTTTTCTTCCCCTGATGTCTATTTCCTCTAATGTTTCTAAACAATCTGAAATAAAAGAAGGACATAGAATTCCTATTGATGATTTACCTTCATTTGGTAAAGCTTCCAATCTCTTATCAGTGAAAGGCGTCAACCATCCAGGACCAATTCTTGATTGATATGCAATTTCCCATTCTGTATCATTTAGCCCTAACTCTTTTGCGATCTTAATTGAGGCTTGTACTGTGTGAGCCTTGTAACAATCAGCTGAACCAAGTTCTTCAACTTCGCAACATTCATTGCTAGCAAAACAGTGAGATCCAGTTTCGTCTGTCTTTTTAGCTTGCCTCTTTGGAATACCGTGGTAGCTGAATATTAACTTATCAAATTTTTCTTTATTGAGATATTTTTGAACAGAATTTGCAACAGCACTGATATATTTTTGATTTTTGTAAAAGGGCTTTATATATACCAATTCAGCATCAGGAATAATTTCTTTTGCGATACGATCCACTTCTACTTGAGTAGTAATAGTAGTTGACATAGCATTGTGAGGATAAAGCGGTAAAACAAAGATTTTGTTAAAACCTTTAGATTGTAAATTTTTAAGCGCTGACTCAATACTTGGTTCTTCGTATCGCATTGCAACTTCTACATGCCAATCTGTTTTTCTTGATAACTTTTCCTTAATTTTAAAAGTAGAAATTATAAGTGGGGAGCCTTTATCTGTCCAAATTTGCGAATATGCATGTAATGTTTGTTTAGGCCTAAAAGGTAAAATGAAGAACTTTAGAATAAGTTGTTGAAGAAATTTTGGGATGTCAACTACATAGTCATCCGATAAGAAAATATTTAGATATTTTCTAACACTTTTTTTGTTTAATTCTCTAGGTGAACCTAAATTAACAAGAAGAACAGCTTTTTTCATAAGTTTATTAATTGTAACTTTTTATTTTAAAAATAAGTAATTAGGAGATTAAAAAAAATTTATATAAAATAATTACTATTAACTTTATTTGTTAACTACTATTAACAAAAAATAAGCTAATAAAGGTAAAAAATGAACAAAAAATTTATTGCTTTGATTTCTGTAATGCTTATGGTTTTTGCAGCATGTGCCGCCGAAGGCGAGCAAGGTGAAGCAGGACCAGCAGGTGAAGCAGGACCAGCAGGACCAGCAGGCGAGGTTTCTCAAGAAGCTATTGACGCTGCTGTTGAAGCTGCTCTGGCTGAACCTGAGGCAGAAGTTGGAGGAACACTTGTTATTTATAGTGGAAGAAAAGAAAGCTTAGTTGCTGATGTAATTGCTGCTTTTGAAGCTACTTCAGGGGTAAAAGTTGAAGTTAGATATGCAAAGAGTGCTGCACTAGCTGGGACTTTAGAACTTGAAGGTGCAATTAGTCCAGCAGATGTTTTTCTTTCACAAGATCCAGTAAGTCTTGGCGTTGTAGCCAAAGCAGGGCTATTTGATAGATTGCCAGCTGATTTACTTGATAACGTCCCATCATGGGCTGTTGATAAAAATGGTTTTTGGGTAGGTACATCAGGAAGATCTCGATCTTTAGTTGTTGATACAAGAGATGTAACAGATGCCGAATTACCCTCTGATATTTATGGTTTAAATGATGAAAAATTTAGAAATAGATTGGGACTTGCACCAACAAACTCATCTTTTATTGCAATGATTGCATGCATGATTGAGTCTGATGGTGAAGAAAAAGTTCTTGAGTGGTTAACTGCTATCAATGGACTGGGATATACAGAATATCCAAAGAACTCACCTCAAGTTGCTGCCGCAGCTGCAGGTGAGCTAGACATTGGAATGATTAATCACTATTACACATTGAGAACATTGGCTGAAGCTGGTGATACTCCTATTAAGAATGTGTATTTAGATGGTGGTTGTGGTGCAATGGTGATGCCAGCAGGTGCAGGTGTTTTGTCAACTAGTCAAAACAAACCAGCAGCTTTAGCATTTATTGAATATTTACATTCAACAAGTGCTCAAGAGCATTTTACTAATACCGTATATGAGTTCCCTCTCGTACCGGGTGTAACACCAAATGCATTGTTACCAGATATAAACAGTTTGAATTCTCCATCGAATTTAAATTGGTCGGCGTTAGCACTTTGGCAGGAAAAAGCTGTTGAATTGATTGCGCAGGCAGGTTTCTAGTCAGTCATTAAATTAACTAGTAAGCTCGAAACCGAATAGAATTCTGGCCAAGGAAACTTGGCCAGAATTTTTCTTTTATTAACTTAAAATCATAGATATTCTTATATAAGTGAGAATTCCAAAAACTTTATTAACAATAAATTCGCTAATCTTAGTAATATTTATTTCTCCCGTTATTTACATGCTTTGGAGATTTTTGAATTTCTCAAGATCTATTTCTAGTTTTTTCGAATCATGGGACGTTTTTGGATTAGTGTTCAATACTTTAATAGTTTTTTTTGCTGTTGTTTTTTCAAGCTTGGTAATTGGATTAATAATTTCGATTATTACCGTAAGGTTTGATTTTCCTGGATCAAAAATTTTATTCACCTTATGTGCACTACCTTTAGTTATACCCTCATATATAGGTGCTTTGACATATATTTCAGCATTTTCACCCAAAGGCTTATTTGTTCAACTTTTTAACAGATACGGTATTGATGAAATCAGTGGAATAGAAGGTTTTTTAGGAAGTTGGTTAGTTTTAACTTTGTTTACTTATCCTTATGTACAGCTCATTTGCACAAGTGCATTGAGGAATCTTGATTCAACAGTTGAAGATGCTGCCCGTTCTCTTGGCGTAAATCAATTCAAAGTCTATACGAATGTTGTTATTCCCCGGCTTAAAAAGCCCATAATATATTCTGGATTATTGGTGGGACTTTATGTTATATCTGATTTTGGAGCAGTTTCATTAATGCGATATTCTACAGTTACGAAAGCTATTTATGCATATTATGAATTAAGCATACTTGGAGACCCTGTAATTTTTTACTCCAGCCTTCTAATTGTTCTAGCCTTAATAATTAGTTTTGCTCAAAGAGGATCTGATACCTCAAGGTCTGCAAAAGTATCAGGAACGCCAAGAATACCAAAAAAAATATTACTTAATGGTAAAGGGAAATTAATCGCTTACTCGTTTCTAGGCCTTGTAGTTTTTCTTGGCTTGATTATTCCAATTTGTGTATTGAGCTTTTGGTTAATAAGAGGAATTTATTATGGTAACGATGTTAGTTCTTCAATTCCTGGAATTCTTGGATCTTTTACAGCAGCAATAACAACCTCTTTTTTTGCAATACTTATAGCTATGCCTATCGTAATTCTGATATCTCAATACAAATCTAGATTTGGTGACCTTCTTGAAAAGATAATGTTATCTCTTTATGGATTACCCCATCTCGCAGTAGGTGTTTCAATATTATTCATCTCCATAAAATTATTTCCTAGTATTTATCAAAGTTTTTTTGCACTTGTAATTTCCTATTTGATTGTCTTTTTACCTCAGGCAATAGGTGGAGGTCAAGCTTCAATGGAACAAGTGAAGTCATCCTATATTGAGGCAAGTCTTGGCCTTGGACAGTCAAAAATAGAAACATTTAGAAGAATTACTTTCCCATTAATATATCGAGGTTTATTTGCTGGAGGTGCACTTGTTTTTCTTTCAACAATGAAAGAGTTACCTCAGACCTTGCTACTAAGACCAACAGAGTTCAGCACTATGGCAGTTGACGTATGGTCATTTGCATCTGAAGCTTTATTTACTCAAGCTGCATTTTCTGCTTTTATATTGTTGGCAATAAGTTCAATTCCGACTTATATATTAAGTACTAGGAATTTAGAGGTTTAAAAATGGTATTTGATAATTTAATTATTAGAGCTAGATCATTATCAAAATCTTATGGTGACGAAATCGTATTAGAAGACTTCAATATTGATATTTGGTATGGTTCAATTTTTGGAATCCTAGGTGTTTCCGGATCTGGTAAAACAACAGCTTTAAGGTTATTGGCTGGATTTGAAAATCCTGACGAGGGAACAATTGAAATGCATAATAAAGTAATTTATGACAAAAAAATTAATATTCCACCAGAGGAGAGAAGAATTGGTATGGTTTTTCAGGATTACGCTCTTTTTCCTCATTTAACTGTTGAAAAAAATATTGCCTTCGGTCTTTCAAAGGACGAAATTAAAAACGGAAGATTAGAAGAAATAATTAACATGACTAACTTGCAACCATATAGGAATAAGTATCCACAAGATATTTCTGGAGGCCAACAACAAAGAGTATCTATTGCAAGAGCCTTAGCCCCAAAACCAGAAGTCATATTATTGGATGAACCTTTTACAAGTTTAGATGCACAAATGGCCAGGGACTTAAGAGAGGAGGTTGTTTCTTTATTCAGAGCAACAAAAACTACCGGAATTATCGTTACACATGATCAAGAAGAAGCACTATCAGTTTGTGATATTGTAAGTGTCCTTGAAAACGGAAAAGTAATACAAAGCGCAACCCCACAAGAGATTTACTTAAATCCTATCAGTCAAACAGTAGCAAACTCCGTGGGTGATCCAAATATCATAAAAGGAACCTCTACAAATGGAAGAGTAAAAACTTCGCTTGGTACATTCAATTCAGCATATGATGGAGACTTAGATGTATCAATTAGGCCAGAATGTATAGAAGTTAATTTAGACTCTAATGGGGATTACATTGTAAAAGAATGTATATTCTATGGACATGACCAAGTTATCTCATTTGAAAACAAAAATGGTGAAGTTTTTAGAGCAAGATCCTTACCTTCAATGATTTTTGAGCCAGGGGATCAAGTATGTATCGATGTAACTGAAGTTACTACTTTTCCATCAAAGGGCTGAATTAATTTTTGAAATTTTACCTGCAATATTTTGTAAATCGCTTTCTATTTCAGCTAATCTCTCTTTAGCTCTTTTATTAGAATTTTCTGAAATAAATTCCCTTGATGAGGATAGAGATTTTGAGACAACCTCAATTTCATTAAGCATTTTTTGAATTTCTTGATACATTTCTTGTTTATTCATATTTAAGTAGATGTTTGTAAATTCCATATTAATATGTGAGTGTCAAAGGGGGGAATTTGATATCTGAAAAAATAAGGAAACTTAGACGTTTTAATATCATCATGGGCTTCATGCACTTGATTCAAGGGTCTGGATTATTTTGGCTAGGAACTGTTGTAAATTCAGATTTTGTTGTACCTATTACGCTTACTCAACTGGTTGGTGTAGGCAGCCCGGAAGATCCCTCATCTTTTGCACTTGTTCCAGAATTAGAAATCTGGAGAGAAATAACGAACTTTGGACCAGCTGTGGCTACATTTTTGTTAGCTTCTGCAGTTGCACATTTTTTGATTTCTGGGCCATTTTATAATAAATATCAAGAAGATCTTGCGAAAGGAATCAACAAAGTTAGATGGATTGAATATTCAATAAGCGCTTCTGTAATGATTGTCCTTATTGCATTACTTGTTGGAATTTATGATGTTTGGGCCCTTCTTGGAATTTTCTTTATGAATGCTGCCATGTGTTGGTTCGGGTGGATGATGGAAGTTAATAACCAATATACAGATAAAGTTGATTGGACAAGTTACATTATGGGGTGTTTAGTTGGTGTTACACCATGGATATTTATATTTATCAATCTGATAGGTGACGGAGTTGCTACTGATTCCAATCCACAAGGAGTTCCTCAATTTGTTGTTTGGATATTTGTAAGTATATTTTTATTCTTCAATACTTTTTCCATAAATATGGTTCTCCAATATAAAGGCGTTGGAAGATGGAAAGACTATTTGTATGGAGAAAGAGCATATATATGGTTGAGTCTTTTAGCAAAAACAGCTTTAGCTTGGCAAGTATTCTTTGGAACCTACCAACCTAATTAAGTTATTTAATTTTTTTAATTAAAAAAAACATTAAAACAAAAATAAAAACCATACCTATATATGACAAAACCATTTTTAACTAACAATCTCAATTAATGGGATGGCGACTTCTTTAGGTGTAAGTCCGCCGTGGTATCCTCTTAAATTTGCACTCAGATGATTTGGAAAAATAATATGACCATCATCAAGTAAGAACACATGTTCAGGAAAAAAGTTTTTTCTTTCATCGTCATTTGGCAATCCAATGAGTGATTCTATTTCTTGTTTTTCTAGGAAATGTCCAGGGATATTCTTAAAGATATTTTTTATTTTTTTTATATCTCCATTTATATATACCGATCTTTGGTCTCCATAAATCTTTATTGAATCATCATATATAATCTTGTGTCTATTTTTATCATCTACGTTTATGACGCCATGATCAGCTGTTAAACAAGTGTATCGACCCTCATCACTTTTTGTTATTTCCGATAGAAACTCAGAAAACTTTTTAACTTCTATTAACCATTCTTCGCTATTTGTACCATAAACATGTGCAGCAACATCAATCACGGGATAATATAAAAAGTTAAATTGATTATCTAAAATATTTGGTAGGGTGAATATTTCTCCAAGTTCTTCTAAACTTTCGTATCCAATTTGATTTGCCCCTCTATATAAATGTCTTGATAAAGATGAGTTGATTAAATCTTTAGGTTGAATGACATTAAAAACTATATTTTTTTCATTGAGTATGTTCCAAATTGTTTTTTGGTTAGAAAAAAATTTTTTATCTTGTAAATAATTTTCCGAACCTCTCCAATTCAATGTATTAATTAATTTATTTTCGGATTTATCAAAATGGTAATATCCAATCAACCCATTTTCTATCGGATCACTTCCTAAATTGACTGATCCCAGAGCAACACTTGTTGAACTTGGAAATGTTGAGACAATTTCATCAGTCTGGTTTTGTGTAAGTATATTGTCTAAATTCTCAATATTTTTACTACCAAGGCCATCTACTAATATGAAGTTAATTTTTTTCATTGAGCTTTCATATTTTTTCAAACGTAATTTACTATCTGATTTGAAAACCTCTTCAGAACATAATTTGTTCACAATTGTTTTTATCAAGTCTGTTATGTTTGGAGAATTGAGAAATTCTTTTTTATCCATCAAAAAATTTTACAAAAGAATTCCACCGATGTTTTAAAAAAAACTAAAATTTTAGAAGCATACTAAAGTTAATATATGATTTCTTATTTTCAAGATTACGTAACGGTTGGAGCAATGATAGGTTTGGGACTCTTATTGTTTTTGGTTTTTATATCTCTATCTGCATTGCTTAGTCCAAAGAAACCTACTCCAGAAAAAATTAAGACTTATGAGTGTGGTGTAGATCCTGTTGGAGGGGGATGGAGCCAAACATATGTTAGATACTATATCTTTGGGTTACTTTTTGTAATATTTGATGTTGAGGCTGTATTTATCTTTCCATGGGCATTAAATCTCGAGAATCTTGGATATTTTGGTTTAATTGAGATGTTTATTTTTATTTTTATTCTTCTGCTTGGTTTAATTTATGCAATTAGAAAGGATGTTTTGAAATGGGAGTAATCGACAAATTTGGAGTTCCTAAGCCTATTTCTAAAATACTTAATTGGGCGAGAGCTTATGATATGTGGTATTTTCAATTTGGACTAGCATGTTGTGCCATCGAAGTAATGGCCGCTAGTGGACCAAGACATGATTTTATGAGATTAGGAATCATTCCTCTTCCTGCATCTCCTAGACAAGCTGATTTGATGGTAGTTGCAGGTACTGTAACAGACAAAATGGCACCTTCTGTAAAAAGATTGTATGATCAAATGCCTGAACCAAAATATGTCATTTCTATGGGTTCTTGTTCAAATAGCGGGGGTCCGTATTGGGACTCATATTCAGTTACAAAGGGCGTTGATCAACTCATTCCTGTTGATGTATATGTCCCTGGTTGCCCACCTCGACCAGAAGCACTGCAAGAGGGAATTGTTTTACTTCAGAAAAAAATAAAAGGTGAAAATATGAATGAAAAGTGGAGAGAGAAAGACATTGAACCAGTCTGACCAAAACGAATTTATAAATTCAATACAAAGCTCTTTTAAAAACACGTCTTATAACTTTGATACTTTAAAAATAAATGTTGATATCTCATCTTGGATTGATACTCATAAAATTTTAAAAAAAGATTTTAATCTAAGTTTTTTTAATTGGTTGTCAGCGGTTGATTGGGACAATGAAGTAAAAACTGGGGATGCACCCAAAGAACCTGTAACACCAAGTTTTGAAATACTTAGCTGTCTTTCTCAAACAAATTCAAATAATTTAGTTATTTCTTCAACAGTAATTTCTAAAGAAAATGCTGAGATTGAATCTTTAGTTGATGTATTTGCCGGTGCTAATTGGCATGAGCGTGAGGCATATGAAATGTTTGGAATAAATTTCTTGAACCATCCAAATCTCACAAAACTTTACTTACCTGATGATTATGAGGGAAATCCTCTTTTGAAATCTTTTGAACTAATTAGTAGAGAAGTAAAACCTTGGCCAGGTGATGTTGATGTTGAAGGCATGCCTGAAGAGAGTATCGTTGTAGAAGAAAAAGGTAGTTAATGTCTCAAACTATGGATCCAAACAATATGCCATTTTTATCTGAAGCATCAGTTTCTGTAGAAATTGAAACAGAGGATATGACTTTAAATATTGGCCCTCAGCATCCATCAACTCATGGAGTTTTAAGGTTAGTAGCTAAAGTCAATGGAGAAAAAATATCCAGTGTTGAACCTGTTCTTGGGTACATGCACAGAGGTTATGAAAAGCTTGCAGAGGTCAGAACTTATCCACAAGTAACAACATTAGTTAATAGAATTGACTGGGTTTCAGGTTTTGCGAATGAGATTCCATTTATAGCTGGTGCAGAAAAACTTATGGAAATTGAAGTACCTGAAAGAGCACAATACATTAGATTAATTTTGACTGAAATGGCAAGAATAAGTTCACATTTTGTTTTTAATGGTGCCTTCCCTCTTGAGATTGGTGCACTAACACCTATATTCCTAGCTATGGAAGATCGAGAAAGAGTTCTTGATTTGCTTGAATCGGTCACTGGTGGAAGATTTCATCCAAACTTTAACCGTATTGGTGGTGTAAAACCTGTGGCAGGTGCTGGACCAACAACAAAAAAAGATATACAGGATTTGCCAGCAGGATTTTATCATGACACCAAAGTTGCAATGGAAAAAGTTTTGAAAGCTGTTGATACATTTGAAGATTTAATAGGCGGAAATGAAGTATTTCAAGCTAGAACAAAAAAGGTAGGTATTCTAACAAAAGAAGTTGCCGAAGAGTATGGAGTGTCTGGACCAATATTAAGGGCATCAGGTGTTGAGTTCGACCTCAGAAAACAATCAGATTACTTGCCATATGACAAATTTGATTTTGAAATACCAATAGGTGAAAATGGTGACTGTTTTGACAGATGGTCTGTAAGAACATCTGAGATGAGAGAATCTGCAAAAATTATTTTACAAGCAATTGAAGACATGCCTTCTGGACCAATTCAAGCAAAGGTACCAAAAGTTATAAAAGTTCCTAAAGGACAAACATATGTAAGAGCAGAAAATCCAAAGGGTGAAATGGGATATTATATTATTTCTGAAGGTGGTTTAGGACCGTATAGATTAAAAATAAGAACAGCTTCATTTAGTAACATTTCAATTTTGCCAATCATGCTTGAAGGCGCATTGCTTCCTGACTTGATAGCAATAATGGGTAGTTTAGATTTTGTTCTTGGAGATGTTGATAGATGAGTTTTAGTAGTGAACTACTTATCAAAGTTTTGGTTGTTTTAGCGACAGCTCCAGTTATGGCTTTAGGACTTACTTTGCTAGAGGTTAAAGGTTCTGCCTGGATGCAAAGAAGACCTGGACCTCTTCATGTAGGTTTAAGAGGATTTATATTTCCACTTGCAACAGCTGCAAAATATTTTCAAAAGGAAACAATCATTCCAAAAGATGTTGATGAGCCTGTATTTAAGTGGGCGCCAGCTTGGGTTATAGCTGCTGTTGTAGGCCTTTTCACAATTATTCCATTAAGTCCAACATTGATTGTTCGCGATCTGGAATTAGGAGTTTTCTTTTTACTTGCAATCAGCTCCATCTCTACTATTGGAGTGCTTACCGCTGGATGGTCCTCTGCAAACAAATTTTCTCTAATGGGTGGTTTAAGAGCAGCGGGCCAACTTATTGCCTATGAATTGCCACTAATTTTATCTGTAGTTGGTGTCGTTATACAAGCTGAAACTATGTCAACAGTTGGAATAGTTGAAAAACAGATTGAATTTGGATTTCCTTTTGTAATAGCAGGACAGGGCATTGCTTTTATTATTTTTATGATTGCTGCAACTGCTGAAATGATGAGAACACCATTTGATATGCCAATTGGTGAATCTGAATTAACTATGGGCTTTATGACAGAATATTCTGGGATTAGATTTCTAATTTTTTATATTTCTGAATATATAAATTTATTTGTAATGTGTGCAATTGCCTCAACTCTTTTCTTAGGTGGGTATCATATTCCACTTTTACCGACAGAATGGGTTAACTTTTATGGTCCGCTGGTTTTAATCGGAAAGACATTTACATTAGCGTTTCTTCTTATTGCTATACGATGGTCATTTCCGCGATTCAGGGAAGATCAACTTCAGACTCTAGCTTGGAAAGTGCTTATACCTCTCTCCCTTTTGAATATAATGGTTACAGCAATCATGAAGGTAGTTTTTTAATGCAAAAATTTAAACCAAGGATTCCTGGATTTTTGATTGGATTAAAAATCGTTATTGGCAATATGTTTAAAACCCTTCTTCCTTTTTTTGAAAATCCAAACGTCAATTATCCTTTTGAAAAGGAAGTTCTTGCGCCAAGAACAAGAGGAGTAATTGCTCTAGACTCAGAAGCTTGTACAAGTTGCATGTTGTGTGCAAGATCTTGCCCAGACTGGTGTATTTATATAGAGGGTCACAAAGAATTACAACCACCTTCAAAACCAGGGGGGCGCCAAAGAAGCAGAGCAGTACTTGATCGCTTCGATATTGATTATGCACTTTGTATGTATTGTGGAATCTGTGTTGAGGTGTGTCCTTTTGATGCCTTGTTCTGGTCACCTGAATATGAATATTCCGAGTTTTCTATGGGAGATATGCTTCACGACAAAGACAGACTTGATGAATGGTTAAAGACTGTTCCTGAAAGTCCAGGCTTAGAAAGCTAATGGAAGCAATAGACATATTTTCGTATTTTCTATTATTGTTACTTCTACTTAGTGGAATAAAAGTAGTGACTACTTCAAATGTTATTCATGCTGCTATATTTTTAGTTTTTACGCTAGCTACTACCGCTATATTATTCATTTTATTATCTGCAGAGTTTGTAGCCTTGGTACTAGTTCTTGTATATATAGGAGCAGTGATTGTTTTATTTTTATTCGGGGTGATGATTACAAGAGCTCCTTTAGGTCCAAATGCTGAATTAGATAATGATCAAAACAAACTATTTGCTACTTTGATATCGCTCTCAATTTTTGGAATATTTACTTATATTCTGTTACAAACATTCGATTCAACAGTTGTAATTCGTGAGGGAACATCAACAAAGCTATTAGGCGAAATTTTATTAAGTAGATTTGTTTTTCCTTTTGAGTTAGTTTCTTTTGTTTTATTGGGAGCTTTAATTGGTGGAATAACACTAGCAAGAAAAGATAATGCATTAATGGACGAAGACCAAATATGAGCATTCAACCCATACTTATTGCAGCAGCAGCATTATTTTCCATAGGAATTTATGGAATTCTTGTTAGGAGAAATGCAGTAATGGTGTTGCTTTCAATTGAGCTAATTCTTAATTCCGTAAATATAAATTTTGTTGCATTTAATGCCATGCTTTCAGATGTTTTTTTAAATGGTCAAATATTTTCGATATTTATTATCACAATCGCCGCAGCTGAAGTTGGTATTGGATTAGCAATTGTATTAATGCTTTTTCGGAATCGAGAAACTGCAAATATTAATGAATTCGATTTGATGAAATGGTAAATCAAAATTTTGTAAATTTTCTCGCAGAAGGAAAACCAGAATATACAGATGGTGGCGTAATTGCACAATTTACATGGTTAATTGTTGTACTACCTTTTTTTGCAGCATTGTTTATAACTTTTCTAGGTAAATATCTTCCTTTAAAAGGAGCTGAATTAGCTTTAGGAACAGTCTTGTTTATTTTTTTATATAGTTCAGCTTTACTTTATGAACATGCGACTAAAGGCATTACTAATGAATTTTTTATCAATGTTGGAAGTATAGGGTCTTACGATCTTGAATTTGGTTGGGTTGTAGATGGATTATCAATAATGATGTATTTTGTAGTTGGAACTGTTTCATCTTTAGTATTTGTATATGCAACAAACTATATGCAAGGTGAAATACGTTACACATTCTTTTTTACTTCGCTAACTTTATTCGCTGGAAGCATGTTGGTTCTAGTATCTTCTCCAACCCTCCTTCAACTTTTAATTGGCTGGGAACTTGTTGGAGTTTGTTCATATTTACTTATAGGCCATTACTGGGAGAAAAAAGAAAATTCATCTGCGGCTATGAAAGCTTTTATCACTAATAAAATTGCTGACATAGGTTTAATGATCGGAATTATTGTTCTTGCACTATCTACTAAAACACTTAGGATTTCTGAAATTTTATATCAATCAACTCATGACTATGAAGACATAAAGACGGTTGCTTATTTAGGAGGAGTTCTCCTTTTTATTGGGGCAATGGGCAAAAGCGCTCAATTTCCTCTTCATGTCTGGCTACCTGACGCAATGGCTGGCCCAACTCCAGTTTCAGCACTGATGCACGCAGCAACAATGGTTACTGCAGGAGTTTATCTTCTTGGAAGGATGTTTCCTTTTTATCAAGGTATGGCTTCAGGGGCACTGGATGTAGTTCTTTTATTTGGAGTTATTACACTTTTAGGAGCAGGCTTGGTAGCGGTTGTTCAAGATGACTTGAAAAAAGTTTTGGCATATTCAACCGTTAGTCAACTTGGATACATGGTGACAGCCATGGGCTCTGGAGCATATACTGCTGGACTTTTCCATCTTTGGACTCATGCGTTTTTTAAAGCTTTATTATTTTTAGGTGCTGGTTCAGTAATTCATGCAGTTCATACAAATAATATGTCGGAAATGGGAGGACTAAGAAAAGAAATGCCAAGAACATTTTCAACTTTCATCATCGGGACAATTGCACTTGCAGGACTTCCACCATTAGCTGGTTTTTTCTCAAAAGATGAAATACTTGCATCACTCAATCACGAAGGGCATAATATTTATTTTATTATTTCTGTTTTGGGTGCTTTTATAACTGCTTTTTACATGACAAGAGCAGTTCTTTTAACTTTTTTTGGAGAATATCGAGGAGATGGACATCCACATGAATCAGATAAAATGATGACGATACCCCTTATTTTATTGTCAGGATTTGCGATTGTTGCAGGATGGGTAAATATTCCAGGTGTTTATACAGGTTTTACAACATGGGTTACAACAAGGAAGAATGCTATTGTAGAATATCATCCGGAATCTTTCGATCTAGTTGCAATGTTTAGTGGTTTCTCAGCAGGAATTTTTGGGATAGGACTTGCGTATTACGTATATCAATTATCTGGAAAGGCCGTAGATGGAGATCAAAAAATCAAAATAAAACCTATTTGGAAAATATTAGAGAATAAATATTATTTAGATTTTTTCTACTTCAAATTCATAATTGATCCAGTAAAAATTACCTTTGCAAAATTTATTGATTCATTCAATACAAATATTCTCGACAGATTTGTCAACGGTGTTGGAGTAACTGCATCTAAAGCTGGTGATATAGTCTATAAGAATCTGGATCAAGAAGGAATCGACAAGGTATTGAATTTATCTTCCTCAGGGACAGATACAATTGGAAGCAAGGTTAAATTAATTCAAACTGGAAAAACTCAGCAATATTTGATGTATTTTTTAGTTGGAGTAATAGTTATTAGCTTAATAATTTTGTTAGTGTTATGAATGAGAATGGGACGTATTGAGTAGTTTTTCTTTTTTAGATAGTGGATTAGGTCTTACGATTGTTGTATTCCTTCCTTTGATTTCTGCCATATTTATTTTTCTGATACCCAAAAAACAAGAGATGTTAATTAAGTTAATAACTTTAGGCTCAGCGATTATAACCTTTTTAGTGAGTTTAGTTGTAGCCCTACAATTTGATTTTAATGATGCTGCTGAACTTCAGCTAGGAACAAAAGTTTCATGGATTAGCAGTATAAATTCAAATTATGAAATAGGCATTGATGGAATTTCATTGCCTTTATTGCTTTTATCAACATTCATTTCTGTATTAGCAATTATTTATTCTTTCGAACATTTACCTGAACCAAAAAATGCAAAAGGAATGATGTCTTTAATTTTAATTCTAGAAACTGGAATGAACGGAACTTTTGTTGCACTAGATTTAATATTGTTTTTTGTATTTTTTGAACTTGTTTTACTTCCAATGTATTTCATGATTGGTATTTGGGGCGATAAAACAGTAAGAAGTGTTTCCGGACTAAAGAACGATATTGAAACAAGACTTTATGCAAGTATCAAATTTTTTGTATTTACATTGTTTGGATCCGCTTTTATGCTTTTAGGATTTTTAGGTTTATATTTCAGAGGAAATAAAACATTTAGCATTCCAGAACTTATTGAACTAGGTACGAATGGAGCTTTCACTGGAACATTTGCAACACTAGTTTTTGCTGTTTTATTTTTGGGTTTTGCTGTAAAAGTTCCAATGTGGCCTTTACACACTTGGTTACCTGATGCTCATACAGCCGCACCAACCGTTGGATCAGTATTATTAGCAGCAATTTTATTAAAACTAGGTTCTTATGGTTTTGTAAGGATTGCTTTACCAATTCTTCCTGAACAGGCAGTTGCTTGGGCTCCAGCAATTGCAATATTATCTGCAATTGGAATTATATATGGTTCTCTCGCTTGCCTTGCCCAGACAGATCTAAAGAGATTGATAGCTTTTTCTTCAGTTGGTCATATGGGATTTGTAATGCTAGGGATTTCGTCTCTTACTTCAATTGGGATTAATGCAGCAATGATTGGAATGGTTGCACACGGAATAATTACCGGACTGTTATTTTTTGTTTCAGGTTCCATGGCTCATACATATCACACAAGAGATATGGGAAGACTAGGTGGGAACATGAAACTTCTGCCAAAGACAGGTGCAATCTTAGCTTTTACAGCAATGGCTTCACTTGGATTACCGGGCTTAGCTGGATTCTGGGGTGAATTTATGGCTTTACTTGGTGCTTATAATCCTTTACCAGGTCTTAATGTCACTATTTTTAGATCATCCATGGTTGCTGGTGCCATCGGTACAGTTCTAACTGCAGGATATTTATTGTGGATGCTTCAGAGAGTAAATCTAGGAGAACCTAAGGAAGAATGGATTGACCAAGAACTTCATGATGCTGATAATTATGAACTTGTTGCTTGGATACCGTTAGTTATTCTTACTGTTTTAATCGGAGTGTTTCCAAAACTTATATTTGGGGCAACAAATGATGCAGTAATTGCTCTTGTCGCAAAAGCGTTCGGAGGCTAAAAATTAGTATCAATTATTTCGCTATCTCAAGTGAACTGATTGTTATTTTGACAATTGTAAGTGCTATATCTTTAGATTTGCTACTTCCAAGAAAACTAAAGTACATAGTTGCACTTGTCTCGATACTTGGTTCCTTGATAGCTTTTGTGCCAATCATTTTCCAGTATGCAAACTACAGTTCACCAGAAATACTTTTTGAAGGAAGTTATGTAATTGATAAATTTTCCCTGATTTTGAAAGGGCTTTTCATATTAGTTACTTATTTAACCTTTTTACTGTCTGTTAATTTTGTTGAGAGTGACGAATATTATCAAGGAGAGTATTACTTTCTGTTACTAAGCTCACTGCTCGGTGCTTTGGTTGTTACCTCCTCTAGAGATTTGTTAACTATGTTTATCGGTATTGAATTAGCGTCTACTCCAATGTTTCTTCTATCTGGATGGAAAAAAGGGGATCAAAAATCAAATGAAGGATCCATAAAGTTTTTTCTATTAGGAGTTCTTTCGGCTTCGTTAATTCTTTACGGATTTTCTTTACTTTATGGTGTTACTGGAAAATTAGTTTTTTCAGACATTGCAAATACATTAATCCAATCTGATTTAAACCAATCACCTGTTACATTACTTAGTGCAATCTTAATTTTGGCTGGTATTGGATTCAAAATATCAATTGTCCCTTTTCATTCATGGGCACCAGACACTTATGAAGGTGCTCCACTTCCAGTGACTGCTTATCTGTCTGTTAGTTCTAAAGCGACTGGTTTTGTGGCATTAATAATTTTAATTTCTAAAGTATTCTACGCCTCTGGTCAGGGATTAGGAATTATCCTCGTCTTTATATCAGGTATAACGATGTTCGTTGGTAATTTGTCAGCGTTACAGCAAACTAACCCTGTAAGACTTCTTGCTTATTCATCGATTGCGCAAGCAGGATTTATTCTTGCACCTATGGCAGTTGCAGGGATAACAGGTAATTATGAAGATGGTGTCTATGCAAGTGTTACATATTTGATAATTTACGCATTCATGAACGTTGGGGCCTTCTTAGTTATAAACCTACTCCAAAGAAATATTCAATCAGATGACATGTATGACTGGGGAGGCCTTGCTAGAGAGATGCCTCTAGCTGGCATTTTTGCTGTGATCTTTTTCTTTTCTTTGGCAGGGATACCACCGTTAGGAGGTTGGTTTGCTAAGTTTGTTGTATTTAGAAGCTTATTGAGCACAGGTGAAATCTTCGGTGTTTCTCTTGGAATTGTTGGAGCTATAAATGCAGTAATTGCACTTGTTTATTATTCACGAGTTTCAAAAATCATATGGATGGATAGTCCAAGTGAAAATGTAAAAAGTAATAAGGATACATTGATTCCAAGTCCATTAAGAGTTGTTGGTTTTGTAAGTTTAATTTTGACAATAGTTTCAGGAATCTTTCCAGGTATATTCAGTAATTTAGGGGAAGCGTCTTCAATATTTTTTAATAGTTAAAAAATTTCGTGAAAAATCAAAAATTTATAAATCATCTTAAAAAAAAATATGATAGAAATTTTTTCTACTTTGATGAATTTATGGAAGAATCTTTGTACTCCGAATTTGGTTATTTTTCAAACGGTAAAGTTCGTTCAAGCAAAGAAGGCGATTTTCTTACATCACCGGAAGTTTCAAATTTTTTTGGTGTCTTTGTCTCAAAATGGTTAATTTCAAATAATTTAGATAATGATTCAAATGTTTTAGAAATAGGTGCAGGAACAGGTTCACTTGCAAAACAAATCTCAAATTATTTATCAAAAGATATTTATGTAACTGAATTATCTAAAAATGCTCAAAAAGCTCTAAATCAAGAAAATATAATTCTTGAAAATAATTTAGAAAGTTATATGAATAAGAATGTTGGCGCAATTTACATGAACGAAATTCTTGATAACATTCCTTGCTCTGTTGGAAAGCAGATTGACAATCAATGGTTTGAGAAAACGGTAGAGATTGATAAAAATGAAAATCTAGTTTACGGACAAGTTGAAATGAGAGAAAAAAATATTGATTGGATTGATAGATATAATTTTTTTAATAATCAGGATAATGATTTAGAAATACAATTAAATTCTGAATACTTCTTAGATGAGTTAATTAAACAAATTGATCCAAAATATTTGTTGATTTTTGATTATGGTTTTAAATATGATGATCGAAATTCAAAACCATATAAATCAACTATAAGAACTTACAAGGATCATCATTTTTCATCCGATCCAATAAGTATGCCAACGGAAACGGATATTACTTATGATGTAAATTTTACTTTTCTAAAAAAATATTTTTCGAATAATAATTTTGAAGTCCAATTGATCTACCAGTATGAATTTCTTGATAATTTTGGATACGGCCATCTATATCAAGAATTGCAAGATAAATTCAATCAAACCTCAAATATTGAACAGCTAAAAATTAAGTCGGAACTTGTTGGTCTTGAGGCAATTCATAATGTAAGAGGGCTTGGAGGATTCTATTCCCTTGAAGCAAAAAAAGTATAAGTTCTTACAATTTATAATGAAATTATGAACTTTTTAAAAACTACTACATTGTTAACAGTAATGACTCTGATAGTAGTATTTACTGCTCAAGCTTTAGGTTTCAGTTTGATTTCTTCATTATTTTTTGCATTTTTATTTAATTTTATTATGTACTTTAATTCAGCAAAAATTGCTCTGGCTTCAACTAAAGCAAAAAAAATTGAGGATGGTACGTATCAAGAAGTCAAAGATATAGTGGAGTTTTTATCTCAAAAAGAAAAAATGCCAGTCCCTGAACTATATATTATTGAAAGTGATCAACCTAACGCTTTTGCAACAGGGAGGAATCCAAAAAATTCTGCAGTTGCTGTTACAACTGGAATTTTAAAAGTATTAAACCGAGATGAATTAGAAGGGGTCTTGGCTCACGAACTTTCTCACATTAAGAATAATGATATTTTAGTATCAAGTATTGCTGCGATGTTAGCCGCAGCTATTTCATTTATGTCAAGAATGTACTTTTGGGGAGGTGGGCGAAGAGATAGAAATGGACATCCAGCAATAATTTTGATAGCTTTTATTGCTGCCCCAATTGCATCATTAATAATCAGGATGGCTATTTCAAGAACAAGAGAATATGGAGCTGACAAAACTGGTTCATTAATTTCCGGCAATCCTTTAGCACTTGCATCTGCTTTAGAAAAAATAGAAATGTATTCTAAAAACCCATTAAATGTAAATCCAGCTGTAAGCCAACTTTTCATCTCAAACCCTCTAAAGTCATTTTCAGGTTCTGGTTTAGGAAAATTATTCTCTACTCATCCACCAACAAAAGAAAGAGTAAGAAGACTTAGAGAGGGTGCTAGTGGAATCAGATATAGATAAAGAAGAAATCAATTCAGGAATTGAGCCTGAAGATCTTCATGAAAAACTTGAGGATGGTTGGAAGTTAGTTGACGTTAGAGAGGATGATGAGTGGATGTATGGCCATCATTCGGAAGCTCAACATATAAAAATGGGGGACATCCCAGATAAATTAAATTTGTTTGAAAAAAATGAAAAATATGTCATTGTTTGTAGATCAGGTCAAAGATCTGGTAAAGTTTCAGAATTTCTACAAACAAAAGATATAATTTCTTACAATTTACTGGGTGGAATGAAAAAACTATCTAATTTTTCAACAGAAATAATTTCTACAAATGGAAATCCTGGAACAATCATTTAAAATCAATTTGTGATAGTTTGCATTGGAAACGCGCTAGTCGACACGCTTCAGCAAATTGATGATAATATCATTGAGAAGCTTAATTTAAACAAAGCTCGAATGACTCTAGTTGATAAAGACAGATCTAATTTTTTATTGGAAAATATGCCAAACCCTACATATGCAGCTGGTGGATCAGCAGCAAATACAGCTTATTGGATTTCTGCACTGGGAGGACAGGCAGGCTTTATCGGAAAAGTTTCAAATGATGATCTAGGAAAACAATTTAAATCGAGTTTATCGGATCACGGACTAGAAGACCTTACTGTTTACGAAAAAGGCGATGATCAAACTGGACTATGTGCAATTTTTATAACTCCAGACGGAGAGAGAACAATGAATACCTATCTTGGTGCAGGAGCCCAGCTTTCGATGAGTGACCTCAACGAGCAAGCAATAAATAAATGCAATATATTGTATATGGAAGGTTACCTTTGGGATAGATTACCAAGCAAAGAAGCTTTTATGTATGCCTCCAATATAAATAAATTATCTGGAGGTAAAAATGCTTTATCATTATCTGATGTTTTTTGTGTTGAAGCGCATAGAGACAGCTTTTTAGATTTAATAAAAGATAATATTGATATTGTTTTTTGTAATGAAGATGAATTGAATACATTAACAAAACAAAACTCTGTTGAAGAATCCATAAAATTTGTTAATAAGTATTTTCCAAATTTAGATCAATTGATATGCACTCTAGGACCTAAAGGAGTATTAGTAATTAAAGATCAGACAGAGTATTTCTATGAAGCAACAGAAGCAGAAGTTGTTGACAAAACTGGAGCAGGGGATTATTTTGCAGCCGGCTATCTTTATGGAATCGAAAATGATCTCTCAATTGAGGATACTGCGTTAATTGCTAATAAAAGTGCTGCCCACGTAATTAGCGAAATAGGTGTTAGGCCTGAAAAACCATTCAGCCTTTAAATATTTTTTATACTCTCTCTTAACCTATTTAAATAAAGACCAACAAAGATAAGCAAAGTTCCTGTTATTAGCAAAAATAGAAACCCAAGATTTGGAAAAATCTCAGTTATTAATCTTGGAAGGTTAATCAATAAACTGAAAGAACCAACAAAGAGAATTGTTTCATTAGATAATCTAACACTTAACCATATAAGCAAAATAGCTAGCAACAATTGAAGTATTATTCCTAAGAATTCTTCCCTAC
>CACGBK010000002.1 GCA_902571385.1 uncultured Candidatus Actinomarina sp.
GCAAAACTCTATTTTGCAGGAGATATACCAACCGAGGTTCATGGTCGAGTAGAGTATGCCTTTTCTATAATTCAAGAAAAACTTGGAAAATATCCTGTTGAAATTTATTTTGTAGGAACTGATGAAAATGAAAAAGATAATTTATCCAATCTTTTTTGTACTAATCGGGAAGAGGCCGGTAATTTTGATCCAAATGACCTCCGATTTAATTTTCGAGATTTTGACGACTGTATGAATTTTATTGATGAAAGATATTTTTCAGAGTACCTTCGAAGTGGTCTAGAAACCGAACAGAGAGGATATCAAGCCAGTGGAAATAAAGGTCATAATGGTCAATTTGAACAAAGGTACCATTTGCTTGTTTGGTCAAAACCAATAGGCTTCGAAGTTGAAAATGGTGAGGGGTACAACATAGAATTTAGAGGGGTGTTCCATGAATATTGGCATGTATTTCAAATGGCTCATATGGATTTTTACATTTGTTCTGATAAAGATGTTCGATCAACATGTAATTTTGATTTTGATTCTATTGATTATCTTGTTGGGGGTACGTGGCTTCAAGAAGGAACGGCAGTATTTAAAGAAATAACGATTTTACAAGAGCAAATTAAGATAGGCAATCTTAAAAATATTCAAGAAGACATATTTCAAGATTTTAATAATCAATATTTTGATGGACAAAGAGTAATGGAGCAGTGTCCAGGAATGTCAATAAGAGACATAACCTATAGAGATCCATGTAGCCGTGCTGTTTATGGATGGGGAGCTTGGGCAGCTGCTTATCTAACTCATAAAGTAAATGATCCTTATATTTTTGAAAATGTTTATTATCCAGAATTAAAAAAATTAGGTGATCCAGAACTTGTATTCGCTAATACATTTGGCATGACAAGAGATGAATTTTTTGCTGATTTCGATTCATGGATCTATCTATCAGAGGAGGAAAGAAAAATTGTAATTCCTACTGTGGAAGAAAACACAGGTAGGCTGTACTACCCTTAAAAAATAAGACCTCCCTATTAATTTATGAAAGACATAAGAATCACTGAAAATCATCCTGTTAGAAGGAGATATATCTTAGGACCCCTAGGAAGATTTATTTTAAAACTAATTAATTGGGACATAATTGGAAACCTACCTGATAAAAAAAGAATTATTATAGCCTCGGCTCCCCACTCATCTAGCTTTGACAGCATTTATGCTTTTTTTGTATGTTTAGCCTCAGATTTAAGATTCTTTTTTTTGGGATCTATTTCAATGTTTTCAAGAATTGTTATTCCAATTCCTTTCCAGAAGAATCCTGATAAATTAGGAATCCCACATCCTTTTGGCTTTATACAAAAAAGAGTGATGTTAAATTTTGGGGGGATACCCGTATGGAGGACAAAATCACAAGGGGTCACGCAACAAGTTATAGATCAACTTAAAACAAAAGATAAGTTTATCTTGTATTTAACTGTTGAAGGACTCATGCACACTAATCAAACAATTAAAAGTGGTTTTTATTATCTTGGTAAAGAGTTAGATGCAATTGTTGTTCCAACAAAAATTGACTACAAAAATAGAAGATTTGAACTTATGGAAGAATATAATCTCACAGACTCGTTAGAAAATGACAAAAATGCATTGATGGAAATATATCATATGGTTGAAGGTAGAAATAAAACTTTTTTCAAGCCAGAGAGTAACTAAATTGTTAGTCATTTTTCTTATAATTATTGCTTCTATTTTTCTGATAGGCAATTTCCCTAATCTTTCGATTTTTATTGGTATTATTGGTGTAGTTTTAGGAGTTAATTGGTTAATAAAAAACAGCAAATATTACGAATAAATAAATTAATATTATTTCTTTTAATTTTCTCTTTTTGTGGAGGAGGATCCGAGACTTCTGGAACCGTAGAAGAAGTTCAAGACACAACTACAACAACAGATGTTCAAGACACAACTACAACAACAGATGTTCAAGACACAACTACAACCACAGAAGTTCAAGACACAACTACAACCACAGAAGTTCAAGACACAACTACAACAACAGAAGTTCAAGACACAAGCACATTTGGAACCTGGGCAAATGTTAAAGGCCCTCCAATGATCTACGCGGCTTCGGATGTATCTCAATCAACTATTGATAAAACTTTAAAGTGGTACCAGATAGCTTCTTCAGCATGGGGAGAATTTGGTCCAGCCGAAATATGGATTGTTGGAAACAGTAAAGAGACAGTATCAGACTTAGAAGATCTTTGGTGTGATATTAGAACAGAAAAAGATACAAAATGGAACAAAGAATGGGATTGTGCAAATGAGTATTGGTCACCATTTGCTAGATATGTTGATGATGGAGGAGCAGCTGTTTCAACATATTATCGAGACTATATTGATTATCACTTCTTTCTTGTAACTATGGGTCCAAAATATCCTTCTCCAGACGAAGATGATTACAAAGTTGTTACTATGCATGAGTATTTTCACATTTATCAACATGCACATATATCAAATATTGACGATGAGGGCCCTAGTAGTGCTATACGTGACGAAAAAATGGGTGGTGCTGACAAACCATGGTTCGCAGAAGGTGGAGCAGAGTACATGGCACAACTTTTATATTCAAGGCAACCTAATGTCAGGTCCAACTATTTAAAAGAAATTATGGACAGAAAAGCTTACAGTATTGGAGAGTATCTTGATTATGGAAAACCTTTAAAAGACCTTACTTATAGTGATCCAGTACAAACCTATGATATAGGTACTTGGCTAGTTGCATATATAGTGGATAAAGTTGGAGAAGAAACTTTTAGGGTTAATTTTTACAGAGATCTTGATGGCCTTGGATTCGAAGAATCATTTAAAAAACATTTTGGTATGGGAAGCGATCAATTAATCAGTGAATTTGACGAATGGATCAAGCAACCTGTAGATGAATTATTAAAAATCATACCTTAACGATATTTGTCAAAAAAGCCTTTTTTGTAAGCATAGAATGCTGCTGCACTCAGAATTATTCCAGAAAAAAATGGGGGGATTCTTACAAGAAATAAAAGAAAGGCGATACCAGCAATTGCGTAATCAACATACCTCCAAAATTTTTTAGATAATTTCGGAATAAGATTAAATGTCCTTAATACAAGAATTATCGAAACAGCAGCTATTAGATAATACATATTATAAATTAAAGCACTTCACGAATTACAATCAAGTTACATGAGTAAGGTTGTTGTTATCACGGGTGCAAATTCAGGGATTGGACTTGCAGCTGCGAAACTATATGAGAGCAATGGTTATTTTGTTGTTCTTGGTTGTAGAGATGAAAAAAAAGGTCTATCAACAGAGAAAGAAATTGGAAAAAAATCAAAATTTTTAAAAATAGATATGACTGACTATGAAAGTATCAACAACTTTTATAACAACCTAAAAGCAGAATTTGATAAAGTAGATATTTTTTATAGCAATGCAGGAATCATGTATGTTCCTTTTTCAATAACTAAAGAAGGACATGAATCAACCCTTGGTACAAATTATTTTGGCTCTTCATATTTAACCCTTAAAATGCTAGATCTTATGAAAGATGTAAATAATTCAAGAATTATTCAAATTTCAAGCATCGCCATGTATTTTATAAAAGAGATGAAATACGAAGGGTTAGAAGATGAAACCATATATAGTCCGTGGACTTGGTACAACTACTCAAATCTTTATAGAACAATGTTTTCATTTGAGCTTGATAGAAAAATAAATCAACTCGAAACAGACGTTGTAGTTGTACACCCTGGTGTTACTAGATCAAGACTTTACAGACGAAGTAAACCAACTTTAGGTTATAGGATTATTGATAAATTTAAAACTAATGTGTCAACCGGTGTAGCTCCTGTTATCGAAGCCAGTACAACTCGTTCACTAAAAAAAGAAAAAGTTTATGCACCAAGAATTATCCATCAATATGGAAAACCTTCAACCTATAAGGCAAACAAACTTGCCTATAACCTTCAAGAGAGAGAAGCATTATGGAACTATACTTTAGATAAAATAGGGATGAAAGATATCTTGTGATAATAATTCAAACAACAATTGGATCAGAAGAGGACGCAAGAGAGTTAACAAATTATCTTGTCAACAAACAACTTATTGCATGTGGGACCTTTACTAAGATTCAATCCATTTACAAATGGGAAGAGGAAATCCAACAAGAATCTGAATATGAAATTAATCTTTACTCAAAAGAGTCGCTACATGATCAGTTGATTGAAACATTAAAAGAAAAGCACACCTATGAACTTCCAAAGATTACTTCGATAAAACCCACTTATACCTTGCCTGAATATGATGATTGGGTGAATAAAGAAACTATTTAATTATTGTCTCGAAGATATCCAAAAATACTATATTCATCGAGATTTATACTTCTCTCGTTATTTTTATCCAAAGCAGCAACTATTTGAGCTCTATGTTCTGTGGCGTGAAATATCATCATAGATAATATAACTGAGACTTTTCCAGAACTTTCTCCCTTTGACGTCTCAAATGTAACCTCTTCATCTTCTCTATAAACTTGTTCAATTAAACTTTTATCAATTTTTTCAAGTTCTGACATCAGGTCATCAATTAAGTTGGGACTATCTAAGTCAAATTCAAATTTTGAAAATGGTTTACTCATGAGTCTCTGACTATAAAGATAAGAAGCAGCAACTATATGAACCATTATTGTTCTAACTGTCCATTCTTTATCAACAACGAAATAGTCAAGGACTTCAGGGTCAAGGTTTTTTACTTCTTTGTAAATTTCTTGATTTGCCCATGCCATGTGTTTTGCTAAAAGTTCAAGAGATATCATTCTTCTGACTCAAGTCTATTTAATCTTGTCTGAATATCATCTATTTTTTTGGAAAGTTCTTGAATGTCATCAACATTTTTTGCAGACCTTAAATATCGATCATTTTGCCACTTTAAACCCCATCTAGTTAGGCCGATACTAAAAGCACCAAGTGGAACTACAACAAACAGGCCAGAAAGTTCACGACTAAACGCTACACCTAAAAACATAAATCCAAAAAGTAAATACATAAATGTCATGATTACTCTTTCTAACGTTCTAGTAACTTTTTTTTCTTTTGTTTGTTCAGAACTCATACTTAAAGAATACTCATGATTTAATATAGAATCATGAAAATTATTGTCTTGTGTACAGGGAATTCATGTAGGTCTCAAATTGCTGAAGGATTGCTCAGATCAAAATTTCCAGCTTATGAGATATACTCCGCAGGAACAAAACCAGAAATCAATGTAAATCCTTATGCAATAAGAGCAATGAAGGAAATAAATATTGATATATCAGAGAATTATCCAAAATTAGTAGATGACTTTGTTGATCAAGATTTTGATTATGTTTTAACAGTTTGTGATTCTGCAAATGAAATTTGTCCAACATTCCATAATGCAAAAAATAAGATACATAACTCTTTTGAAGACCCGAGCAAAGAATCATATGAATCAGATACACACGCCATGGATATCTACAATCAAACGGTTAATGATATAGGTACTTGGATTGATCAATTAGATTTTTAAGTCAAATATTTTTCAGTTCTGTAAAGTTTGAAAAATGAAAACGTAGCAGCTGAACATAATAAATGCCATATCATATGAGCTTGCAACCATGAGTCGGGGTTACACCAAGGATGATCTGGAACTCCTGTTTCCCAAATAAGCAACGCACCAAAGAATGAGAGAAATCCTAAGAAAAACCAAGGAGAGTACTTTATCTCTGAGGGCTTTTTTAAGTTTGGAATTAATGCAGGGGAAAAGTATAGAAGCATCTCCCAATTATTTTGGAAGTCTTGAAAAGAATCTAATACAGGACTGCCAAATAGTTGTTGAATAATTAATACAGAAATACCTGAACTGATTCTTCCATATATGTTTGGAAATTTTACAACAATCTCTGTGGCAATCCAGAGGCCAATGCTCAATTCAAACAAACTAATTCCAACACCAAATCCTCCACCTAAAAACCATGAGTCAAGGGCATATAACGTTACTAGTAAGAAATATAGGGTCAAATATATTCTCGTTGAAAAACCAATTAGTTTTTTTAAGTTATAAATCCATAAAATAATTATGTACATAATCATTGATAAGTTATCAAGCCATGCCCCAAATTCTGTGTTTGTACCATGCATTGCCATCGAGCCGGGACCTAAAAAAGTTGAGGCTCCAGCATAGATCACTGCAATACTAGATGAGCCAAACATTGTGATTCCTTTTTCAGACGTTGCATCTTGAGACAGCTTATAAAACATATAAAGACCTACAAATATAAAACCCAAGTTACCTAATGTATTTGAAGGCTCTCTTAGCAATCCATCGCTTACTCGTTCGCACCATCTTGAAACCTGACCAACAGCATTTTCGTTCGAAGCTCTATCACCCCAGCCATCTAAACCAAACAGAATATAAATAGTAAAAAATCCTAAGACAGAATAGATCGCAACTTTTAGAGGGAAAAAATTATTTAATTTATTTTTTTGATTCATCAAGAGATTTAATAGATGCATTTAATGATCTATCCATATCTGAAATAAGGTCTTCTATATTCTCAAGCCCTACTGATATTCTAATTAGGTCATCAGGAGCTTCAGCATCTGTTCCAGCAGCTGAATCATGTGTCATTAATGAAGGAACTTCAATCAAAGACTCCACCCCACCTAAACTTACAGCTAATTTATATAAATCTAAATTATCAAATAATTTTTGTTTATCAATATGGTCCTCTGTATAAAAGCTAAGCATTCCACCAAAATAATCCATTTGCTTTACAGCAATTTCATGATTTTTAAAATCTGTTAAGCCAGGATATTTCACTTCTTTTATGTGCTTAGAACTTGATAAATATTCAGCAAGTTCATGCGCATTTTTTGAATGTATCTGAATACGTGGTCCAAGTGTATACAGTCCTCTTTGAGCAAGATATGCATCAAAAGGAGACATTACGCCGCCACTTGCCTTTTGAACAAAATAGAGGTTCTCATGCAATTCAGGATCATTAGTTATTACAACTCCTCCAAGAGTATCACTATGTCCACCAATATATTTTGTAGTTGAGTGCATAATAATGTCAACTCCGTGTTCAAAAGGTCTTGTTATAAATGGGGTAGAGAAGGTGCTGTCCGCCACAAGTATTGAATTATTTCGATGGACTATCTCGGCAATTGAAGAAATATCATAAAGATTAATGTTTGGATTGGATGGAGATTCTATCCAAACTAATTTTGTTTTTTCATTAATTAAACTTTCTAACTTATCTGTGTCATAAAAATTACAAAAATTTACTTCTATTCCACGTTTTGGTGCAATTTTTGAAAAAAATCTAGTTGTTCCCCCATATACTTCATCTGTAATAACAACATTTTCTCCAGGTTCAATTAGTTCAGCAATCATTGTTACTGCAGCCATACCAGAAGCCATTGCAAATCCATGCATATTTTCATAGTCTTCAATGCCCTCTAAAGAAGCTATTGTTCTTTCAAATATCTCTCGAGTTGGATTTCCCATTCTCCCATAAAAATATTCTGATTCACCAGGCTCAGTATTTTCGAATGTCGTTGACATGTGTAATGGAGGCATAACATCTCCAGTTGGAAGTTCAAATTTTTTTTGAGTGTGAATTGCTCTTGTATTTATTCCATATTTTTTTGAATCAGCCATGTTTAAATTTTAGATATGATTTAAGCTCAGTGCATTAATAATTATTTGTTTTTTAATTAATTGATACGTTAATTTCTTTAAAACCTCTAATACCAAAAGCCCCAGTTCTTACAGGTTCTTCATTCAATCTGATATTATTTTGAAATAAATTTTTAAATGATACCTCTAATTCTAATCTTGCTAAATGAGCACCTAAGCAATAATGTACTCCACCTCCAAAACTTGTATGGTTCAAATTACTTCTTTGGAAATTTATTTCTTCAGGATCTTCAAAAGCTTCCCCATCTCTGTTTGCTGATCCTAAAAGGATTGCGATTTTTGAAAATTTAGGTAATTTGATTCCAGAGATCTCCGTTTCTTCTAATACCCATCTTTGAAAAAATTGCAAAGGGCTATCCCAACGTATCAGCTCTTCAATAATATTTTTAATATCGTGATCCTTGTCTAAATTCTTGGTAGGAATATTATTTTGTAATAATGCAACTATCGAATTTCCTATTGTATTTACAGTTGCTTCATGGCCAGCATTTAAAAGCAATATCACTGTGCAAATTATCTGGTCTTTAGTTAGTTTTTGATCATTTTCTGAAACTTGGGATAATCTTGAAATCATGTCATTTTGAGGATTTTTGTTTTTTTCATCAATTAAATTATTCATATAAATATAGAATTCTTTTGCAGCTGCTTCAGCCTCTGATGCATTTTCATCAGAAACTTTTAGGTCATACATTTTTACTATGGCGTGCGACCAGTAAAGAAACTTATCATAATCTACTTGAGGCACACCTAAAAGCTCTCCAATTACAGCTATTGAATATGGCTGTGCATAATCAGCCAAGAGATCAAACTTATCGTTATTAACACCATTAAGAAGCTCGCTTGACTTTTTTTCCATGAAAGGTTTGAGCTCTTGTACTTGCCTATTTAAAAAAGCTTTAGCAACTAAACCTCTCAGTTCATCGTGAATATTGCCCTCAAGATTTAATAAATTAAATTCTTCAGTCTTCCAAAAATAATTATAATTTTTCGGATTAATTAATGATTCCTCTGAATCCTTAATATAGCCTGTCGGTTCAGAAGAAGAAAAATTTTTACTTTTTTGTATATCTTTTACATCTTCAAAATGTGTTACTAAATTTAATCCCGATAATTTGTCATAATGAATTGGCGATTCATCTCGCAAGTCTTTCAAGTAAGGGTAAGGATCTTTAATAAACTCTATATCTTCATTTGGAAACGTAATTTCTGGAATACCCATAACAACAAAGTATCAGTTTTAGCGAATTTTTCTAGAGATTTATAAAAAATATTTAGTGACCATCTCCAAATACATTGATAACATAAAATCATGACGGAAAAGAAATCAATGCTTGATGGTGAAAAACAATATCACATACAATTAAAAGAAGGTGATATTGCTGATTTTGTTATTCTTCCTGGTGATCCAGGTAGAGTTGATTTCATCGCCGAACATTTTGATAATGCAAAAGAAATAGCATTCAACAGAGAGTATAAAACTGTTACTGGCACCTATAAAGGTAGACCTGTTAGCGTTACATCAACAGGAATAGGTTGCCCCTCTGCTGCTATTGCGATTGAAGAGTTGGCAAATATTGGTGCTAAAACTTTAGTAAGACTCGGTACATCAGGAGCTATGCAGGATCACACAAGAATTGGTGATTTAGTCATTGCAAATGGTGCCGTTCGACAAGAAGGAACATCTTTACAGTATATGCCAATAGAATTTCCTGCTGTTCCATCTTCAGAAATGGTTTCTGCTTTAGAATCTGCCGCTATTGAAAGCGAATCAAAATATCATATCGGAGTTGTTCAATCTAAAGACTCTTTCTATGGTCAGCACGATCCAAATTCAATGCCTGTTTCTTATGAACTTAATCAGAAATGGGATGCATGGGTAAAAGGTGGAGTTTTGTGTTCTGAAATGGAAGTTTCAACTTTATTTGTTGTAGGTAGCTACCGAAGAGTACGGACAGGAGCTTTACTTGTAATATATGGTGATCAAAAAAGACAAGAAGCTCTGTCTAAAGAAAGTTACTTAGAGTCAGTTAATAAAGCTACAAGTATCATTCTTGAATCAAGTTTGAAGATATAATTATTTCATGGATACAGGAAATTTAATCGCATTTATTAAAAAATTTAGTTTTGGAAGATTAATTGCTTGTGGAATCCTACTTAGGATCGCAGTAGCAATTGTTGATGGTGTTTTTGGGTTACAAATAAATGAAATACCGAATTTTAATATCTTTATCTTTGCTATCGCATTAGCTTATACAATTTTTTGGATGTTTAACAAGAGTTATTCTGAAGAGGACGAATAAGAAGACTGAGTACCTTTTCTCTGAACAGAAGAACTTGCTTTTTCAATTGCTAGCTTTATTGATTCCTTTGCTGTTAGACTCTCTGACAATCCATGTACGAATGTACCTACAAAGGCATCACCAGCACCTGTCGTATCTGCCACTTTTACAGTAGGTGCTTCAAATTCTATAAGATTATTATCTTCGACTAAACAAGCACCTCGTTTTCCAAGGGTAACAATTAAATTTGAATAAATTTTAGAAGAGAATTCTAAAATACTTTCTTTTGATAGTTTTAGCCCACTGATAATTTCAAATTCATATTCGTTTGGTATTAGCCAATCTACATTATCTAGGAACCGATCTTCTAATTCCATTCCTGGTGCTGGATTAAATATTGTTAATATGTTGTTGCCTCTTGAATACTGAAATACCTTATCGTTTACTATCATTGGTATCTCCGCTTGCCCAACTACATAAGAAACATTTTCAATTTTCTCTATTGAATTTATTGCATCTTCAGCATTGATTTTGTTATTTGCTCCTGGGATAACAACAATTTTATTTTCACCGTCTGAATCTACCCAGATAGGTGCGACACCACTTGAAACATCAGCTCTTTGTATATATTCTGTGTTAACTTTATTTTTTTTAAAGTTATCAATTGTTGATTCTGCAAATATATCATTACCTAAACATGAAATAATATATACATCAGAACCAAGGATTCCTGCCATTACGGCTTGGTTTGCTCCTTTTCCACCAAATCCAGTTTTAAAAGATTCGCCAATTATTGTTTCGCCCTCTTGGGGAAATTTATTAACGTATGAAAATTGGTCAATGTTAGAGCTCCCAATTACGCAAATTTTTTTGCCCATTAAAGAATTACTCGTCTCCCCAAGTTTCCTTTAGAAAGCCTTTTCTACCACTTGCTTCAGCATAAATTTGGTATCGAGCACTTTGTTTTTTATAAAAATCCTGATGATATTCTTCCGCAATATAAAATGTTGGTGCTTCCGTAATTGCAGTAACTATTGGTTTATCAAATTTTCCAGAGTTTTCAAGGTCAGTTTTTGATTGAAGTGCTTCTTCCATCTGTTGGGATCCAACTGTAAAAATTTCTGTTCTGTACTGGGATCCAACATCAGCGAATTGATAATTTAAAGCAGTAGGATCAATATTTCTCCAAAAGACTTCTAGTAATTCTGAATACGTAATTATATTTGGATCAAATTCTATTTCTACGACTTCTACATGGCCAGTATTTCCCATACTTACTTCTTCATAAGTTGGATTTTCTGTTTCTCCTCCCATATAGCCAGAGGTTGCCTCTATTACACCATCGAGAACTTCAAAAGGCGGTTCCATACACCAGAAACAACCTCCACCAAAATAAGCTTTTTCAGTACCCTCAGACATATTCGAGGTTTCTAAGTTTATGCATGAAAACAATAGTACTAGAAATATAAACTTTAAATTTTTCATAATTCGTAAGTATAGGAATTTCTAAATTTACTTATGATCGTTAGGTTTTTTTTGTAAGAGCCAGAACTCTGGCTCTTACAAATTTTAATTATTTGTTGTATTAAAGGCTACGCTTAATCCAAATATAAAGACAGGGAATAAAATCACTCCGCCTAATATAAAAATTGGAACGGCTGCACCAGTAGGTACTAGTCCAAATAAATTTCCTAAGCTAACTCCAATAACCAGATAAGCAGCTGCTTGCCCAGAAATCTTCCCCCATGAGGGTACTAAGCTATTTTCATCAGCACTCAATAGACATAATGCCCAGATGCCAAACAAAATAAATGTCCCTAGTTGTCCTACATTTGCTATTTCGGATACTTGATTTGGATTTAAAACAGTCTCAAACACATTATTTGCGTTAGCTGTTGGTGCTAATGAACCTGTTAATTGAACAACTGCAGCTACAAATGTTATTGCACTCACAATTCTAAAATAAGGATTATTATCACCGAATAGTTTTTGAGTCAAAGAAATTGTAAATAATAATGCAAAGCTTTGAACAAAGCCAATGATATTAAGAATTCCTCCATATTGCTCGTTATAGCCAACTTGATCAGGTCCAACAAGTAACGCAATTATTGCAAAAGAAACAATAGTTCCTAAAGCTGCAATTCTTGCCATTAAACTTCCAAGTTGAGCTTCTTTTGTTGTTAACAAAATTCCTCCTAAGTACTTGTTTTTTTTATTGTACAAAAAAAAGAGCCCACAAGGGGGCTCTTTTCAGTTAATGATGATTTAATTTGGACTTTCACCCTCGTTGAAATCAATAGATGAAGTAAATGCGTAAACCGGTCCCATATACGCTATTGTACTTCCATCAAACAAATCAGATTCTGATTCACTATCTAAAGCTGTTTGTAATTTTTCTACAGCTTTATCCATATCTTCTTGGCTATCCCAAAAATTCCAACTTATTGCACTATTTCCATCAAAGATTGCACCAGTCAATTGAAGACCATCTGATTCTTCATAAATTGGTTCAACTTTTTCTTTGAGAAAGTTAAGAACAGCATCTGTATCCTCAGCAACACCTACAACTATTCTCATATAGCTAGGTTTTGTTTCACCAACAGCAATTGTTTGATACATTTTGCCAAATACTGCCTCACCTTCATAAATGACAGGTGGAGCTGACATTAGAGGAGCAGCCTCAGCAAGTGCTGACTGAATTTTTTCAGCAGCAGCTTCGCTAGCTTCTTTGTTTTCCCATGCAGCCATATTTACTCCAGAAGTATCTCCGGTAATAGCAGCTGTCAAAGACAGAAGTCCAGGTGTCCCTGAAAATTCAGGCATAACCTTTTCTTTAACATAGGAAATAGCTTCATCCTTTTTTTCTTCCTGAAAAGCAGGAATTGTTATTCTAAAATACATCGTTTCCTTTCTTATATTCTCAATCTTAAAAAATTTGCTAATGTCATGTCGTAATAAATTGTAAATTATTTGTTAACGGGAAATAAGTTGTATTAAAGAATTTTTTGTTTAAAATTAAATTAATCCTTCGACCAAAAGGCGGAGAGAAAAAATGAAAATAACAGTACCTAAAATAATTAAATTAAAAGACGAACGTGTCATATCTATGATGACCGCGTATGATTATCCTTCATCAAGAGCAATATCCGATGCAGAAATAGATATCATTCTTGTAGGAGATTCACTTGCTCAAGTAGTTTTAGGGTATGATGATACACTTTCAGTTACCGTTGATGAAATGCTTCACCACGTCAAAGCTGTTACAAGAGCAAATCCAAATTCACTTGTTGTAGCAGATATGCCTTATATGAGCTATCACGTTTCCGAAGAGGAAACAATAAAAAACGCTGCGAGATTTATTCAAGAAGGCAAAGCTGACGCTGTAAAAATAGAAGGCGGAAAAAAAAGAGAAAGAATGATAAAAGCATTAATCAACGCCGAAATTCCTGTAATGGGTCACTTAGGATTAACACCACAATCAAAAAATGTTATGGGTGGATATAAAGTACAAGGAAAAACATTAGAGCTTGCAAAAGAATTATTAGAAGATGCAATTTTATTAGACTCCCTAGGCTGTTTTTCTTTTGTTCTTGAAGGAGTACCAAAAGTAGTCGCTCAAACAATAACAGAGAAAGTTTCAATTCCCACCATTGGAATTGGTGCAGGAGTTCATGTAGATGGACAAGTCCTTGTTTACCATGATCTCATTGGCATGAAATCCAAAGAATATATTGATGCAAAATTTGTAAAAAGATATGACAATCAATATGAAAAAGTTGTTGAAGTAATGAAAAAATTTAAACAAGATATTGAAAACAAAGATTTTCCAACAGATGATCATTCCTATGATTCGGGAGATTCTTTACCTGAAAGCTTAAAAGAGTGGAAAAAAGAAGTTAAAAAAATTCTGTCATAACCTCTATCTAGTATTAAATTAATAAGTACCTGCTTCAAGAGAAGCCACGTACAAGTGTCCATAGGAGAAATATGAACAAATATGATTTAGTCTCAATCGTGAGACCTACTGCTGAAGATTCAGTTGTAGAAGAACTACACAAAACAGTCACTGATTTAATAACGTCAAATGGTGGAAATGTTTTCGATCAAGGTATCTGGCAAAGAAGAAAACTTGCTTATCAAATCGATACCTTTAAAGAAGGGATCTATACAATTACTTCATTTGAAGGTTCTGGGAACATACCTGGAGAATTAGATAGAGTGCTAAAAATATCTGATGATGTCATTAGACACAAAGTATTAAAGATGGAAAGCTAGAGGTAGACAAATGGTAGACAATACAGTAACAATAATTGGAAATTTAACAGCTGATCCAGAAGTAAGAGTTACAGATTCTGGTGCAACATTAGCTGAGATTAGAATGGCCCAAAATAAAAGAAAAAGAAATAGTGATGGTTCATGGGATGAAGGTGAACCAATGTTTTTTCAAGGAACAGTTTGGAATGATATGGCTGAAAATGCTGCGTCCACACTCCAAAAAGGGATGAGAGTAATTTTAGTTGGAAGGTTAAATTACCGTTCATGGGAAACTCAAGATGGACAGAATCGATCTGTGGTAGATATAGCTATTGATGAAATTGCTCCAAGCTTAAGATGGGCCAAAGCTAATGTAGAACGAACATCGGGTGGAGGAAATGTTTCTGAGACTCCAAAAGTTAGAGATAACTTTGAAGAAAACGAAGCACCATTTTAAGGATTAATTATGGGTAAATCAAATAATAGATCAAGTAAGCCAAGGCTTTCAAAATACGAAGCTCCAAAGCAGAGAAGAATATCAAAAGAACAAATTCAAAATGCTACATACAAAGACGTTAAGCTTTTAGAAAAATTTTTATCTGATCGTGGAAAGATCAGGTCTAGCTTGATTACTGGTATTACAAAGCAAGAACAAGCCAAAATAGCAAGACTTGTAAAAATTGGTAGAGAGTTAGCTTTATTACCGTACGTAACAACAAGTTCTTATAAACAATCATACAATCGAAGATGAAAGTTATTTTAAATCAAGATGTAAATAAGCTCGGCAAAAAAGGTGATGTCGTAGAGGTTGCAAAAGGTTATGCTAGAAATTATTTACTACCTAAAAATTTAGGTATAAAAGCAACTGAAAAAAATATATTGATTGCTGAAGAAATGCAGCAAAAAAGGCAAGCATCGATCGAAGAAAATATAGAACTTGCAAACTCAATTAAAACTGGTTTAGCTGATGCGAAAATAGTAATTGCAGCGAACTCCACTGATGAAGGAACACTTTATGCTTCAATATCGAATGAGTCAATCATTGAGGCAATTGAGAAATTTTCAGGCTACAAGATTAATGAAAGTCAAATTTCAGATAATGCAATTAAAGAGATAGGTCTGCACAACATCACAATAAATTTAAGTGGGGATGTATCTTTTGAAGTTACATTAGAAATAGTTCCAGAGACATAAAAATGGCTGGACCTGAAGCATTATCAAGTAGAGATTTAGAAAGTTTACAAAAATCTCCGCCAAATAGTATTGAGGCCGAAGAAGCTTTATTAGGCAGTGCTCTTTTATCTAGAGATGCTTCCAATAGATTGATGGAAGCTGTAAAGCCTGCGGATTTTTATAGTCCAACAAACCAGACAATATTTGAAGCTATGAAGGACTTATTTGATTCAGGAAGACCAATTGACAGTGTCACAGTTTCTGAGACAGTTTTTAAAGACAAAAAAAATACAACAAGTCTGAAAACTTCTTCCATTGCCAGACTTATAGAAAATGTTCCAAGTTCCGCAAACTTTGAAAGATATATTGAGATAGTCCTTGAACATTCAAATAGAAGAAAACTTTTAAAAGCTAGTGGAAGAATAGAACTTCTTGCTTACGCTTTAGACAAAGACATATCAAACGTCATGGATGAAGCTGAGCAGTCTATATTTGCGGCATCTGATGATGCTATAGGCGAAGGACTAATTGGTGTCTCAGATGTACTAAATGATGCAATTGAGAAAATTGAAGAAATTGAGAATATAGGAACTGGTCTCTCAGGTCTTGCGACAGATTTTGCTGATCTTGATTCGATACTTGCAGGGCTACAAGAAGGAAATCTGGTAGTAATTGCTGCACGTCCAAGTATGGGTAAATCTTCTTTAGCTTTGAACATCGCAACAAATGTATCTAAAGAAAATAAAATTACTGCTTTCTTTTCTCTTGAAATGACAAAAGAAGAGTTAGTTCAAAGAGTTTTGTTTTCTGAGGCAAAAGTTACTTCAGGTGACGCAAGGAAAGGTCAACTTGGTCCAGAAAAATGGTCAAGAGTAGTTGAAGCAGCATCCAAAGTAAATAATATGCCATTATATTTTGACGATGCATCTGTAATTACGGTCACAGACATAAGAGCAAAATCTAGAAGGCTAAAAGCCTCAAAGGGATTAGATTTAATTGTTGTTGATTATCTACAACTAATGCAAGGCCTATCTGGAGATAACAGACAGCAAGAAATTGCAGAAATAAGTAGAAACTTAAAAAATCTTGCTAGAGAGTTAAAAGTTCCAATAATTGCTTTGTCACAATTAAATCGTGCTGCTGAGGCAAGAGAAGACAAAAGACCAAGATTAGGTGATCTTCGTGAATCTGGGGCAATAGAACAAGACGCTGACATTGTAATGATGCTTTATAGGGATGACTATTACAACCCTGCGACAGAAACACCAGGAGTAGCAGAGGTTAATATTGTAAAACATAGGTCAGGGTCAACAGGTAAAGTAGATTTATATTTTAGTAAAGAATATACACAGTTTTCAAACTATTCAAGACAACAAGATTAGTGAAAAAAAGTCTTAGGGCTTACGCTGCAATAACAGTATTAGCTATCTCTTGGGGAACAATCCCGATAATTATCAAAACATCTGAAATTAGCCCTCTGAGTTTGGTCGGTATAAGAACGTTTATTGGATCTATTTTCTTATCTCTTTTTTTCATAAATAAAAAAGTAGACTACCGAGCGTTAGTTAAGCCAGGGATAATTTTGGGTCCGTTACTTGCTTTACATTGGGCAACAATGTTTGAGTCGATAGAAAGAAATAGTGTTGCAGTAGGTATCGGCTTAGTTTTTTCATATCCAATTTTTGTCCTTTTGATTGAAGGTTTAAGAGGAAAGCGATTAACAATTATTCAAATTTTTATAATTATTGTCGGCTTTATAGGATTGATAGTTTTATTAGAAATTGGGTCCATAAATTCAGTAAGTGGAGCTGTATTGGGAATGATAAGTGCCATAAGTTTGTCTTTATTAATTACCATAGGCGAACATTACACAAATCAATTTGGTGGTTTAAATATTGCCTTTGCGCAATTGTTATCTGCAGGACTCGTTATGTTTTATTTTACTGTTCCAGGTTTTCCATGGATGATAGAGCACATTGTCGTAAGTCTATTTTTAGGTATTTTCTTAACTGCAATAGGTTTAACTACTTATTGGTATGTTGTAAAAATAATAAAACCACTTTCTGTAAGCACAATTACTTATCTAGAGCCAACATCTGGAGTTATTTTAGGAATTTTTATATTGGACGAAATAATCTCCTTGAATCAACTAATAGGCTTTACATTGATTCTTTTGGTTGGAATCTTACAAATTTTTTATGACTCAAGAATTAAATCTATTTAGTTTTAAATGAATGGCTATTTAAAAATTTAATAAGATCCCATTTTGAATCATTAATTTTAAGAAAATTTATAAAAGTTTCAGTTTTCAAATATAAAGGATATGTGACTTTTTTGTAATTGTCTCTATTTTTGTGGTCAATAATTAGACCGTCCTCAATTGTTTTAAGAGCATTATCAGCTTCCTTTAAATATGGAATACAATCAAATTTTTCTAACTCATTAAAATCGGGAATACTTTCTATTGTAATTTCAGAATTAATAAGTTTCAGATATAAAGCTTCTCTTAAATCTAAATTAGCTACATCGTCTTTTTCAATGTCTATCGTTATTATTTCCATTAATACAAAGATACATTCTTTAACAACTAAGAAGTATTGCATTATAGAAATATTTCACTAACTTTACTCTATGGACAGTTTCAAGGGAACAGGGGTATCTCCAGGAATAGGTTACGGCAAGTTTCATTTTGTTAATAATGAAATTGATTTTTCAATACCCAGCAAAATAAGTTTTAAAGCAAGCCAGCAGCAGTTAGATTTGAAATATTCAAGCCTAATTGAAAAATTAAATAAAGATAATCGTAATAGTGAAGCCGAAGTCTTAGATGCATATCGACTGCTTATAAACGATCCGGAGATATCAGATATGATCAACGAAGATCATGATCTTAAAGAAATTTTTGATATGTTTAAAAATACTTCGGATGAAATGATGAAATTCGAAGATGAATATTTTAAACAGAGAGCGGAAGATATCATCTCAATAGGGAAAGAGATAATTTTCACAATGCAAAATATTGTTCAAGATCAAAAACTTACTGAAGATGTTATTATATTTGCTTTTGATTTAACTCCAAATGACACATCCTCTTTGGACCTAAGAAAAGTAAAAGGTTTTGTAGTTACGAATTCTGGCCCTACTTCGCATGCTGTCATAGTTGCTAAAAACTTGGGAATACCTTGTGTAATAAATTTTGACATATCAATCTTAGATTTAAGTACTGAGGAGCAAATTGTTATTGATGGAGATTCAGGTGAAATATTTTTAGATCCTGACGAAAAAGTCCTAAATAGAGTTGAAGAAAGTATGGATAAAGTTGATAAGCTGAAAGAAATTTACAATCAGAAATCTATCGATGATCTTAATTTAACATTAAGAGCGAACATTGGGAGTAATGATGAAATACAGGCTTTTAATGATCAATTAATTAAATCTGTAGGGTTGTTTAGATCTGAATTTATTTATATTGATAAGACAACTAAGCCCTCTTTAGAGGACCAGATAAAGATAAATAATGAATTGGATTCAAAGTTTAGTGAAACAATTGTTTTCAGAACATTAGATATTGGGGGAGACAAACAAGTCCCTTATTTAAAACTGCCAAAGGAAGAGAACCCTTTTTTAGGAGTAAGGGGAATAAGGTATTCACTTGAAGAAGAAGCACTTTTTAGAGAGCAAATAGTTTCTATACTCACCTCAAAATTAAATAATAAAGTAAAAATAATGTTTCCTATGGTGTCAATCTTAGATGACTTTATAAAAGCTAAAAATATTGTCATTGAAGAATCTGAGAAGTTAAATATTAAAATACCTCCTCTTGGAATAATGGTCGAGACGCCCTCCGCTGCATTAAATGCTGAATTATATGTTGGTCATGTGAATTTTTTTTCAATAGGAACTAATGATTTAATTCAATACACCTATGCGGCAGATAGAGGTCTAGCTTCATTAAACAAATACCAAGACCCACTTGATACTGGAGTATTGAAATTGATAAATAGTGTAATTCAAGTTGGTGTTGAAAATAACATTGAAGTTTCAGTATGTGGAGATATGGCATCTGACAAAGATGCAGCTGTTGTTTTGTATCTTTTAGGATTAAGAGTCTTTAGTATTGCACCCTCACAAGGGCCAAATATCATAAACTCTCTTGTTTATGCAAAAAATAATTTATCTCACGTTACAAAAGAAGAAATACTTTCTTCATTAGATTCTCACAATTTAAGAAAACTCATATCATAAAAATATATTGAAAGTCATTGGAATATTACTTGCTGCTGGATCTAGCAAAAGATTTGAGGCAGATAAACTCTTTATAGAGTATGGAGACAAAGAACTTATTCGGTTTCCTATTGAAACTTTTTTGAAAAATAAAAATATATCTTTACTTGTAATTGTTTGCAACAATGAAAATATTAAAAGAATTAATGAGATTTTAAGCTCCATGAATTTTAAACAAGAAGTAATAACAATTTTGGGTGGAAAGACTAGACATGAAAGTGAAGTTCTTGGCTTAAAAGCTTTGGATGAATTTGACATTGAGAAAAATGATCTTATTGCAATCCATGATTGTGCAAGATCTTTCTTGCCAGCAGACTTACTTGAAGATCTCATCATTGAAGCAAAAAAGTATGGATCGTGTTCACCAGCAGTTAAGGCTAAATTTATATCTAAAACTTCAAACGAAATTGCAAGTGAAAACATTATGGAAATACAAACTCCTCAATTATTTACTTTTGATATTTTAGAAAAAGCATATCTTCATAATGATGAAAAAATTATGGATTCACACGACACAACTCAGCAAGTATCAAAAATTTTAGGTGTAGAATCAAGGGTGATAAATGGTTCTAATTTAAATCTTAAAATAACATATAAAGAAGATTTAGAGATTTTAAAATCTAGACTTCATGGGAGTATTACATAAATGAGTTTATTAGATAGATACTCAACTTTTGTTTCAGACAGAGGTAAAAATACAAAAGTCGGTTTAATTGGTGCAGGCCAAATGGGTCAAGGCATTGTTGCTCAACTAAACAAAATGAACTTTACAGATTTAGTTCTAGTCGTTGATAAAAATGAAGAAAAGTTACAACATGCAAAGAGTAGGTATAACAATAATTCAAAACTTACACTATCAAGTAACATCGAAGCGTTAGATGAACATGATTTAGATATTGTTATTGAGGCAACGGGGACTCCTTCATCTGGAGCCGATGTCGCGTCAAAAGTTCTAAATAGAAAAATTCATCTAATACTTTTAAATGTTGAGACGGAGGCAACTATTGGTTTAGCACTCAATGAAGAAGCAAAGAAAAATAATTGCATCGTAACAGTTGGTGATGGAGATGAACCAGTAGCTGCTGTTGAATTATATAATTTCGCAAAAGAAATCTCTATGGATGTAATTGCAATTGGAAAAGGTAAAAACAATCCTTTTAACAAATATGCAACACCAAAAGATCTTGAAGAAGAAGCTCATAAAAAAAATATGAATCCAAATATGTTAACAAGTTTTGTTGACGGAAGTAAAACAATGATTGAAATGGCTGCATTAGGAAATTATCTAGATTTTAATTTGGATATTGATGGCATGCATGGGCCAGATTCTGATTATAAAAGTTTAAATTCAATTTTTATTCCAGAATCTTCAGGCGGACTACTTAAGAATATAAATATTGTTGATTTCGCATTTGGTGTTGCTCCAGGTGTTTTTGCAATTGTATATTCTGAAGATGATTATGTTAATTACGAAATGGAATATCTAAAAATGGGTAAAGGGCCCTATTGGACTCTTTATAGGCCTTATCACTTAACAAGTCTTGAAATTCCAAGAACGATCATGAAGCTAATGGTTGATAAAGAAACTCAATTAAGCGCTACATCATGGAATATTGAAGTTGTAGCGCATGCAAAGACGGACTTAAAGACAGGAACAAATCTTGGTTCAATTGGTGGTGATTATATTTTTGGAAAAGCTATGAAAGTCAAGAATAGCAAAGGCCTTGCACCATTAGGCTTATCAGAAAATAATATTTTAAATCAAGATATAAAAAAAGGTGACCCTATCCAAATAAATAGTCTAGATTTAGCCGATAATCATCTTTATAAATATTGGTTAATGCAAAATAGTTTGCTAAATCATGATTAATTTAACTTTTTGTTATTATAAAATTTGAGATTGTAATGAAAAAACCTAATCAAAGAATTGGTGCAGACGTATTAAAAACAGAATTAGTAAATTTGTACAAATCAACATCAAACAAATCTGCTACATATGCATTTCATTTTGACACACAAGACACAAATCAATTCTGTGACTTCACAGAAAAAATTCAACTTTTATTATCTAATTCAAATGTTGCTCATGGTTCAGTTACGATCTCAACTCCACACACAACAACAGCAATAATTATTAACGAATCAGAAACCGGTTATATTAACGACTTCAAAAGAAAATTAGAAGAACTTGTACCTTCTGATGAATACTTTGAACATGATGATTGGGGTCTTAGAACAGAAAATATGCAAGAGGATGAAAATGTGAATGGAAGATCCCATGTAAGAGGTTCAATCATAGGATCTACATCCGTTACATTGCCTGTCGTAGATTCAGAAATTATTCTTGGCAGGTGGCAAAGATTATTTTTTGTAGAATTAGATTGTGCTCGTTCTAGAAGACTTTTTGTCCAAATCCAAGATATAAATTAGTTTTTCAGACTTAAAAAATAATCTGGTTCTTCTCCGACTTTCCACTTAATATTACAACCCATACTTGGAAGCTGTTCAGAAACCGGCTCTTCACCATTTAGCAAAGCATCAATTGCACTTCTTAAACTTACTCCGTCAGTTGGAATATCATTACCAGGCCGAGAACCATCTAACTGACCACGGTAGACAAGAGCACTATCACTATTAAATAGAAAAAAGTCGGGCGTACATTGAGCGGTAAAATTTTTTGCTGTTGACTGATCTTCATCAACAACATAAGGAAAGTTATATCCAAGATTAGTTGCATATTCTTTCATTTTTTCAATGCTGTCTTCCGCATATTTTTCTTGAGAACTATCATTTGAATTAATTCCTATAACGGCAATATTTTTGTCCATTATTTCATTTGATAATTTCACTATCTCATCATTTACGTGTTTTACAAAAGGACAGTGATTACAGATAAACATTACAAGAGACCCCACTTTTCCATTAAACATTTCATTTGAATAAATTTTTTCATCAGTACCTAAAAGATTAAAGTTAGGCATTTTTGTACCTAGTGGTAACATTGTTGACTCTACGTCCATAAAAACCTCCTATTTTATTAAATTATAAGCTAGATAGGAGTTATATGACTGCCATGAATTCTCAAAGTTACAAATTTATATGAAGATTTCTTTGAAGACGAGTGAAAGGTGTGATTTTATTTTTTATAATTATGTTATGTGATATTACCAATGTCACATATTTGTTACAAAAAGTGACAGATTGATCAATCTAAAGGGGGATTGAAAAGATATGAGAGAATTCATACAACGCGTTGGTGGTGCTGCGTCAGGAATGGTTATTCCTAACATTGGTGCTTTCATCGCATGGGGATTAATTACTTCCCTATACATTGGACCAGGCTGGGCGCCAAATGAAGATTTGTCGTCAATGGTCGGCCCGATGATCGTTAACCTTCTCCCACTACTTCTCGGATACACCGGAGGTAAAATGATACATGGCCACAGAGGTGGAGTGATTGGTGCCGTAGTAACAATGGCAGCCATTGTTGGTACATCCAGTCCTCAATTCCTAGGTGCTATGTTAGTTGGACCTGGTGCAGCATGGGTATTAAAACAACTTGATACTCGAGCACGAGATAGTGTCCCAGAGGGTTTTGAAATGTTATACGATAACTTTTCATCAGGTATCCTAGGTTGGATACTCGCAGTAGTAGTTTACAGAGGGCTTTCACCAATTTTACAAGCCATTACAGATGGTTTAGGAAATTTTGCTGCAAGCATGGTAGACAATGGTTTAGTTCCATTAGCAGATATACCTATTGAGGTAGCTAAAGTTCTATTCCTTAACAATGCAGTTAACCAGGGAGTCTTGACTCCGTTAGGTGTAGCTGATGCTGCTGAATCAGGAAAATCTATATTTTTCTTGCTTGAAACCAATCCAGGACCTGGTCTTGGATTATTGCTTGCTTATTGGGTAGCAGGAACTGGTATGTGGAAACAATCAGCACCCGGCTCAATAATCATTCATTTCTTTGGTGGTATTCATGAAATCTATTTCCCATATGTCTTGGGTCATCCAATTATGATTCTTGCAATGTGGGCTGGTGGAATATCAGCTGACCTTTGGTTCCAAGTAACTAATGCAGGATTAGTTGGTCCTCCGTCACCTGGTAGTATTTTTGCATATATTGCAATGCTTCCAAGAGATGGTGCAGCCAATGTTTTGATTGGTGTAGCTATAGGTGCTGTTGCAGCAGCAGTTGTTGGAACAATTCTGTTAAGAGTTCGACCAATTAAAGAAACTGATGCAGGAGTAGACGAAGCTATCGATACTTCAATTCCAGGAGTTGATGTATAAGAACTAAAAAAAATTAGTTATAATTGACTTGGGAGGAAACTCCCAAGTCAATTTTTTTTTGAAAGGAATATTATGAGTTCAATTGAAGCTGCAGATGTAAAAAAAATATGTCTAGCTTGTGAAGCTGGAGCAGGATCAAGTTTAATGGTAAAAAACAGTCTTATTAAAAAAGCTAAAAAAGCCGGAGTTGAGGTAGAAATTGTACATTCCCCTGCGACTCAGATACCAGCAGATACAGATATTGTTGTTACACACCAAGGATTAGCAGGAGTGGCAAAACAATCAGCTCCTGAAAATGCAGTTTTAATTCAGTACCTAATGTTTATGAATGATCCTTCACTTAATAAATTAATAAAAGATCTTGCAGAAGGAAATACGATAACTTCTACATGACAACCAAACCAGTTTTAATAAAAGAATCAATACTGGTTGATCAAAATTTTAGTGATTTAAATCAAAGCATTGATACAGCAGGAAACCTCCTTCTTGAGAATGGATACATTGAGTCGGAGTACATTACTTCTATGAAAGAGAAAGTCTTAGAACATCCATATACAACATATTTGCCTGGAGCAGGAGTAGCAATACCCCATGGCATGTCAGATGGTTTTAAATTCATAAAACACACTGGTATCAGCGTTTTACAAATACCTGATGGGGTAGATTGGATTGACGAAAAAGTTTATGTAGTAATCGCAATTGCTGCAAATAGTGATGAACATATGAATGTTTTAGCATCTTTGAGCGACGCTCTCGAGTCAGAAGAAGATGCAAAAAAACTTTGGAAAACAAATTCAGTTGATGAACTTTTTTCGATCCTAAGTAATTAATAATGAGTAAAGTCGCATTACATTTTGGCGCTGGAAATATAGGAAGAGGGTTTATCGCTCCAGTACTTCAAGAGAACGATTATGAAGTAGTTTTTGTTGATGTTGACAAAGATCTTGTTAATGATTTAAACACTTTAAAAAAATACAAAGTAAATTTTATAGGATCAAACAATGAATATATTGATATTTATAACATTAAGGCTGTAAATATTAGTGATACAGAGAAAATTCAAAGTCTAATTTCAAATTGTGAGATTATTTCAACATCGGTTGGTCCTCAATATGTAAAAAATGTAATCGAGGCAATTTCAAACGTAAGAATAGACAAACAAGTAAGCTTTATTGCATTTGAAAACAAATATAGAGCTTCAACATCAGCAAAAGAAGAAAGTGAATTCCACAACGAAAATGTAAAATTTGTGGATGTTGTAATCGATAAAATAGTACCGCTTCAATCAAAAGAAAGCCTAGATGTGAATGTAGAAAAATATGGGTCAATTGTTTTCGATGATAAAAGCACAACACCCTTAAATTTTTCATCAGTTGTTAGAGATGGTGATTATGATTATGAATTTAAAAAAAAGCTATGGATGCTAAATGGCTTGCACTTATGTCTTGCATACTTCGGGATATCTGAGAATTATCAATATATTCATGAGCTGTACGAAAATAAAGAGACACACTCATTCATAAATTTGATATCTTCAGAAATAATGGAAAGTGTACAAATTCTTCAAAAAGAAGAACATGAAAATCTTGAAAAGTATAAAAATATAATAAATGATCGATTTTCAAACAATAAAATTAATGATCAATTATTAAGAGTTGCAAGAAATCCCATGATAAAATTTTCATACTTAGAAAGATTTCATGAACCATTAGATCTTCTAATACAGGATGATAAAAATATTTCAGGATTCAAAAAAATATTAGATTTAATATTTGATTATCCATATGAGGGAATTGATAGCTTTAATGAGTTCAAAAATGGAGTGCTAAACTTAGGTAGAGAAAATTTGTATAAAAACTTTTGGAAACAAGATAAAAACTACAATATATATCTTGAAAAACTTGGAGAATAATTTGTCACAATCAAAAAAAGTAAAAATATTGATCTATCCTGGATTACACGCTAGACCTGGAAGCGAATTTGTTAAATTTTGTCAAAAATTCGATAGTGAGATTGAAATCAAAGTTGGTGATAAAAGAGCAAACGGCAAGAGCCTACTTTCCTTATTTAAAATAGAACCTAAACAATTTTCAATTATTGATTTAAGAATTGCAGGATCTGATGAGGTTGAATTAATGGAAAATTTGATAAATTGGAAAACAGATGCTTATAAAAGTAAAGAGGATTTTGATAATGAAAATATTAACGAAGAAGAACTTTTAGTATTCGAGGTAATAAAAGATGAGTAACCTAAAAGAACAAATAATTAATTCAGGTAAAGTAAAAAATTCAGAAGAATGGGATGCTACTTATAACAAATTACCAGTTGTTATTGTGGAAAGCATAACAGCATTAAGTGAAGCACTTGAAAAGTTAGATTCTGTAGGAGGTTATGGGTACCTTTGTATTTGGAAAAAAGATCTTTTTCTTTTTAATATGAAACTTGTTTCTAAAAGATGTGGCGTCATTGATGAAAATGCAAATATACTGAAAGCTGCAAGAATTCCAAAAAACTAACTTAATTAACCACGTTTTTTTAAAATCCCAAGCTTATGAATTAAATTCAAAGATCCAATTGCAAGAAGAAGTTTGATAACCTCTCTCATCCACCAGAGGTTTTGAGGAATGTCCATGAAAGCTCCAATTTGTCCACCTATATAACCACCTAACATTCCAGCAAAAATTAACTTTAAACCATCTCTACTGCTGACTCCTTTTACAAAAATAGATGCAATTAATCCATAAATTAACCAGACAGCTAGTAATGAAATTATTGCCCAAATTGCACCCATGATTATATTTTAATGAAAAATTATTAGATTATTTCTTTGCAATTTTTTTAACAATTACTGACTCAATTCTTCGATTGTCTATTTCCACAACGGTAATTTCCAATCCATCTATTGTAATTTTTTCACCTTGAGATGGAAGTTGTTCAGAATGGCTTAAAAACAATCCTCCAACAGTTGCCACATCTTTATCGTTTGGCTCTAATCCAAAAAACTCCTCAAAGTCATCTATGTCTGTCTTTCCTTCAATGGTCCACTGACCAGGACCAAGTCTTCTGATCCCTAAAAATCTTTGATCATGCTCATCAGGTAGATCTCCAACAAACTCTGATAAAACATCCTTAATTGTAATCACTCCTTCAATACCACCATTTTCATCAATAACACAGGCAAAGCTAGATTTGTTTTCTCGAAGAATATTTAAAGCTGATAAAACTGTTGTATATTCTGGTAAATAAATAACATCTTTAACAAGATTTTCAATTTCAACTGAGTCTGAATCTGCTTTTAGATTAAATAAATCTTTAACATATACAATGCCAAATGTGTCATCCAAAGACTCAGATTTTGAAACAGGCATTCTTGATATTCTTTTGTCATTTACTAATGCTTTTACGTCGACAATGTTTATAGGAAGTGATAAAAATAATACATCTACCCGAGGGGTCATTATCTCTTTTATTGGTCTATCAGAAAAATCTAGTAATGAATCAATAATCTCACGCTCGGCAGGTAGTATCTGACCCTCAATTTCTCCAAGAGCAGTCAATGCTTGTATATCAGCTTCAGTTACCTCTGCGTCATCTTCATCAGTAGTCTTGACAAATTTCATTATTATTTTTGTTATAGCTTCAGTAAAAGGTGCAAAAACTTTAGATAGCAACTCTACTAAAAACGTAGTCCTAGATAAAAATACTATTGGAAGTTTTGTTGCTAAAGTTTTCGGAGTTATATCACCAAATATTAAAACAATTACTGTAGTAAATATAGTTGCTATGGCACTTCCAGCACTTTCTCCAAATCTTCTAACAAAAATTAATGTCGCAACAGACGCCATTAAGATATTTACAAAGTTATTTCCAACAAGAATTCCACCAATAGTCTTTTCAATATTTTCTTTTGCTCGCTTTATTCTATTATTTTTTCTTGTATCTTCTAATTGATGGACTTTTTGCTTAGGTATAGAAGTTATGGCTGTTTCTGAACCAGACAACATGCCAGATAGTATTAAACAAAGAAAAAATACTATGTATAAAACGAAATCAAAATTAATACTCAATTTGTATATATGATTGTAGAGGATTTTTATTCTTTATTAAAGAAATTATTTATTTTAGTTTTGGATAAAGGTTTTACTGCAAAAAAATCAGCACCCACTCTATTTGCCTGGAATTCATCCGCTTCTCTGTCGGCAATTAAAGCAATTGGTATATTTTTTGTTATTTTTTGCCTTTTTAACTCTCTAATTATTGATGGACCTCCATTATTTTTTACCTGCATATCAACTAATATAAAATCAACACGCTCATTTAAATCCTCAAAGTCAATATTTTTCATGAGATCATATTCAAAATCTATATATTTTTCTATTGATTCTATGACCCATTCATTATCGCTATAAATTAAAATTTTCACAGTTTTAAAAGCATACTATTCTGTAATTTTAAATAATAATGACATATTTAATTTCTACTTTAATTTTTGCTGTAGTTGGGACCTCCCAATTAAATATCTTTGAAATCGAAGGTATTTTTTCAAGTGCTCATTTAAATGCTCTAGAACAACACATAATCGATCAAGATTATGATGATGACGACTTATTAATTCTTCAATATAGTTCAAGTGAGGGAAGCAGCGAAAGTGATTTGAAATTAAACGATCTACTTTCACAATATGATTTTCCAGTGGCTATTTGGTTTGGACCATTTGAAATTTCCATTAATTTTGACTTATTAAAGAATTTTAAATATATAGGGTTATCGCCAGGAATTGAAATTTATAATGTAAATTTTGACAAGGTAATAGAAGATAAGTTTTGTCTAATCAACGTATGCAATTTGACGGAAAGAAAAATTATTATTTCTGATGAGGAAGGTGTTTATGATGGTTACCTTATAGTTGGAACATTAGGGTCATTTATTGAGAATATTGATTTTGATAAAACAGATCAATCAATAGAATTTTTCAAACCTTCTTTGCTAGAAAGGTTTTACATTGCTATCTCTAACCCAATATTTACATACATGTTTTTTGTATTAGGTTTTGCACTGATCGGTTTAGAACTTTTTGCAATTGGCCCCGGATTGATGGCAGTAGTAGGATCACTTTTAGTAATTTCATCTAGTTTACCTTTTAATGAGTTTGGAATAAATTATTTGGGTATTCTTGTATTTTTAATTTCTTTTGTTATTTATTTAAAAATTTTATCAAGAGGCTACTTTTCTTATTTAGGCGTCTTGGCATTTCTAGTTTTATTTGTATCTTCCCAAATCATGTTTAGTAATTATGAAGTTAGTGTGAATCGACTATTGATGTTAGTTGTATCTATTGCATTAGCTTTATTTTATTTTGTTGCCATACCAACTGTTATAAGATCAAGACTTACAACAGATACAAGTGGTGGGACCTCTCTTATTGATAAAGAATGTAAGCTAATAGAAATACTTGAATCAGATGTTGCAATTGTAAGTTACAAAAATTTGAAATTGAGAGTGAATCTTGACCTTAGTAAATCTTATAAAGAAGAAAATACTTATATTTTTATTGAAAAAGACGGAAACTTATATATTTAAGAAATATCAGTAAAACTTCGCGAAAAAAACCTTTTGCCATTTAATTTTTTTGAAATAATGTTCCAATATGTTAGAAATAAAAATTTCAACTTGGCAATACAATGCTCTTTGTAGACAACACAGTACAAATTTATTTTTCCCACCTGCCACCTTTGAAAAAAAAGAAGATAGAGAAAAAAGAGAATTAAAAGCAAAGGCAGTATGTAATGGTTGTCCTGTAAAACTAAATTGCTTAGAAGAGGCCAAAGAAATTGAAGAACCTTTTGGAATTTGGGGAGGCCTAAATGAAGTTGAAAGAAAGAGAAACTTAATTTTTTCCTAAGTTATCTTTCTTATTCCTGATTTATCAATTTTGGTTGTAATTTTTAATTTATCCAAAAGTTCAAGATACGGTATGGAATATTTTCTTGAGAGATTAGATTCTTTTTTAAAATCAGTAACAGAAAAATTTTTGGGTAGTTTTTTTACAATTGAAATCAATTTCTCTAAATGTATATCAGAAATTATGAGCTTAGAGTTAACTCTATATATTTTCTTAATCAAAAATAGCTCTTTCAGGTAATTTCTATCAAAAGATTTTATGTTAATAGAATTAACATCTAATCCGTCACCAAGAAGCTCATATATTTTTTTATATTCCGAAATTAAAATATCTTGATCATTATTTATTTTTATTAATTGATTATTTGAAATCTCAATATCTTCATAATTCTTTAAAATTTCCTTAATAATTTTAACTTTTATCTGGTAATTATCATTGAAGTACCTTTCAACGCCAGCTTTATTAATCTCTGATAAGTCATTTTCTAGAATCTCATAAACTTCACTGAGAATTGATTCATTTATATACTCATCATTTATGCGAGCAAATTTAGTATTTTCTGCAAAATATTTAACATTAAGAGTGTTAAAAATATCTAATAAATTTTTGACCTCCTTTAAATTTTTAATCTTCTTATTGATTTTCTGATTTTGTATATCGCTTAGAAAAAATAAAAATTCTCCACCAACAATTTGATTCTTATCAATATTTTGAATGATGACATTTTCGAATTCTGGAAGCGGAACAGCTTTAGAAATAGTCAAGTTAACATAAGTATTTTGTTCCATCTTGATAAAGTTTATTTTTTTAATATTTGCATAATCTGTCCCAAAAAATATTCTTGATGTACCTTTTGAAAAAAGATAATCGTTGTAATCAGAATTTAATTTTATAAATAGCATATTTGTAAAAACTATTTCTTTATTTGTTAACAAATCGCCTCTTTTCGGAAAAGAATCATTTGTTTTTTTAAGAGAAATAGCAATCCTCTTTGTTTCATTATTTTCTTGATTAACTGTATCCCTGTTTTGAATTTCTTTAATCTGCAATTTTTGATTATGTAAATTAAAAATAATATTTTTGTAATCAAAAGACTTTGATGCTGTGCCTGTAATGACCTTCCCTGTTCCATCGATGGTAAATGCTCTATCTATCCACATAGAAGGATTTTTTGTAACAAAATTACAAGACTCAATGAATTCATGAATTACTTTTGAAAAATCTTTTCTCTTGGATTCAACTTTATTGAATTCTAAAATTTTATAATTTATATCTTGAAATGATTTGATTTTAGTAAGCAATATTTTCTTATTTATTTCATCTTTGAGTAAATCTGTCTTTGTGTAAATGAATAAAAAATTCCTTTTTTTTAAGGCAACTAAAGCTTGGAAATGCTCTTCAGACTGTTCAGACCAGTTTTCTGTCGAATCAATAATAAAAAATATGACATCTGCATTTGAAAATCCAGATACAGTATTTTTAAAGTAATCTTTATGTCCTGGTACATCGACTATAGAGTATGTTTTATTTTCAAATGTGAAGTAGGTGTAACCTAAATTTATTGTTAGTCCACGTTTTTTTTCTTCTGGAAGTCGATCAGTTTCTTGTTTTGTCAAAAAATTCACAAATGTAGATTTTCCATGATCTACATGTCCGGCTGTAGCTATGACTGTCATTGCGACAAGAAAAAATTTTTAATTATTTCGTCATTTTTTCTATCTGTACTTCTTATATCAATAACTATTTTTTCTTTGTTAGTTCTTGGAATTATTGGTGTTGAATTTGAAATTAAGTCATCTAATAAATGTTCATTGTTCAATATATCAAATTTTAACACCGGAGAGTGTATTTTTTTATTTGGCATTGTTCCACCCCCCATTATTGAATAATCATCAACAATAGAGTGCTCAAATTTAATAACTTTAGAAATTTCCTCAACCCTTTTGTACAAATCATCATATTTAAGTGATATCATTTTCCATAATGGAATTTCAAGCTCATTCTTCGAGATGTATTTTTTGGTAGTTTCTTGTAGTTCGTAAAGAGTAAACGGAGAACAACGATAGGTTCTAAACAAAGGACTATCCTTAATTTTTTTTATAATTTTTTTATTGCCGGCAATAATACCTGACTGGACAGAACCAAATAGTTTATCACCAGAAAACATAACAACATCGGCACCGTCTTTCAAAGATTCTTGAATCGTAGGCTCATTATCAAATATTGATATATTTTCTTTTTTTAAAAATTTTCTTGAGATCACTAATCCGCTTCCAATATCATGTAACAACAAAGCATCGTTTTTGTCTGCAAGAGATCTCAACTCTTTTATATCGACATCTTCTGTAAAACCTTCTATTGAATAGTTTGATCTATGTACTTTAAGTATCAAACTTTTGTCGTTTTTATCCAATGCCTTTTGATAGTCTTTCAACCGAGTCTTATTAGTAGTGCCTATTTCTATCATATTTAATCCAGTTTCTTGTATTATCTCTGGAAGCCTATAGGAACCACCAATTTCAATTATTTCCCCACGTGAAATAATTACTGAGTTTATTTCAAATTCATCCTTCAATGTCTTTAACGTTAGAAATAAAGAAGATGCATTATTGTTAACAAAACAAACATCCTGAGAATTTATCAGTAGGTTCATAAATTCAATCAAAAATTCATTTCGCATCCCTCTTTTTTGATTAAAAAGATCAAATTCTATATTTGTACTTTCTCCAGAATAATTTGTATTTATTTGTGATCTTCCAAGATTTGTATGCAACAACGTTCCCGTACAATTTATAACTTTTTTTTGAACTTTTGCAGAATAATGGGACACTTCATTTTTAAAATATTCAATAATTTCATCTTTTTCCAGAGTGTCAAATTTAAGGTTTTGGGCAACGTATATTAAAATTTCCCTGGGTAAGTCAGAAATTACCTCGTTTACAAGGTCGTTAATTGATATTTTTTCCACTATCTCTAATTCGTTCTATGTTTCTGGCTCATGTATATATATTAAAGAGAAAAATAATCATGTAATAATAAATTTTTTGAATAATTACAACTTTGGTATAATAGCTTTATGGAATTACAAATAAAATCATCAAGAGCTGTTATAGCCACAGACAGCGCTGTAAAAAAACTCATTGAGTTAAAAGCTGCTGAGCCCGGAGAAAATAGCTTTTTAAGAATGGGTGTCAAACCAGGAGGCTGTTCAGGTTTATCTTATGAAATGTTTTTTGACACAGATAGAGCAGAAAGCGATATTTTTGAATCCTATGAAGGTGTTGAAATAGGACTGGACGCACAAAGCCTTCAACACATAAAAGGATCAACTTTAGACTACAAAGAGGGATTAATGGAAACAGGTTTTTCAATCGATAATCCTAACGCAACAAGAACTTGTGGATGTGGCGATAGTTTTAGCTAAATCTTTAGTTAAATTTATATCCAACTGAATGAACTGTTTTTATCCAATCAGATCTTTTTTCGCCTAGTTTTGATCTCAACCTTCTTACATGAACATCAACTGTTCTAGCACCCCCAAAATAGTCATATCCCCAAACTTGTTCTAATAATTCCTCTCTAGACCAAACATTATCTTGATTTTCAACAAAAAACTTTAGAAGCTCGTATTCCATAAATGTTAAATCTAGCAATTGATTCTGAATCTTTGCTTCGTAAGTTTTTAGATTGATAATAAGATCACTAAATTCTATTTTCTCTGATGAGCTGTCACCAAGTAAAGATTGAAACCTTGCAACAACTTCTTTCTCATTGCTGTTATTGGAAATTACTTCTATTTTCGGATTTTTAATTAAATCAATACTTTGTTTAAATTCATCTTCATTTGCAACAATTAATTCTGGAATAGGTTTTGACGCAGACTCAATATCTGACAAATCTTTTTTTGTTATTCCATATAAAGAAAACGATGTACACACTAAATTAACTTCACTTTGAGATGCAATTTCATCTAAATTAACAGAATCTAAATCATAGGAATTTAGGAAGGATATCACCTTTTCGTGGTCTTTTTCAATATTTATGTATGCTTTTATCATTTTCCTGAAACAAATATTTAATAATTCTGATTATCCAATATTTTAAATAAATACTACATTATTAACGAAGATATTAAAAGGGGTAATAACAATGAAAATTAAAGCTGAATATATATGGATTGACGGAAAAACTCCAACTGCAAAATTAAGGAGTAAAACAAAAATTATGGATAAGGGGACTGAACCTCCTATTTGGGGATTTGATGGCTCAAGTACAGAACAAGCAACAGGAGAACAGTCTGACTGCGTTTTAAAGCCTGTGGGACAATATCCTGATCCGATTAGAGGTGGAGATAACATTCTTGTTATGTGCGAGGTACTTAACGTTGACATGACACCTCATGCTTCAAATACACGAGCTGCTTGTGCTGCATCTGCGGAAAATTTTTCTGAATTTGAACCAATGTTTGGATTAGAACAAGAGTATACATTTTATGAACAATCATACGATTCATTAAAGTATGGACAACCCCTGGGCTTTCCACCATCAGGTTACCCTGCTCCTCAAGGAGGATATTACTGTGGTGTTGGCTCCGATGAAGTATATGGAAGATCAATATCTGAAGATCATGCCACTGCCTGCATGGAAGCTGGTCTTAATATTTCTGGAACAAATGCAGAAGTTATGCCTGGACAATGGGAATTTCAAATAGGACCAGTTGGTGCTCCTAATATTGGAGATGAAATTTGGATTGCAAGGTGGTTACTTTACAGAATTGCTGAAGACTATAATATTTCTGCAACTCTTACACCTAAGCCTGTGAAAGGTGATTGGAATGGAGCTGGTATGCATACTAATTTCTCAACAAAACAAATGAGAGAAGATGGTGGATACGATGCAGTTATTGCGGGTTGTGAAGCATTAGGAAAAAATGCTGAATTTCATGTTCAAAATTATGGAGATGGGATTGAAGATCGTTTAACTGGTGCTCATGAAACTCAAAAATTTGATACCTTTTCGTATGGGGTCAGTGATAGAGGAGCCTCTATTAGGATTCCATGGCAAGTTGAAAAAGATCAAAAAGGTTATTTAGAAGATAGAAGACCAAACGCAAATGCTGATCCTTATGTAATTGCTACAGTAATGATAGATACTGTTTGTTCTGCAGCTTCAGGCTAGCCCGAAGTATTTATAGCAACAATTTCATCAATTTTTTCTTGAAAAAGATTGATGTTATTGTTGAAAGAATCTAAAGCAGTGGCTCTTCTCTCACCAGTATCAGAAGATGTAAGGCCCTCCAACAACTCTTCTGTATCTGAAAAAATTAGTTCTGCTAACGATTTTAATTCTTCATGACTTTTAACAAGCCCTGCAAAGGTTGAGGGTGGTCCAGGCTCAGATACGGTTTCAACAAATTGGCTTGCATCCTGAATAAATTCTGCAAACTCATCTTTTGCCTCTTGGTAGGAAATTTCTTCATTGTCCCATTTGTCATTTGCCTCTAAGACCTTTGTTGCAAGATCAATAGATTGAATTTTTTCTGATGAAATTTCTTCAAGGTAAGTAACAACTTCGCTAGGTAACGTAGTTGTAGTTGTAGTAGTTGTATCTTCAGATACAGGCTCTTCCTCTGGCTCAACAACCACTTGTTCAACAGAAGGCTCTATCTCCAAGTTATTATTATTAGTGACTCTATTTATAAATGTATATGTTGTGGCAATCATACCAATAAGAACTAGCGGTAATACCAGTCGTCCAGGTTTAGGGTCTTCGTTAAATGTATCCATGTTTACAGTTTATCAAAGATGCTAACAATATCTTTAGTTATTACTTCCCAGTCAAAATTTTCTTCTTTTGTTATAGTCAGAAATCCAGGCCCCACAAATACTGTAGCAACACCAACCACTTCCATTAAAGATTTTGAAATGGCATCGTTTTTTTGATCAAATAATATTTTTTTGGCATTTGGATTTGGTGTATCAATTAATTCCATAATTAAGATTTATTTTAATATAAATATTATTAATATATGACAGTATGAATTATCAAAATTTAAACAAAGAAATCTCGGGAATTAGTTTTCAAAAAAAATATTTATACAGTATTTTTGGTCTTTATTTATTTTCAATTGGTACAACAATACTTGGTTATTCTATATATCTATTACTCGAGTCTCTGGGGATAGTTCCAAAATCGGTAATTACTTGGAATGCACAAGGTCTTTTCTGGTTCCTGATCCTTTTCTCTCTATCTTTATTTATTTTATTTATACCTGTTGAATTTCTAAATATATTTAAAATTTATAATCTAACTTTCAAAGATTTAATAGTGAACATAATTTTAGTAATATTTACTTCTCTGATTTCACTAGTATTTTTTCAGTTTTTTTTGACTCCTTCTAATTTAGTTTTAAATGATCTTATTGATATTGGCAAAGCAGTGTCTTTCTCTGGCTTTATTGCAATACCACTAATTTTATTTTTACAACACAACTTTAAAAGAACTATTGGTTTTTCAGATAACTTCTCATATTCTTTAACTTATTTTCTCTGGGTGTTGTCTTCACAGTTATTTTTATAGGTTACATCTCTTCTACTGGTTCTAAACCTAGACACTCCATTAGTAAACTTGAATACGCAATAAAATATTCTGTGATTTTTAATTTATTAAATTTTACTATTTCATTTTCATTTTCTAATATATTTTCATTTTGATACATTGAATTAAATAAATTTGATAGTTCATAAAGATAGTCGGCTAAATGATGAGGTTCGTTATTTTCTAATGCCAAATTAAAAAAATATTCAAATTTTATCAATTCTCTAGTAAGTTTTAAATCACTTTCATCAAAATCTCGAATATTAAGATTTAGAGCACTTGTGTTTATTGAAGCATTATTTAATAATTTTTTTGCTCTTACTAAAGCATATTGAACATAAATACCAGTTTTTCCACTTATGTTGGTAAATTTATCTAAATCAAATTTATAATCAGTCATTCTATTTGTTTTAAGATCGCTAAAAGTTAGAACAGTGTTTGCAAGCAATTTATTTGTATCGTCATCTAAATCTTTATTTATTTGTTTTATTTTCAAGGAAGTTTCTTCAAATAAATCAATTAATTTTTTCGCATCCCCTTCTCTTGTTTTGTACGGATTCCCATTTGAATCATTGACTGTTCCAAATGCAATATGTTGATATTCCTTATCACTAAACTCAAAATACTTTATAGATTTGATAAGCTGTTCAAAATGCAACTTTTGTCTTTTATCAACTATGTAAAGAGTTTTATCTACTTTATTTTGTTTTGTTCTATTTAATACAGTTGCTAAGTCGGTAGTTAAGTAAAGGTATGAACCATCTGATTTTGTTATCAAAATTTTAGGCTCAGATATAAAATTTGAAACGTATGCGCCATCATCAAGTGATATTTTTCCATCGTCTTTTAGTTTTTTAATCATTCCAGGGATAAGATGATTAACGTCACTTTCACCCATCCATAAATCAAACTGTTGATTAAGTACTTGAAGGGTATCTTTTATTGATTCAATTGAGATTTCACGTAACTTTTTCCATTTTTTTATAATTTTTGAATTATTTTCATTTAGCATTTTGTTGTTTGCTTGAGCTAATTCTTTGAATTCATTATCTTCTAAATAGAGGTTTGAAGCTTTGGGATAAATTTTTTCTAGACTATCTATATTAATATCATCAATACCAATTTTATTTTGATCAATGTAACTAATAATCTGGGCAATTGGCATTCCCCAATCACCCATATGAATATCACTTAAAACATTGTGACCTGCCAGTTCGTATATGCGATATAAGCTTCTACCAATATTTAATGACCTAAGATGCCCAACATGAAGTGGTTTACCGATATTTGGCCCTCCATAATCAAGAAGGACTGTTTGGGGGTTTTGAACTTTTATATTATTTCTTATTTTGTCAAAATTATGAGTAAATGTTTCAATATTAATTTCTAAATTTATAAAATAATTATCAGTAATTTCAAATTTTTTAATTGAAGATTCTTTATCTATTATCTTGTAAAAAGAATTCTCAATATTTTTTATCTTCTCATGATTTTGAAATTTAACTAAATTATTTATTTGATAATCATAATTTGGATTATTTGAAATTCTTAAGGAAATAGATTCTGGACCGATTAGTTCTTGAAGTTCGTCTTCTAAATTTTTTATTAATTTTATTAATTGATACATTATTTACTTAAGTATTGCTTTATAAAGTAAATTATAAATAAAAAGTTATCAATCAAATAGCGTCTAAATAATCTTTTTGGCTCCTGTACCAAGCGGAAGAGCCACTCTAGCCCTACATTAGCGATTAACTCAGGAGCTTTAATTTTCGTTTTAGCAACCCATTCAAAAACAGCACCAATTCCGACCATGTTTGAATTAATATCGTATTTTTTATTAATCAAATCTATAAATTGTTCTTGCTTGGGGAATCCCAAAGAAACCCATACAATATCAGGATTTAATTTTAATATATCTTCTAAATATTTTATTTCAGACAATTCATTTACTTCATGCATTGGAGGACAAGCAAACCCCTTTATATTTATTTTTGGGTGTATTTTTATTATTTCATCGATCATTTTTGTTGTTACTTCTTGTGTATTACCAAAAAAATAATGTGAAGTATTACTATCTATACCTTCTTGAATTGTATTCAAAAATAATTTGTATCCATCAACCCTCTTTTGTTTATTTTTGTAAAGTAATCTTGATGACTTAGCAACTGGAAATCCATCCGGGCATCTTATTGAAAAAGAATTAATAGTATTACAAATTATTTCATCTTTATAGCTTCTTACGAGAGTATTTGCATTACATATAGCAACAGAAATTTTGCTACCGTTAATCAAAACTTCCGATACCTCTTCAATCTTTGTGAGTGATATCTCAGTCTTTAAAATACGAACACTATCCATAATTGAAACTATTATATAAATGAAAATCTAATTAAAGATATAATTTATAAACAATTTAAGCGCCTGTAGCTCAATTGGACAGAGCATCTGACTTCGGATCAGAGGGTTGGGGGTTCGAATCCCTCCAGGCGTGCTTTTAAAAAGCAAAATCTAATATTTTTTTAATTCGTGTCTCTAGACTTATATCTTTCAATTCTGCAGTACTTAATTCATCATTATTTTTAGACTGATTAATGGCTACATTTAAACTCCTATTCTTTTCAAGATCAAAATAAGAAATTTTTTGATTTAAAGGAAGTGATCTATGTGAAGGAAAGTCCATCGCTATTACAGACAGTTTTGCATAAATATATTCAAAATACTTTAATGGAGAAGTATGTTGATAAGAATGAGTATTATTTGCATTATTTAAAAGCAAACCTATCTTACACATTTGTATGATATTTATTGTCTCACTTCTATTTTTCCTTCCATGAAAAATTACATAATCTTCAATATTCAAATCTTTTACTACAGTTTTTAAGTCTTCTATTTGATCAAGGTCTCCACCTATGATTTCAAGATTGAACTCCTGAAAAATTTTTTCTTCATTGTATTTCCTTAAAAATTCTGGGAAACCCCTATTTACTCCAAAGCGTGATAAATTACCTGCATAAACAATAGAATTTCTTTTTTGATAAAGGTTTTCCTCAAATAATTCTACGTCTACTCCATTGTGGAGAACAATTGAATTACTTATATTCTTATAGTTTTTTTGTAAATCTTTATTTAGAAATATTATGTATACATTTTCATAATCACCAATTTTTTTGATAACAAAATTTCTGATTCTAGACTCCTGATGACATTCAAAAATTACCTTATATTTCTTTCTTGCAGCAAAAAATGCAATCCAATCAGATCTAGTAAAAAAGATATCTCCGTTGTTTTTTTTGAAATATTTTGAAATTGTTCTTCTTGACCAAAGAAAATGACTTATATGAAACATAGTTTTTTTAAATATTTGGATCCTTCCATGTGGAAGATAATGATTTATACCATTAATCTCAAGACTTTCAGTGAAAGAATAATATTCTTGCAAAACCTTTAAATCATCGGAGCTCGTTTTTTCTCTAAGAGGAAAATATAGACATACATCTATACCTTTTTTAATAAAATACTTTATGTTAGAAATAGATTGAAGACTATTAGCTGTTGATGCAGGAAATGTTTGGTAAGTTACATAATTTAAAGTTTGATTCATAATTCAAAGCTACTATAAATTTTTTATTATCGAAAAATATTTTTTATAGAGTGTGATATTGATAAAATTTACTTATGAGCGGTGACCCAGGATATTTCGGACCAGAATCAATGATGTGGAAGGTAAATAAAGAGATTACGGTTCTTTTTGGTGGGGCAAGAGCTTTACTTATGCACGCAGCACATCCTCTTATTGCTGCTGGAGCAAGACAGACTTCTTTTTATCAGCGTGACCCATGGAAAAGATTAATTAGAACCTTATCTTTACAGAATTCTGTAACTTTTGGAACAATTGTAGAAGCAGACGACAGTGCTACAAGAATTAATAGATTACATGAAGTGATAAAAGGAGAAGATGAAATAACAGGAAACATTTATGACGCACTTGATCACGAACAATTGCTTTGGGTCCATGCATGCCTACAGATATCATCAATATATTTTTACGAGAAAACTGTTAAAAAGCTAACAGACGAAGAAAAAAATCAATATCACAGGGAAAATATGTTATCTGCAAAATTAGTTTTAATTGATATAGAACAAATGCCCAAGACACATAACGACCTTAGAGATTGGGTAATTCAAAAAAGTAAAGAGAAAAATTATTTGATTATGACTGATGTTGCAAGAGACGTTGAAGATATAATTTCTGGCGGTCCTGTGCCAAAACATATTAAACCTATATGGCCTTTCATTGCTTTTACAGCATTTAATACATTACCCGATGAATTTAAGAACTTATATGGAATAAAAACTACAAAGTTGAAGTCTTTAATTCTTATTTTTAACTTAACTTTCTTAAAAATAACTAGACCTTTTCTTCCACCATTTTTTAGATTAATACCACCAGCTAGATGGGCAAAACAAAGGCTTACAAAAAATCCAGATTTAAAATTTAATGATAAAGCAAAAATATAGAAAAGTTAAAAAGTGAAGGATTTAAACAATTTAGATAAAAATTTTAATGAAAATATCAATGAATTAAAAAATCTTCTTGATGAATTAAAAAGAGATTTAAATACAAAACTAAGTTCCGTTAGCGAATCTGAAGAATTATTAGAAGTCGTTGAAAGCTACAAATTAAAAATTGAGAATTTATCGAATTCTTTTGGAGATGAAGAGGAATAAATTAGTTTTTAAATTTTTATCATGTAATATTATGTATCAGGGTCGGTAGCTCAATTGGTAGAGCAGGAGCCTTTTAAGCTCAAGGTCGTGGGTTCGATTCCCACCCGACCCACAAAACTCTACAAACCTTTTATTTTCTTTGAAAAAATTGCTAATGGTGTCTTAAGAATAATTTTTAAATCAAGGTACAGGCTCCAATTCTCAATGTACTCAATGTCATATTTATACCATGTTTCAAATTCTGAAGTATTTCTTTCATTTATTTGTAACAATCCTGTTATGCCAGGAAGGACATTTAGTCTTCTCATATATTTTGTATTAAAAAGCTGAGTATCATCATCAAATAATGGTCTAGGTCCAACAATAGACATATCTCCCTTTAAGACATTAAAAAATTGTAGAATCTCATCAAGACTATATTCTCTTACAAACCCAAGACTTTTAATAATTCTTGGGTCATTTTCTATTTTGAATAATGGTCCATCAGATTTATTTAAGTCATTCAATGATTTTCTCAATTTATGAGAGTCTTTTTTCATAGTTCTAAATTTATACATATTAAACAATTCACCATGAAGACCAACTCTTTTTTGCCTTATGAAGAACGGGAAACCATCTAATACAATAATATATATTCCGATAATCAGCATTATTGGCGAAAAGATAATTATCCCAACCGTGCCCAAAAATATATCTACGAACCTCTTAATAATGTATTTTGATCCGTACTGTATATCATTGTTAAAGTATGTAAAAAATGTTTCATCTAATATATCTTGTCTATAGATAAAGCTTGCATTAAATTTTGGCTTTGAATTTGAAATTAACAGTACTTTTTTATTGACTTCAATTAAATACTTTTCCAATTTTTTCTTTAACTTAGCAGTGTCTTCTAAATTAATGACTATTAAGTTTATTTTTTCAACTTTATTTAATTCGTCAATTTTATCTATAATTTCATTTAAATTATTGACATCTAATTGAATATTTCCAAGGTTTTTTCTAAACGTTATAATTCTTAAATTTCTAAAATTCGAATTCTCATCTAAATTGATTGTTATATAATTTTCATTTGTAACTGATCTTCCTAGCACTGAAGATATAAATTCTGGATTTCTAAATAAAAGTAAAATTAACGGGACAATAAAAGAAAAAAGAAATAAATAACCCCTTGAAACATTTTCAAATCTAAATACATAGAAACTCATAAAAAGATAACTTGTCCAAAGTAAATAAATTTGGAAGTATTCATCAAGTAAATTTCTGTTAACAGAAAATGATAATTCATTTACATAGGTATAAAATTTTGTTGAATAGAGGATAACTAAGAAAATAAATATTAAAAATACAAAAAATGTATCAACTGTAATAAATTCATATTCTACAAAAGGAAAAAATCTTTGAATATCTTCAACAAGATTTTGATAGATAATTTGCTTAAATTCTTGATTCGATATTAGATATCTATCAAAATAAAATATAGTCAATGATGTGAGGATGGCTTGTAGTAATGCAAACCTAAATAGATATTTAAATATGTTATTTAATTTCATAAATTATATTGTATTGATAAAAATTTGATTACGAGAAAATTTTTTTTAGATTATAATTTATTTATCAATACGGGGGCGTGGTAAAGTCTGGAGTTTACGCCTGCCTGTCACGCAGGAGGTCGCGGGTTCGAATCCCGTCGTCCCCGCTAAATGGCCAGATAGCTCAGTCGGTAGAGCACTTGTCTGAAAAACAAGGGGTCGGCAGTTCGATTCTGCCTCTGGCCACAATGAATTTATTTTTTAATAAGATAAGAAATTTTAAAAATCGAAACTATAAAGCTCAAGGTAATTTAGACAAAAAATTAAAAAAATATTTAAATTTTAAACAAGGTTTTTATATAGAAATAGGAGCGAATGATGGCCTTCATCAATCAAACACTTATTATTTAGAAAAAAAGAAAAACTGGACCGGCTTACTAGTTGAGCCTGGGTCAGAGGCATTTTCAAGGTTATTAAACAATCGTTCAGGTAATAACATTATGGAAAATTTAGCGTGTGTTCCATTTCAATACAAATCAGATTATATCGATCTTTATGATTATTATCTCATGTCTTTTATTAGCAATATCGATTCAGATAATGATATCGATAGTCATGAAAAAATAGCTAGTCAATATATAGAAAATACTGAGCTTGATTACATCACCTATAAAGTTAAAGCAGAAACATTAAACTCTATATTATTAAGGCACCACACTCCAAAAGTAATTGATTTTTTTTCTTTAGATGTAGAAGGAGAGGAACTCTCAGTACTAAAAGGATTAGACTTTAAAATTTTTAAAATCAGATATCTTTTGGTTGAATGTAGGAATCTAATACGAATGGAAAAGTTTTTAATTAATTTTAATATGAAATTAGTAGAAAGCTTTAATGGAAACTATCTGTTTAAGAATAAAAATTTTTAAAACTGTTACTTACTCATTATTTACTTGTGTTTTATTTACAACTCATTGCAAACTAGAGCTTGTTAGAAATGAGCGCTAAATGAAGACGATTAATGTAAAATGATGAAAGGATAAATGGTTTGCCTCTGTCTGAAAAACAAGGGGTCGGCAGTTCGATTCTGCCTCTGGCCACAACTCCTTTTTAAAAATTTGTTACTTGCTTTAAAATTAATTTTCTTTCTTTTATAATTTTATTGATGAATTTTTTTCAACTGATTGCTGCATATATTAAGCAAAATCTCAAAAAACTTAAAGAAACAGAAGATCCAAATGAGAGAAGAAAACAATGGATCCAAATAATTTTTGGTAGTTTTATTGCTTTAGGGTATGGCGTTGTTCATTTACCCTCAGATGTCAGCATTAGGGATATTATTTTTTCTGTACTTATACTTTTTACAATTATTTATTTTTCAATCAGAGCTTTAAGATATTTGAAAATTATTTAGTGCTAATAATTTTGTAATAATTAAATACCTTTTAATCTATACAAATAATCTACAAAATTAAAATGAAATAATTAAAAAAGAAAAAAAATTCAAAGAAAATTTTCATTATCATTAAGTTAAAATATTTGAAAGACAATTAAAAAATTCATGCGTAAATGGTTTAACGGATTAGATAAAAAACAAAAAATTGAACTTTATAGGACGATAAGTTGGAGTGCAGGATCCATGGGAGCTGGTCTGGGTGGAGCTAGCTCTGCAGGTATAGGATTAGGTACTACAGTTTTTGCCTGGGCAATTTTTGCAGTTATTATATTTATAATATTTCGAGTTTTTAAAATTCTAAATATTAAACATCCATTTCAATAATGTTGAAATTCTCAAAAAAAGAAGAATATTTGAGAGAAAAGGACGAAAAACTTAAGAAAATAATGGATATAAATGGACATATTGCTTTCAAGCCAAACAAAAAAAACCAATTCGATACACTCATAGGAATAGTAATTTCACAATTTATTTCTACAAAAGCAGCAGATTCAATCTTCAAAAATATGAAAAAAAACTTCAACTCAGAATATTTAAATGAAAAGCATTTTCAAAATTTGAGCATAATACAAATTAAAAAACTTGGCTTAAGCAGCAACAAAGCTAAAACAATAAAAGAACTTTCTAACTTATATTTGAGTAAAAACATTAAAGACTTATCTAATTTAAATAATAAAGAACTTAATCAAACTCTATTGTCAGTATTTGGAATTGGTCCGTGGTCGGTCAGCATGTTTGAAATATTTTGTATGGGTAAGTTAGATATATTTACTTCAAAAGATGCTGGGCTACGATTAGCTATGAATAATTCCGGAATGATAAAGTCAGAAAGCAACTGGGATCTTTATGATGAATATGCAAAAAAATGGACACCTTTTAAAACAATTGCATCACTTCATTTATGGAAGACTGTAGATTAATGCTTACTAAATATAAATGTTTTTAAAGATTATTAAAAGTCTTTTATTAACATTAGTTGTAAAATGAAAAGTTTTGACAAAAAATTCCTAACAGTAGGTATACCAACATTTAACTCATCCAAATATTTAATAAACTGCATAAAAAGTGTAATTAATTTAGAAACAGTAAATGAAGTAATTATTTCTGATGATTGTTCAAATCCAACCGAATTAAAAAATATTGAACAAATAATTAGTCAATTTAATAAAAAAAAATCAATAGAGATTAACTTTATTAAAAATAAAGAAAATCTAGGAGCTTTTTCAAATAAATATAATTTAATACAATCATCCAGTAATAAATATATTTATGTTTTAGATTCAGACAATATTGCAGCGAAAAATTTAGATATAGTTGCGAACAAAATATTAAACTCTAAAGATCCTGAAAGATATTTATTTCAACCAAACACAATGTATCAATTCTGGAACAACCCAAAGACTGCAAAATTTCTAAGCCAGTTTGATAACAAATATAAAGTAAGATTTTTTGATGAAGATTCAAATTTAGATTTAAAATATGTACAAGAGTCTTTAATTGCAAATCCTGGCTCTTACGATCTTAAACAATTTTCCAATTATAAAGATAGCTTGACAACTCACTTAAAAAAAGACCACCTGATTGACAAGTGGGTTTTTTGGATACTCAATTGTGGAAATTTCATCGTGAGCACAAAGAAAATGAAAGAAATTGCCAAACAGGGATTTGAGATAAATAGAGAATTACGATCTGTAGATGCTATAGTTTTTTCTTACTTATGGTTAAAAGCAGGAAATGAGATAAAAATATTTAAAGACTTCTATCACCATCATAGAAAAAGAAATGATAGCGTATCATTTATGGAAAAAGAAGCATCAAGCAGAGCTATTAGATATTTTATTAATGAAGTTTTAATACAAGAGAATAACTAAATTTATTGAAAATATTATTTTTGTTAAATATTTTTAAAGTAAAATCAACTCATTGTCTAATTTTTATAAGAACTATTCACTCTTTAAAAATCAGATATAATTCGCTTGATGAGACTAATCAAAAAAATAGATAATCATCTTTTTAATAAATACAATCCTTGTAAAAACAATGGATGGTAAAAAACGTTTATATTTCAAAATTCAAAAATATTATTGGAGGTTAAAAGACTTTTCTCCTATTAATTATTTAAAAAGAACTAAAGATAATATATTTATTTCAATTTATCTGTATAAAATATTTGGAAGGAAATATTCAAAGTTTAGATTTTATTCACAACAAAACGAAGATAAGCACCTATTAAAAAATTTTAAAATTGAGAATGTTAAAAATGGAACTTACCTTGAGGTGGGAGCTTATGATGGAGTTTACTTTAGTAATACTCTATTTTTACAAAACGAATTTAAATTTAGTGGTATTTTAATTGAACCTCAAAAAGACTTGTATGAGAAATTAATTAAGAATAGGCCATCAGACTTTGTCGTTAATTCAGCAATAAGCAATTCAGTTCAAGACAAAGTAGAGTTTATTGGTGACAATCTTGAAGCTGGTATCAGGAGCAATATAAGAACAAACTTGGAAAAATTTCCTCTTTGGAAGAGCTATAAAGTTGATAATGTAAAAATGGCAAAAATTATTGATAAAAGTGGTTTTAAATATATAGATGTAATGTTCATAGACACCGAGGGATCTGAGTTGGAGGTAATTAAATCAATAGATTTCAGTTTCCCAATATCAATAATAATTGTTGAGGCAAACGAGATAAATTCACAAGAAGATCAATTGATGTTTCAAATTTTAGAAGAAAATGGTTTTAAATTTTATTTTCAAATAAGAGGTAATTATTGGTTTTATAACCAAAATAATGATAGAAAATATGGTATTGAGTTTAGGAAAAAATAAGTTTTCAAAAAGAAAAAAATGAAATCTTTTTTAAATGTTATACATAATTTCTAAAACAAAACGATTTCATTTAATTGTTTAAAATATAAATGGGTTATATAAATGAATTTTTTTAACACATCAAAAAGAATTAATAATTTAATCAAAGAATCAATTCTTCAGAATAAACCTACTTCGTTTGGAAAAATTGGTAATGTTGAAGCAGAATATTTAAATTCCTACTTAAATTACTCAAATACAATTAATGGTTCACAGTTGTATGTTAATGCAGGTATCTATACTCAAGACAATCAAGACTATACAGATTGGTGTCAGAAATACTTAAAAAGTCTCGAGTCTCTAGATTATATATTGCAGTGGGGCTCCTCTGATAAAAAATTGATAAAAAATTATTTCAATACCAGTAAAATATTTAAAGATTTTGAGGGGCTTGAACCATTCTCTCTAGGAGAAGAAGGGTGGCATTACAGCCTAAAAAATAAAAAAGTTTTATGTGTCTCACCTTTTAGTAAAACAGTTTTAAAACAATCTAAAAAATATAATAAAATTTGGCCAGGTGCAGAGATAGGTGAAGTCATTACTGTTTCAACGCCTCATTCAGAAGCATTAACAAATCAACCACCAATTTCATGGAAGCTTAAGTTAAAGAATATTCTTGAAGATATAGAGCCCTTAAAATTTGACTTTGCAACTGTAGGATGTGGAGGCCTGTCTTTAATAATTTGTGACTTTATTAAAAAAATGGGAAAGCCAAGTGTTCATTTAGGGGGAGGAAATCAACTTCTTTATGGAATAATGGGCAAAAGATGGGACACAGCTTTTAAAGATAATATATGGTACGGAACTAAACACTGGACAAGACCATTAGATGAAGAAACACCCAAAAACAAAAATTTAGTTGAAAATGGATGTTATTGGTAAACAATGAATTATTTTAAAATAAATAACAATAAATTTTCTCCTAATAGAGGAACAATCTTAGATAAAAATATCTTTTATTTTGAGGGTATATAGGTTGTAAATCGATGGAGTATTTTCTAATTAACTTAAACAAAAACTCGAATTTTGAAACATCATTTATTAAGAATAAACTATTAAAAAAAGTCGTCTATGAAGAAATTAATTTTATTGATTTAAATAAATATGAAATAAATAATAATTTAATTGTTATATATTCTGGTGGCGACAACCATCAAATTGATAAACTTAAGTCGATAGCATCCCAAACTGGCATATATTTATTAATTCACTTAAGTGATGAAACACTTCAGCATGATTTAAGTTATTATTCCTACGCAAAAAAAGTTATCAGAAATTACTATAACCCGTTTCTTATAGACAAGAACATAATCACCCTACCTATTGGGTATAAAAATGCAACAGAAAGAGATAAGTCAGAATTTATCAATATTAGTTCTCGAAAGTATAAATGGTCATTTGTAGGATCCATGAAAAATGATAGATATAAAATGATAAAAAAATTTAGTCACTTAAAACAAAATTTTACACACGTCACAGACAGCTTTTTTTCTTCTGATCATTTAAAACCGAAAGAATATAAAGAGATTCTTAATAATTCTATTTTTGTTTTATGTCCGCGAGGTTACTCTAACTTTGAGTCATTTAGAATACTTGAATCATTAGAGAACTTTACAATTCCTATATTTAAAAGAGAATTATTTTTTGATCATCTTAAACCAATTTACGGTCAGCATATATTTCTTAATTCATATACATGGAAAGGATTAGCGAAGAAAGTCTCAACTTATTTAAACAACGAACAACAACTTGAAATTTATTTTAATGAATTAATGAAATGGTACGATGAATATGTCGAACTTTTATCTATAAATGTTGAAGAATTTATTACAACAAATAAAGTCTTTGATAAGAAAGAAAAAAAAATCTCCAATCAGATCTATAAAATTTCCTTTAAAATTTCCCAAATTAATTTCAGAATACAAAATTTAATTACAATTATGATTTTAAAATTAAAAAAATTCGTAAAAAGAAAAACATCCAAATGAAATTTTAAAAAAAGAGCAATATTTAAGGCATAAAAACAAGAAAATAACAAAATTCATTGAGAATGTGAACTTTATAAAATATTGTAAGCTATAAATTAGTGCATATGAATAAAGAACAACCTTATACAATTATTACTGGAGCTGGGAATGGTATTGGTAAAGAAGTTGCATTAAAAATAGGAAAAAATAAAAATGTTGTTTGTATCTCAAAATCAGAAAGTTGTAAAAGAACAGCAAATTTAATTGGAAAAAATGCAAAATTTTTAATTAGTGACCTGTCAATAATTGCAGAAGCAAAAAAAGGAATTGTTGACTTATTAGATTCAGATAAAATAAGCGTTGATACATTTATTCATTGTGCTGGAACGATTGGCGAAAGCGGTCCACTCGAAAAGACAAATTCAGAAAACTGGGAAAAAGTTTTCAATGTTAATTTATTCTCTGGAATACTATTTGTAAAAGAACTTCTTCCAGTTTTCAAAAAACAAAAGTTTGGAAAATTCATTTTCTTTTCTGGAGGTGGTAGCTCATATGGATATTCAGTATTGCCACAATACTCAGCATCAAAAACTTCACTAGTAAGGTTTGTGGAAAATTTAGAAATTGAATTAAGTAACTATGAGAATATATCAAGCCATATTATTGCACCTGGTGCAGTTAACACAGAAATGTTCAAAGAAGTAAGGAAGCATGAAGCTGATTACGGAAAATCTTCTGAAATACGAAGTTTTTCAGAAACTGAAGATGTAGTAGATTTTGTTGATTTCTTAGTAAATCACAATTGCAAAAAATTATCTGGAAGATTGATTCATATTCGTGATGATTGGAAAGAAAAAATTCTTAATGAGGTTGATATTAGCGATCAACTTTGGAAATTAAGAAGGATAGAATAATGAAAGTTTTATTATTTGGTTATGGACTAATTGGAAAAGAAAGGTATAAAGCTTTAATTGAGTTAAATATTTCTTCTGAACACGATATAGACATTGTTGATCCAAACAAAGGTCAAGAAACTATAGCAACTCCAAATTTAAAAAATAAAACTGTAGTAAACAAAGAGTTAAATTTTATTGATCAAAGCAGAATCAAAGAACATTATGACTTAATTATTATTTCTGCACCCCATATTGAATCTAGAGATTTGCTATTTAAATATAGTCATTTAAGTGATTTAATTTTAATTGAAAAACCAATGGGCTTAAATGTAGAAGATGCAATTAAGATTGATAAACTTTCAAAAAGAAATAAAAACATTTATGTTGGGCTAAATTACCGTTTTTTTCCTCCAATTATGAAACTAAAGCAAGACTTAATTGAAGAAAAGTTTGGAAAAATATTAAGCATATCAATGACAATTGGTTTAGGACACCAAGAAAACGCAGAAAAAAGCTGGAGACTTGATCCTAAACAAATACCTTACGGATCATTAATTGATCCAGGAATACATATACTTGATCTTATTAAATATCTTTTTGGAGATATAAATTCAATAAAATCACATTCATCAGGAAATGTATGGAATAAAAATTTCTTTGAAGATATTGTTTTTATTGCTAAAACAACTTCAGACGCAAATTTAATGGTCAATATCTCTAATGTAATGTGGAGGAGCACATTTAAAATTCAAGTAATTGGAACATCTGGATATGGAATTATAGAAGGAAGAGGCCGATCATATGGAAAACAAATTTACAAAACAGGATTGAAATGGGGCTGGAGCCAGAACACAACACAAAGAGAGTCAGAAATAATTGTATCTGAATCAGATTGTGAGAATTCTTTCACAGATGAATTAAAAGATATACTTATCGAGGGAAATAAAATTGCTGCCACATCGAAAGATGGACTCAATGCAATGAAATTACTTGATGATATAGACAAAACTCTAAAATCTACTTAGAAAATAAAAACATTATTAGATTTATAAATCTATGAAAATGTAAATACTTTTTATTTGCTAAAGTAAGTAATATCTAATGTTTAAAGAATTGATTAAAAATCAAAACAAAAAAAATTTTATTTTAATCTTGTTTTTTGTGCATCAAATTTTCTACTCTTTAAAAGCAAGTTTTCATTGGGATGATATAGGAACTATATGGGCAGCAGGAAAATTTATTGAAAAATTAAAAATAACAGTAACGGATTTCAACAATCCTTTATTGTCAAATTATACAGGTGAAGAATTTTATGGTGTTTTTGCTTCACTTCCGGTACACATACTTACAAGGGCAACAAGTAGTATTTCTTTTCTTTCAAATTTGCTAATTGAATTCAACGTATTTTCTAACGAATTTGATTATTATTTTTTTCTAAGACACTTCTTCTTAACTCTTTATGTGGTTGCTCTTTTGTTAATAATTTCCAGGAAAATTCAAAAAGAATCATCTGCAGAATTTAGTTTTTGGTTTGTTTTGCTTTTATGTCTTTATCCTAGTTTTAACGGCCATTCTATCTTCAACATGACGGACATTCCACTTGCGTTAAATATGTTCACAGCCTCTATTTTTTACATAAGTTATTTTTATAAATTACCAAAAGTTTATGACTTAACAATTAAGACATCTTTAATCGTTGGTTTTTTATTTGGATCCTGTTTATTAATTAGAGCAACATCACTAATATTCCTATTTCCTCTTTTTTTATTTATATTATTAAGAATAAAAAATGCTAGAGATTTTTCTAAATTCTTGTTATCGAACTTTAAGATTATGTCTTTTGCATTTTTATTTTATTTTTTAGGATCTCCTTCAATGTGGAGATATCCGCTTAAATATATAAATACTATTTTGAGTTATCAATTTGATAATCCTTGGAGAGGTGTAACACTTACAAACGGTACTTATGTTGATGCGGTAAATCCGCCTATCTCATATTTAGCTACATGGTTTTTATACAAAACTCCTATACTTATATTATTTTTCATTGTCATTGCATTATTTAAATTAAAGACATCTACAAAAGATCCACTTAAAAATTTTTCAATATTTATTATTATCTATACTTTTTCTCTTCATGTAATTTTTTCTCCACTTACATATAATGGAATAAGGCATTATCTATTTCTAGTTCCTTTTTTAATATATCTATCAACTCATGGTTTTTTTCATTTATATGAAAAAACCAAGAAATATAAGATTTTGATCCTAATACCAACCCTCATTTATTTAATCTTTACCCAAATTTCTTATGATCAATATAAGTATGTTTACTTCAACGAGCTTACCCCAACTCAAGGAATGTCAGAATATTGTGAAGACATAAATGGTTGTGGAAATTGGATACTTGACTACTGGGGTTTGTCTGGAAAGGAATCAGCCAAAATGCTTGAAAAATATAACTTTGAACATCTCTATATTTGTAGTCCTCAATTTACAACGACTGTTTATATGGATCATAGTGAAATTGATATTGACAATTTTTGGTATTTTAAAAATGGCGTGCCAGTTTACAATGAAACTTCAGGTTTTGATCAATATGAACTTATATATTCTGAAGGGCATTTCAAAAATGCAATAAAAAATGAAAACATATCTAAAATGCACGTCCATTCAATCTATCTTCCTCATAAACCAATGGATACGTGTAATTTTTTCCAAATAGAAAATCAATTCGATATAAATTGTGAGTATCTTGATTCTGTCAGTAGAAATATTAGAAGTTCAGAAGTTTATTTCTCTTTTTTGTCAGAATGTACTTTTACTAAAATTACAAATTAGCTTTATCAACATCTCCATAGTACTTATCAATGATGTACTGAGGCCGGTTTTTGACTTGATCTGATATTTGTCCAATATATATTCCCAATATGCCCATAAAAAATAACTGTACTCCTCCAATAAACAATATCGATATGACAATTGTAGGATTGCCGATAGGAAAATCTACCAAACCATTTAATTTAAAATATAAATAAAAGAAGCCAATAATTATTGAAAGTAAAGAAATAAAGATCCCCAAAATAATACTCATGTTTAGTAACTTATTTGAAAAAGTTGTAAGTGCATTTAAACCAAATGTAATGCTCCCAAAAAAACGTGAATACTTTGTTTCCCCTTCGTTTCTTTTTGGTCTTACAAAATTTATATTTGTTTGCTTGAAACCAACATATGAGACCATACCCCTAAGGAAAGGGTTAAAGTCACTAAATTTATTTATTTCATTTACAACTTTTTGATCCATTAATCTAAACTCGCCAACATTTGTAGGTATTTCTAAATAAGATAATTTTGACACCATATACATACCAATTTTTGATGTTATCTTATTGATAAAACTTATTTTTTCTCTTTTGAGTCTTTTACCGTAAACAACATCAAAACCCTCGTTCCATTTTGTAATCATATCTGGAATGATGTCTACGGGATCTTGACCGTCTACATCCATAACAACAACACTTTTTCCATTTGTATGCCTTAGACCGGCCATAATGCATTTGTGTTGACCAAATCTTCGACTCATTACTAGAGTCTTAAATTTATTCGGATTTTTAATTGAAAATTTCATTAAAATTTCTTCAGTTTCATCATCTGAGGGATCACATACAAAAATTATTTCAAAATTGTTTTTAATAATTGTTTCTACTTCGTTTACAAAATTTTTTATGTTCGCTGCTTCACTATAAACTGGTACAACAATGGATATAAGAGGGGCATCTTTTATTGTCATGTTTTCCTAATAGACTATATATTTAATTCTAAGACGAAAAATTTTATTTTTTTAATATTTTTTATATAACTTATATTTTTCTACTGTTTTTCAAGATAATATTCATATATGAGTATTTTGATAACGGGAGCAGCAGGTTTTATTGGAAGCCATCTGTCTGAAGAATTCATTAATAAGGGAATGAAAGTTATTGGAGTTGATAATTACCAATTAGGTAGAAAAAAAAACATTGAAAAAATAATTGATCACAAAAATTTTCATTTCATAAATTCAGATATTCTTGATGACAACTTCATAAAATTAGTAAATAAAAAAACAGAGAATATTGATGAGATTTGGCACTTTGCCGCATCAAGTGATATTCAAAGTGGTACACAAAATTATTTACTTGATATGAACAATACATTTTTAACTACAGCTGCAGTATGCAATTTAGCTGAACAACTAAATATATTGAAAATATACTTCGCTTCTTCAGGAGCTGTTTACGGTAATAAAAGAGGTAGATTAAGTGAAAATAATTTGTGTGAACCCATATCTTTTTATGGAACTTTTAAATTATCCTCTGAAAATTTTTTACGATCTAATTTTGAAAGATTCTTAACCAAAGTAGTTATTTTCAGGTTTTCAAACATCATTGGTAGTCATGCAACTCATGGCGTTATATATGATTTTATAAAAAAATTAAAAAATGACTCAGATACTTTAGAAGTTTTAGGTGATGGAACCCAACAAAAACCCTATCTTCATGTGAATGAGTTAATTGATTCAATGATGTTTATAAATTCAAAAATTGGTGAAGGATTTAATATTTTTAATATTGGACCAAACGATGATGGCGCAAAAGTTAAAGAAATTGCAAACATAGTCATTGAGGAAATGTCTCTGAATCCAAAAATTAGTTTTGGTTCAGAGAATAGAGGTTGGGTTGGTGACATTCCAAAAATTCAGTTTGATACAAATAAGTTAATTAAATTAGGTTGGGAACCAAGCTTTTCATCCTTAGAGGCTGTGAGAATTGCGACTAAAGAAATTATTGCAGAAAATAAGAGCTTACAAGTTGATTAAAATCACTCAAATTATCTATTTTAAAATCAGGAATTAAATTTTCTTCCATAACTTTGGATGAAGATGGGTCATAAGAATATTCTTTTTCTAACAAAATTGTTTTAAGGCCGGCAGATTTTCCTGCCTGAATATCGACCCACCTATCTCCAAATATCCATGAATTTTTTGAGTCAATATTATATTTTTTGATTAATCGATTTAGCATAAATGGGTTTGGCTTTTTTTTATTTGTATCATCTTCAATTTCAATTTCAATATCGTCAAAAACTAACTTTTTATTGATAATTTTATTTATCTCCATGAGATTGTTTTTAGACAAACTACCTCTTGCTACATCAGGTTGGTTAGTTACAATAAATATTTTAAAAAATCTTTTTAATTTATTTATGGAGTCAAAAATTTCATAATTTAGAACCAGTTCTTTAGTATTATTTGGTGGCCTTAATGATCCATCATCTCTAACTAGCTCATTCAATATTCCATCTCGATCAAAAAAAAATCCTTTATTCATCCCAAAGCTGCTCCAGTTTTTTGTGTTTAAGTAGATTATCAAGTGTTTTGTATGATTTTATATTTCCCATCTCATAGAACCTTTTGAGGACTTTCAGATGATAAACAGACTTTTTATCAATTAAACGTTTTATGATTTTGTCTAAATCTACATATTCATTTTCTAAATTATAAAAAGCACTCTTTTTGAAAATCAAACCTCCGTAATCTACATAATTTTTCTGAACAGATGACTTTTTTGAATAATTGATTATCTCATTATTTTTAAATTCAATATTTGCTTTTTCTTCAACAAGATTTTTTGGAATTATTGTCATTAAGGAATCTTTCTTAGATTCAAAGAATGCTTTTTGTGCTTCAAGAACATTAAAGTTTAGTAACGTATCACCATACATAATCCAAAAAATATCAGGTAAATTATCTAAATTGTTTATTATTGCTCCACCAGTACCCATTCTCTTTTTTCCGTCAAATAAAAAGCTGAATTTGAAGTCATAGCTATTTAAGTATTCTTGAAACTTCTTAGTAGTTAATTCAGACTCTTCATGAATTAAAAAAATTATTTCTTTAAAACCTAGTCTTTTTAAATTATCTAAATATTCTTCTATAAATAGTCGATTACCTATTGGAGTAAATATCTTTAGATCAGAATTACCAATTTTTTTTAATCTAGTACCCTCTCCTCCAGCTAGAACCAACAATGGTAAGACAGTTTTATAGCTCAAAGGAGACTATCCCACTTTTGTCAATTTTAAAGTCATCAAAACTCATTTTATTTATATTAAGGTATGATTTCATATCTTTTAATTTCGAATTAGGACAATGAGTAAGTATAAATCCACCCCCACCAGCACCAATTAATTTAGCACCTGAACAACCTAGTTCTAAAAGTGAATTAATGTGCTGATCTATTTCTTTATGAAATAAGGATGGAGATCTTTCTAATTTAATTTTCCAATGTTTTGTTAGCTCTCTACTTATTTCTTTATAGTTTTCTCTTGAGGACAATATTTTATTTGAACTTATTCCATTTGTTTTTGCTTCCAATAAGTTATCAAGAATTTTTTTATCCTTTTTTTTACTTAAGATTGTTTTACTCAATTCCTCGGAAGCATTGCGAACCTGATTAGAGTTTATTAGATAGAACTCCTCAAGATAATTTTCAAGAACTGGATTAATCTTTAAAAGATCATTACTTTTAACGTATCCTTTTTTGTTAATAGTAAAGTATCTTATTGATCCTAAGCTTGATATAAATGGATCTTGTATCCCAACAGGTTCATTCAAAATTTTTATTTCAATATCTGAAGCTAGTTGAGCAATTTTTTGATTTGAGTAATTTAAATTTTTGTAAATTGTTACAGCTTTAATTAGCGCAACAGTAAATGCTCCTGAGGAGCCAAGGCCTGTACCAGATTTAATATCAGCAAAAGAAGTTATTTCTATTCCTGGTTTTATATTAAATTTTCTAAGTACTGATTTTACAATAGGATGTTTAATTTCTTTAAGAGTGCTTGCTTTTTCATAGTTAGAATATCTTACGACATAACTTTTTTCGTTTATCTCATTGATCGATACATAAACATGCTTATCAATAGCAGCAGATACAAAGTTTCCATTAAATTTCTGAAAGAAAAATGGAAAATCTGTTCCACCGCCTCCTAAAGTTATCCGTAGAGGACTTCGTGTAATTATCAATTATTTTTCTAAACCTTCCCATCTTGGAATATTTGGATTTAATTTTGGATGACTAACTAGAAAGTGCCACAAATAAGCCTGCATGCCTTCAGTGTGTGCCGTAATCATACTTTCATCTACTGTTGGAATAATTATTGAGGCGTCTGATAATTTATTAACTTCGCCCCCATCTTTACCTACAATTGAAAATACCATACCATTTTTATCTTTTGTGTATTTTGCAACATTGATTAATTGAACGCTTACATCAGGATTAACTGAGCCTCCACCAACAGAAAAAATAAAAACAGCATCTTTATCATTGAATCTTGAAGATTTTAAGTAGTTTGAATATGACGTTTCCCATCCATCATCATTTATTCTTGCAGTAAGTTCAGAGACATTGTCTGTAATTGAATAGCATTCTAAATCTAGCAATTTTCTAAAATCAGCTGCAGCATGTGATGCATGACCAGCTCCACCCCCTGAACCAGCAAAAAAAATTCTTCCTTTTTTTTCAGTTTTAAATATATTCAATTGATCAACAAAATAATTTATTTTATCAATATCTAATTTTGAAATGACTTTTTTTGAATCTTCTAAAAATTTATTTGTAAAGTCATTCATATGGTGTAACCAACATCTTCAGCGTCATTTTTAAACATTTTTACTGTATCAATAGAGTATTCATTTAGATCTTTTCCAAATTTTTCTATTTTTTCTATTAAGTCCTGACTTAATGTTATTATCTGACATTTTGAATTTTCTGCTTGTTTTAAATTGTAAACCTCTCTTGCTGATGCCCATAGTAAATCAACTGTAAGTGCATTTTTATTTTTGAAGTCTACAATTTCTTTTAATATCATTTCTGGATCAACTCCTGTATCTGCGATTCTTCCACAAAAAACTGAAAGTATATTATTAGAAGTTTCTTCGAAGCACTCCGCAATATGAATTATTTGCTCAAGTGTAAAAATTGCAGTTATGTTTAACTTCACTCCATCTTTTAAGAGTTCAGATATTAAATTTTTTGTTGATTCTCCTTCAGAATTCGTAATTGGAATTTTTACAAATAAGTTTTCACCCCATGAATTTATTTTTAAAGCCTGATCCTTCATTTCATTTATTTCGTCTGAAAATACTTCAAGAGAAATAGGTTTGTCTGGAAGTATTTCGATTAGATTTCTAGAGTATGATTCAAAATTCTCTATTCCAGCTTTTTTCATTAAAGTTGGGTTTGTAGTGACTCCATCAATTATTTTTGATCTATTTTTAGATATAAAATCTAAATCTACACCATCATAAAATATTTTTATATTGTGCATATTTGCATTTTACTAAATAAATCACAATTAAATATATAAAATGACTTAATAACTATAAAATTTATAAATAATGAATAATACAAAACCCTATAAAGTAATTGATTGTTTCACTTTTTATAATGAATTTGATCTATTAAATCTTAGATTAAATGAACTGAACGATTTTGTAGATTATTTTATAATTAGCGAATCATCACACACTCATCGGGGTAACCCAAAAAAACTTTATTTTCAAGAAAATAAGGAAAAATTTAATAAATTCAGTAAAAAAATAATAAATGTTGTTGATAAAAAAGAATATTCTAGATCTGATTATTCTTGGAAGATTGAAAACAATCAAAGAAATGAAATCGCTAAAGGTTTATCCAGTTTAGATTTAGATAGCAATGATCAAATTTTAATTTCCGATCTTGATGAAATTCCAAATATAGAAACGTTAAAAAAAGTTATGCCTGTTGAATGGGTCTTTACATTAGAAATGGATTTTTATTACTTTACTCTATACAACAAAATTAAAAAAAATTGGAAAAAATCTAAAATTCTAAACTATAAAACATTTATCGAAAAATTTAATTCATCCCCACAACATGTAAGAGACTCTGTAGATTATCGAAAAATTTTAAATTTTAGATTTGATAGAAATGTCATTAAGGACGGTGGCTGGCACTTTTCCTATTTTGGAGATGTGGATTTTATTCAAAACAAGATAAGAAATTTTGCACATTTTGAATTTGATAACGAGAAGTACTTCAACGCAAAAAATATTCTAAATTCAATTAATAATGGTGTTGATCTGTATGGTGATAAAAGTATTAAGATAAATCAACTTAGACAGCTTGATTTAGACAAACTTCCTAAAAATGTTGGTCTTATAATGAATCAAATCAATACTTAAAGTATTTCAAATTAAATTTTTTATTGAATCTATTTAATTTTTGTTTCAATACTGTATAAATTTTTTTTGGTAACAAAAGCTTTAAGAAAGATTTTAAAAATGAATATAATTTCCAAATAGGGTATTGGATATAAAAAAACTTAGAAATCTCAAATAAATATTTCATTAAATTATTAGTCAATTTATTTATGCTTATTCCTTTAATAATCATGTCTAAGTATTTAATTACATAATATTCTAAAAACCTAGGATATCCATAATGGTTATCAATTCGGCATCTGTAGTGATATTGGTCTATATCTACTGCTTGTTTGAAAATATTTCCTTGAATGTCATGTCTCTTTCCATCAGTTGGATTTATTTTTAGTTCACCAAGTAATTTACCAATACCAACATCGTCCCAAAGCCTGAAGTCCATCTTATTTTTATTTTTAATAATATGGTCTATGGTATTTTTACTCAATAAAATACCTGCACCACTAATAAAATTTTGTTTATTTTTTTCTAAATCGTATGTTTCCATAATTTTCCCACAGTAAAGATTTTCGTGATCAATAAAATTCTCAACAATAAAGTTTTTTAATTTTTCAAGGTTTACATATGAAGTTGTTGTAGTCCTAAATAAAAAATCAAAATCAAAATTATTAATTGCATATTCAAATGCAAGTAAATTTTTCAAGCTAATATCTTTTGTTGATTTTCCTACATTAAGAATTATTTCATTTTCCTGAATGCTTACATCGCCGTCTCCAGCTTTATAGAAAAATACTTGGGTATTAGTTGGGCAGTTTTTAATCCATGTTTTACTAATTATTTTTTTGTTTCTTTTAGATGGATAAGTATCAGACGAAACAACTAAAACTAAAATATTTGGATTAATAAATTTTCATTTCTTTTATTACTGTTAATCGTATCACTATTAATTAATAACTTTATGTCAAGTATTTTAAATAAGATATTTATACTTAAAACTTATGAAGCAAATAAAAAAAATAGTAAAAGATATTTTTTATGTTTCTAAGTTAACAAAAACTAAAAATAAAAAAGCGATTATTGGGATCGCAGTTGTTTTGTCACAACTAACGGCCTTTACAGATGTAATAATAATTGTTTTGTTTGCAAGTTTTATCACTGGTACTGCATACGACAATCCACTGCTCGATAATTTGATTGAATTTATTTTAGATTACAAATTTATTTTTCCAGTACTAGTACTACTGAGATTTCTATTTATATATTTACAATCAATGAGTTTAAAAAATTTAGAACTTGCAATTCAAAAAAATTTGAAAGTCTATTTGATTAACGAGGTTTTTGAAAAAAGAAATTATTCAGTTGCTGATGCATACTTTTATATAAATATTCTATCTGGACATATTTCATTTTTCTATTCCAACGTAGCAAATTTTCTAAATAGTTTTTTACAAATAGTTGCTTATTCAATTTATCTTTTTCTATCGGATTCCAGAACTATTCTAACTTTTGGTTTAGGAGCTTTAGTTCTTTTCTATCCAACAAGATTCTTGATAAAGAAATCCAAAGAATTTATGCACGAAACCTATATTTACGGAAAAATTTCAAATGAAGAGGTACAAAGAATTGTTGATAATATGTTTTTAATAAAAATTCTAAAAAAAGATCAAGAAGAGGTAGATAGATTTGCAGAAACAATCGATAAACATAATTTTAACGAATATAGTAATCATAAATATGGAACTGTAAATTCATTCCTTCCAACTCTGATAACAATGTTTGTTTTTTCAGTTCTAATTATCATTGGCAATTTTGCAAAGAGTATAACTTTAGATTTTATTGGGGTAACCTTAAGATTGTTTCAGTCACTTGGTTCTGTAGCTAATTCTTTGAACAAAATCATTAATTCACATGTACATATCGAAAAATTTTATGAAATGGATAAAAATAAAAGTCTTGTAAACAAAGACAACTTCGTATCCAGTAACAATAGTAATCAAAATGCAATTGAGATAGATGAATTAAATTTTAAATACTTTAATAGTGATGAATATATATTTGAGAATTTAAATCTGGATTTAAAGAAAAATACGCATAACATATTAACTGGACCAAACGGTTCTGGCAAGAGCACACTACTTGGTTTGATTGCTGGTGTTTATTATTCACAGAGTGGGAAAGTTACAACCTATTCTAAAAATTTTGGATATATTGGCGCAGTTCCTTTAATATTCAGTGCCTCACTAAAAGATAATATTTTATATGGAAATGATAAAACAATTAATGATGATGAAATTATTAAATTTTTAAAAGATTTTGATACTTTCAAAGAAGAATCTAGTTATGACCTAAATCGAATAATTGATAACAAAAGCTTATCATCAGGACAAATGCAAAAAATTGCATTTATTAGAGCACTTTTATCAGATCTAGACATACTTTTATTAGATGAATCAACTGCAAATTTAGACGACAAATCAAGAGAATACATATTCAAAACTCTAAGGGCTAGAAAAGTCACGATTATAAACTCTACTCATGATCCAGAAAAATTCTTAGATATAGATTCTCACTTTCATATTGAAATTGAAAATGAAAAAAGAATAATTATACAAAAAACCTAATTTTGAAAATATGAAAAAACTTTTGATTATTCACAATAAGTATCAAAATATTGGAGGCGAAGACATTGCTGTTGTAGAAGAAGAAAAAATACTTTCTCAATACTTTGAAGTTGAAGCTATATATTTTGAAAATGAGATTAAAAATATTTTTCAACTAATCTTAGGCTTCTTATTTTCGACAAATTTAAAAAGCAACATGATACTTAAAAATAAAATAACTGAATTTAATCCAGATATTCTCTATGTTCATAATTCATGGTTTACTCTTTCACTAGGTATTTTTAAAATAGCAAAAAAAATGAATATTAAGTTAATTCTAAAAATTCATAACTTTAGATATCACTGTACTAATTCACATCTAGCAAAAAATCATTTAAATTTTAAAGATTTATGTCAGGGCTGTGGGTTTAGTAATGACAAAAAAAGATTTTATAACAAGTATTTTGATAATTCTTTCATCAAATCATTCTTTGTTAATTTGTATGGAAAAAGGTACATTAAGGTAATTGAGGATGAATCAATTCCGCTAATACTTCTTACAGAATTTCATAAAAAATTTATGGTTGAGCATAAATATAGAAACAAAAATATTTATGTAATTCCAAACTACATTTCTCCAAATGAAAATAAAACTTATTCAAAATCGAAATATATTGTTTATGCTGGAAGAATTTCAAAAGAAAAAGGAGTAGAAGAACTACTTAAATCCTTTTTAAATTCTAATTTAAATGATTTTAAATTAAAAATTATTGGTGATGGGCCACTTTTAAATACACTTACAAGAAATTATCAGCAGGAAAATATTGAATTTCTTGGAAACCAAAATAATTCAACCGTTATTGATATTATTTCAAAATCCGTTGCTGTTATTTCATGTACAAAACTTTACGAAGGCCAACCTACACTTCTTTGTGAGGCTTCAGCAGTTGGAATACCATCAATATTTCCTAATACTGGAGGTGTTCTTGAATTTTTTTATCCTAATTATGAATTATGTTTTAACCAATTCGATTATCAAGATCTGGTTAATAAATTAAATAAATTAAATGAGCAAGAGCTTTTGAATAAAATTGGAAATGGCAGCAAGGAATTTTATAGAAAAGAATTTAACAAAAAAGAATATATACAAAAGATGATAAAACTTACTAATGAAATCTGAAAATCCTAATATTTCTATAATAATGAGTTGTTTTAATTCTGAGAAGTATGTTAAAAGCTCGGTTGAAAGCATTTTAAATCAAACTTATGAAGATTTTGAATTTTTAATTATCGATGATTTTTCAACAGATGATACTTTTAATATATTAAAGAAATATGAAGCAAAAGATAAAAGAATTAAAGTATTCAAAAACTCTAAAAATTTAGGCTTAACGAAGTCATTAAATATATTGATAAAAAAATCAAAAGGCTTATTTATTGCAAGACAAGATGCAGACGATATTAGTAAAAGCGATAGACTCGAATATCAGATTAAATTTTTACAATCTAGCAACTTTAGATGTTGTACTACAAGAGCAAAAATCAAGGGATCCTTAAAATTGATACCAAAATATTCTTACATTTTTCCAAATAATATTATTGCTAAATTTAAGAACCCGTTCATTCATGGAACTTTACTTATCGAAAAGAGTTTAATGAATAAGATTGGAGGTTATGACGAAAGATTTGTGTATTCACAAGACTATAAGTTATTTAGCGATTTATTATCAAAAAAAGAAAAAGTAAAAATAATAAAAAAACCTCTTTATATATTAAATATGACAGGTAATTTAAGTTCAATAAATTCTGTTGAACAAAAATATTATTCAGACTGTGTAAAAAGAAAAATTAATCCAATATCTAGGTAAATTTTTTTTTGTGATCAACGCATCTTATTAATAGATCATAAAATTGCATATCGTATTTCCATCCATAATTTTTATAAATTTTTTTTGGATTTGATACTCTTACAACTGGATCAGAGTTTCTTAATAGACTACTATCAACTATTAAATTATCGTCTAAAGTAATATCAAACTCATTGAATACAATCTCGACCATATCTTTAATTGAGTGTTTTACACCTGAGCCAATTACATAAGGTCCTTTTGCATCATTTTTTAAAAGTGTGAACATTGCATTAACAATATCACCAGCGAAAGACCAATCTCTAGTATATTCAAGACTACCTATTTTTAATTCGGCAGCCTTATTTAATGATATATCATAAGCTGCATTTATGATTTTTTGAGTTAGATATGACTTATCTCTAAATTCAGATTCATGATTAAACATTATGCCTGAAACAATGTTCCAATCATAATCTTTAGAATATTTGATAACTTTTTTGTGATTAATTAGTTTTCCTAAAGCATAAGGTGAATTAGGAATCATATTTGTATTTTCATCAATAGAATCATTTGATATATTTTCAAACATCTCAGATGAAGAAGCTTGAAAAAAATTACATAAATTATTTTTTTTCAGTAATGCTGAGGTAAGATTTTCAAATATATTGATTATTGAATTTTTAGATTTATTTGAATCTTTTAAAGAGCCATAAACTGAACTAGGACCAGTTAAATTAAATATAGCAGTAGGATTTATATTTGAAATTAATTTAAAAACATCCTCATAAACCTCTAGATTTATATTTAAAATAGTTAAGTTTTCTAAAGAGCCTTTATATATTTGATTTAGTCTCTTGTAAAAAATATCAGTATCCGTATTTCTTGATAAACCAAATATACGTGAATTTTTTTCCTCATTTAAAATTTTACTTGTTAAAAATAACCCATCCTGCCCGGTAATACCAGTTATAAGAATATTATCCATATAAGCTAGTCTAAATGAATATATACTATTATTTCTGATGTATGGTTTCTAAAATATGAAAATTTACATAAATAAAGTAAAGGAATCTTGGATTATTGACAGAGTCACCAATGAATGGATTCAACAAAATGAAAACTCATCAACAAATAAAATTAAAGAAGCAGATATTGTTTGGATAATCGCTCACTGGGTATGGGATAAAATACCAAAAAAATATTTAAAAACAAAAAAAGTAGTTGCGTCAATCTATCACATTGATTTTGATAATTTTGATGAGAAGCAGGAAAAAGATTTCTATAATTTAGATCAATACGTTGATCAGTATCATGTAATCTCCTTAAAAACAAAATTGCAATTAAGCACATTAACTAAAAAAGAGATTATATCAATTCCATTTTGGGTTAATCAAGAAAATTATTTTTATAAAAATAACAAAACAGAACTAAGAAGAAAGTTAGGCTTTCAAGAAAAAGACTATTTGGTGGGAAGTTTTCAAAGGGACACAGAGGGAAGTGACTTAATCTCTCCAAAATTGATAAAAGGTCCAGATATATTTGTAAACATAGCTAGAGACATGCATTCCAAAAATAAAAATTTGATCATAGTTTTAGCTGGAACAAGAAGACAGTATGTTATAAAACAACTTGAAGAACTAGGTATAAGATATAAATATTTCGAAATGGCAAATTTAGAAATGTTAAATAATTTATATAATGTACTTGATTTGTATATTGTTACTTCAAGACTTGAAGGAGGCCCACAAGCAATATTGGAATCTGCAATAACTAAAACACCTTTAATTTCAACAGATGTAGGTGTTGCACCAGAAATACTTAGCGGTGAATCTATTTTCCAACCAGATTTCTATGAAAAATCAAAACCTAATGTTGACTATGCTTTCAAAAATGCTGACAAATTTAAAATACCACAAGGCATGAGGGAATTTAATAAAATGTTTAATAAAGTTTATGAAAATTAGCATAGGATCAAAAATTGTTGAAGGGCCCTGGGGCGGAGGTAATCTTTTTGCAATAAATTTATCAAACTATTTAAACAAACTTGGTCATGATGTAATATATGATTTATCAGAATCAGACATCGATCTCATTTTGTTGACTGACCCAAGAAGCAGAAGTGAATCCTCATCCACTTTCAATCACATCGAAATTAAAAAATATATTGAATATATCAATCCAAATACAATAGTTGTTCAAAGAATAAATGAATGTGATGAAAGAAAAAATACAGAAAATATTAATCAATTTTATTTAAATGCCAGTGACGTTGCAGATCACGTAGTTTTCGTAAGTGAATGGCTACGTGATATATATGTAAATTGTGGTATGAATAAAAAGAAAACTTCAGTAATTTATGCCGGAGCCAATTCAGATATATTTAACAATAAGGGTTTTAAAAAGTTTCAAAATCACGAAAAAATAAATATTGTTACACACCATTGGAGTGCCCATGTCAATAAAGGATTTAATATTTATAAAAAAATTGATGACATGTTGTTATCTCCTAAATGGAAAGAAAAAATTCAATTTACTTATATTGGTAATGTGTCTGATGATTTTACCTTTAACAATACAAAAGTTATAAAACCATTGGCAGGAGTCGAATTAGCCAATGAAATTAAAAGACACCATATTTATGTAACAGGAAGTATAAATGAGCCTTCTGGAAACCATCATATCGAAGCAGCCCAATGTGGTTTACCAGTTATGTATATAGATAGTGGTGGTATCCCTGAATACTGTAAAAACATTGGTCTAAGCTTCTTGGAAAATAATTTTGAAGAAAAATTGGAACACATGATTAAAAACTACGATTTATTTTTAAACAAACTTAATAATTACCCATTTAATTCTGAGAAAATGTGTAATGAATTCTATGAACGATTTAATGATGAAATTTCAAAAAAAGTAAAAATTGAAATATCTAAAAAAGTCAATCTTGTAGGTAGGTACTATCTTAAAAAAAATAGGCTCTCAAATAGATTCCGCTTTATCTTATCTCTGAGAGCTAATTTGATTTCAATATTAAGGTCAAAACTAAAAGTTATATGATAGATCTTAAATGGCTCGAAACCCTCGAAGATTCAGTAGGTATATATTTAAATAATTTAAATATAAATAATTATGAATATATGCCAGCACTACAAAATCTTACAAGTAATGGAGAAAATCTTAGATTGGGATTTAGCTGTTTCTCATTAAAGATAAATTACATACTTGGTGCTTGGGATAAATTACAAGATACTGAGAAAAAAAAATGGGTTAATTACATAAATTCATTTCAATCTATAAATAAAAAATTTCCCGAACATTCATATCTTGACGAGACATTGATTAAAAACTACAGCACCAAAAAAATTAAAACTTTTTTTATTGATAGTGTAAAAACCACAATGAATTTATTACCTCAATATAAATTTGAAAAAAATCAGATCAAATTATTAAAAGCAGTAAATGCTGAGACTAAACAAGCTATATCAACTTTGCATCAAGTAGGAGAAAGGAATCAAAAAAAAGTAGGAAATATATTTCAAACCGATCTTACAGTTGATGATTATCTAAATAAATTTGACTGGGCAAGACCGTGGAATGCAGGTGCACAATTTTCTTCACTTTGTGTTTATTCCACAACCCAAGGATACGAAATCAAAGACGATTTAATTAGTTTTGCAAATATGATGGTTGATAAAGAAACGGGTTCATATTTTTCAAAATTACCACAAGACAGTAGAGAAATAATTAATGGTGCTATGAAAGTCATTACTGGATTGGACTGGATAAATGAACAAATTCATTATCCAGAAAAACTAATTGATTATTGTATATCAAACAAGCCTATCTTAGAAGGTTGCGATGTTGTCGATTATGTTTATGTTTTATTTAAGTGTAGCCAGCAAACAAACTATAGAAAAAAAGAAATAAATATCATTTTGATTGATCAACTCATTGAATTAAAAAAACTTTTTGTTGAGAAAGAAGGAGGATTTTCGTATTTTTTAAACAAGTCTCAAACTCATTACTACGGTGTTGAAATAATAAAAAGTAAAAATCAAGCTGATCTTCATGGAACAATGTTGAGTATTTGGGCAATCTCAATGATTATCAGAAATCTCGAAGATGAATCAATTAATTTTCATTGGAATATGTTAAAACCATAAACTTAAAATTCACTTATTATATGAGATATAACTAATGAAAATTAAAAAATCAAATTTATTAAATCGAACTTTTTCTAACTCAATTTTAATTTTTATATCTCTCACTTTTTTATTTGGTAGATCATTCATGGGTCTTTATATATTTGAATTTAGACTTGGTGAATTGATGGTTGGTTTTGCATTAATATTTTGGCTTTTCTGTTTTGTTGTAGTAATTTTTAACAAATATAACTTTTCACTTCCCAATAATTTTCTCATTACAATTTTTTTGTTACCTTTAAGTTTTATATCAGTGCTTTTAATCAGACAAAATAATCTATTTTCAACTTATACATTTAAATCAAGTTCATATATATGGACTGTATCAATTTTCTTCTTTGGCATATATATTTATAAAAATTTTGATTTAGATAAAGCATTTATCTATACATTGAATCCTATATTAATACTTGCATACTTGTTTCAAGTATTTGGTATTCCAAATTTTATATCTGAATTTTTTCTTACGATGGGGGATAAATTTGAACCACACAAAGGTTCTGATTTAACACTATTGTTCATAGTTACTTTTATGATCAATGGTAAATATTTTAGAAGCAACAAAAACTATTATGTATATCTCTCATTATTCTCTAGTCTTTATTTGCCTTTTTTATATTTTAAAAGCAGAGCTTCGTTTATAGCAGTTTTATTATTTTTAATTTTTGAAATATTTAAAAACAGGAAATTAATTTTTAAACAATTATGGTTTGTAAAAGGAATTATTGTTTTAGTTTTTTCAGTTTTGATATTACTGCAGTCTGTTTTCTGGGTAAGAGAAAGTGGAATAATTAAAATTTATGAAGCAAGAGAAAATGTTGTATCACTTGTTAAATACAGAACACAAACAACAATTGAAGATGCACCATCACTTTTTTGGATTTCCGATAATAGACTATACAGTTCTGACGGTAATTTAAATTGGAGAATGGATATATGGCAAGATATTATTTTAGATCTAAACAATAACGATAAAGTTTTTTTTGGATATGGTTATGATGGAATAATTCCTGTGATGGAGTGGTATAACGGTTACAGGCTTGGACTAGATGGTCTTAATGAGCATGTACACAATAATTGGTTTAATATATTTGCTCGAGGAGGAATTTTTCAATTATTTATTTTTATAACTTTTTATTATTTTTTAATTAAAAAATATCAAAATTTAAATAAAAGTTTGAATATTTTATTATTTATTATTCCACTGCTATTTGTTTCTTTTTTTGATGCATCTATGGAAAATGCTCACTTTCCATTGTTGTATTACTTTTTTCTTGGTAGAAATTATATATTGGATCAATAGAATATGTATATCGTTACAATATCAATTATATGAAAGCTTTAGTTACAGGCATTACAGGTCAAGATGGCTATTACTTATCTAAATTTTTAATAGATAAAGGGTATGAAGTGCACGGCACAATAAGAAGGGCTTCAACATTTAATACATCTAGAATTGATCCCTTGATTGCAAAATATGAAGGAACCAAGAAACTTAATCTTTATTATTCAGATTTAATTGATTCATCATCTCTAAATCAATTAGTTTCCTTAATCGAACCAGATGAGATATATAATTTAGCAGCACAATCACATGTTGCTGTTTCGTTTAAGAACCCTGCATATACATCTCAAGCTGCACTTGGGACGTTAAATTTATTAGAATCAGTCAAAAACTCAAAGAAAAATATTAAGTTCTACCAAGCGTCCTCGTCGGAAATGTATGGTGGAGCAAAGAAAGAAAAATTAGATGAAAACTCTTTGTTTGATCCTAAAAGTCCATACGCTGCATCAAAATTATTTGCTCACAATATGAATAAAATATACAGAGAATCATACGGTCTCTTTTGTGTAAATGGTATTTTATTCAATCATGAATCACCTTTAAGAGGTGAAACTTTTGTTACAAGAAAGATAAGCCGTGCTGTTGGAAGAATAAAAAATAATATACAAAAATCTCTTCTGCTAGGAAATCTCGATGCTTCTAGAGATTGGGGCTTCGCAGGCGATTATGTTGAGGGAATGTGGTTAATGATGCAACATAAAGATCCTGATGACTGGGTATTATCAACAGGAGAAACTCATACTGTAGAAGAATTTGTAAATATTGCTTTTTCTTCAGTTGATTTAGATTGGAAAGAATATGTAGAAACCGATGATAAATTTCTAAGACCAAACGAAGTAAATTACTTACTTGGCGACTCAACTAAAGCACAGTCAATTCTTAAATGGAAGCCAAAAGTTTCTTTTAAGCAGCTTGTGGAAATGATGGTAGAAGAAGATTGTAAGCTTGCAGAACAAGAAAAAATTTTGATTGAAAAAAATCTTTTAGATATAACATGGAATTAATTTAATTATCTATTCTATTCTTTTTAAACCATTCATAAGTTTTTTCTAAGCCATCTTTTAAATTTATACTTGGTTTCCATCCGAAGCTTTTGATTAATGAAGAGTCTAATAATTTCCTTGGATTACCATTTGGCATATTTGTATCAAAAGTAATTTCACCATCAAAAGAAATTATTTTTTTTAAAAGTAACGATAACTCACTAATTGTTACTTCATCTCCTGTACCGATATTTAATAATGATTCTTTGATATCATTTCTTTCGATCAAAAACTGTATTGCCATGGCAAGATCATCTACATGCATAAATTCTCTTCTTGGTTTTCCTGTACCCCAAATTTGAAATGATTCTTCATTATTTTCTTTAGCTTTATGCATCTTATATATAAGCCCGGGTATTACATGACTATCCATTTCTGAAAAGTTATCTTCAGGCCCGTAAAGATTTGTTGGCATTAAATTAATTACTTCATGCCCATATTGAATATTCAGTGAATTAGCTAGCTCAATTGATGTAAGCTTAGCCATAGCGTATGGTGAATTAGTAGGTTCAAGAATGCCAGTCATGATACTTGATTCTTTTATGGGGTTATCAGCATTTAAAGGATAAATACAACTACTACCAAGATTAATTATTTTTGTTTCTTTGTGATCAATACAAGATTCAAGAATATTTATATTAATTTTTAGATTCTCTATCAAAAATTCACTTCTTTGAAGATTATTAGCATAAATTCCTCCGACCTTTGCTGCAGCATTTATTAAAACATCAGGTTGAAATTTATCTATTGTTTTTTTGGTTTGCTCGTAAGAAAATAAATTAGTATCTTCCCGAGTAGAAAAAAATATTTCATCTGGATTATAAATATCCTTAAATGTTCTTTTTATTGACTTTCCTACAAGACCGTTGGAGCCAAAAACTAAAATTTTTTTCATAGTTTTTCCAATTAATATAAGTTATTTAAAAATATACAACACTATTTGATATTAATCCTATTTTCCTTATTACCATAAGCAAGTGATAAATTTATTGTATTGTTTTGATTCAAATTACGATGAAATGGCATTCTCTTCTATTATTTCAGTACTAGATAAAATCAACGAAAAAATTAATTTATATATTATTCACAATACGAACGATTTGATTAAAAATTTACCTGATTATATTTTGCAACATAAAAATCTAAATGATATTAACATTCAAAAGTTTCAAAGTAGTGAAGAATATTTTCCCAATGTTGAAAACTCCCATGTCTCGGAGGCTACTTACTATAGACTTTTTCTTCAAGACTACATAGATGATGGTGTAGATTTTCTTATCTACTTTGATGCCGATGTAATTTGTCTAAAAGACCCAATGCCATATTTGAAATTGAAAATTCAATCAATGAATGAAAACAAAATGGAGATAGGCGTAATGAATCAGCCGGGTATTCCAGAAGTTGATATAAGAAGTATCAATCTTGGAATAAATAGTGGAAAATATTTTAATGCTGGAGTAATGATAATAAACTTTCCACTTTGGAGAGAAAAAAATATTAAAGAGTCCGCAATTAAAATAATTAGTGAAAAAAAAGATGAACTTTCTCTCTGGGATCAAGATGTATTGAACATCATTTTTGACGGTAAATTTGAGTACATTGATTACAAATACAACTATAGAATGGATATATTAAACTTCTCAAAAAACGAAGTGAAAGTTCTTGACAACGATATTTACCTTCTACATTACTTTGGAAAATCAAAACCTTGGTCGTTGAAAGGGATTAATTTTGGAATATCAGAGTATTATCAGAAGGAATATAGAAAATTTAGCAATAATAAATATCACATTGTTCATAATTGGAAAAAAGGATCATTAATTTATATTTCACAAATTGTATTTTCTGGAAAAATATTTAAATTAAAGTACCCTTTTAGGTTTTTGATTGAGTCTTTACAAAGTTTTTTTAAGTAACTTTTTAACAAAATCGTTATAAACTTACGTATGTGTGCGGATACATAGGACAAATTTCCAAAAATGGAATAAACCATTCAAGATTAGATAGTCAAAATCGAAATATTATTTGTAGAGGACCTGATGAAAAGAAGTCAATTAATGGAAACTTATCCCAATTTAGATCAAATTCTGACTTTAATTATTCATTTATTTTTAATAGACTTTCAATAGTTGATTTATCAAATAGTGCCTCTCAACCCATGTTTTCAAAAGAATTCAATTCCTTAATAATGTTTAATGGTGAAATATACAATCATGAAAACTTGCGGCTAAATCTAGAAAATGAAGGGGTCAAGTTTTATTCTGACCACTCTGATACAGAAGTGCTCCTTCTTGGATTATCAAAACATGGACTTAAATTTTTAGACAATATAATTGGGCAATTCGCCATAACATTTTTTGACTTCAATCAGAATAAGGGATATTTAATAAGAGATCGATTAGGTCAAAAACCTTTGTTTTATTCTTTAGAGAATAATAATTTTTTATTTAGCTCAAATTTGAAATCTCTGGCAAATATGCAGGAAACTATCTCTGTAGATAATAACTCTATAGCCGAATATATAAAATTTGGCTACATTACCTCGCCTAACACAATTTTTAAGAATATTTTCAAATTAAAACCAGCGGAAACAATCGAGTTTAAGTTTGATAAAAATATTGAAATAGTGTCTAAAAAAATATATTGGAAAATTGATGATTTTGTAGGTGAAAAACCATTTAAAAAAGATATATTTTATGAAAAGTTTTTAGAAGCTGTTGACATAAGAAGAATCGCAGATGTTAAAGTAGCTGCACTACTTTCAGGAGGAATTGATTCAACCTCGATTGTAAAAGCATTATCAAATTTTTCTGAACCTGTGAACACATTTTCAATTGGGTATGAAGATTTGAAATATGATGAACAAGTATGGTCAAATAAAGTAGTACAAACATACGAAACAAATCACACTAGTGAAATAATTTCAAATCATGAGTTAGAAAATTATATTGATGCAACAATTAACAATTTAGATGAACCTTATGCTGATCCATCAACAGTACCTTCTTATGTAATAAGTAAAAAAATTTCAAATTTTTACAAAGTTGCTTTAACAGGTGACGGTGGAGATGAATTATTATGTGGTTATAAAAGAATTCAACAAATACAAAATTTACAAAAATTTAATTCATTATCGATAAATCTAATTTATAAACTTTACCCATGGTTTTTTGGCACAGGGAATAACTTACTCAAACGTTCAAAAAATCTAAATAAAAATTATCAATCTTATTTTTCTGACGATAAGTTTTTTAATTATATAAATAAAGAGCAAAAAAAAGAAGTTTTGCCAATTAATAAAATTTTTAATTTAGATCTAGAGTCTCTTAAAGATTTTATGATGATAGATTATAAATTATTTTTGTCAGAAATGATGATGTATAAAGTTGACAGAATGTCAATGGCGAACTCTCTTGAAGCTAGGTCTCCATTTATTGATCATAAACTTATAGAATATTGTATTGGTTCAAATTTAAATTTTTTGTCAACTTCACCCAAGTCAATCCTAAAGGAATACTTAAGTAGTGACTTTGACAATGATTTTTTAAACAGAGAGAAAATGGGTTTTGTTTTCAATTTGGAAAAATGGATATATGAAAACATAAAATATATAGAAAACTATTTATTGAGTAATAATTCATATTTAGGAAGTCCAAATATTATCAAAAATTTGAAAATTAGGAAATCTAGAATAAACGCTCAAAGAATATGGAAAGTATTTGTATTAGAAAAATATTTGAATGATTATTTTAATGAAAGAAACTCGTAATCTTGATAAATATTTTCTACTAATTTATTGATATCGTTTCTCTCAAAAACAAAATCCTTGGCAGCTTTTGAGACATTTTTAAGGTCTTTCAAGTCCTGAGATATATAGCTTAATTTTTTACAATAACTCTCGTTATCTTTAACAAAGAACCCGGATTCATTATCGTTGATTAACTCTTTATGATTTTCAATTTTACTAAGTAATACTACACACCCATTAGACATAGCCTCAAGAACAGTTTTTGGATTACCTTCAAAATGAGAAGTCGATACAAAATATCTATACTCCTTATATTTTTTATTTAACTCATTGTTATTAAGCTGTCCAAGAAAATTTACATTTACACTATTTAATTTTGACAACTCTATTAAGTTATTTAATCTTGATCCAACTCCTACAATATCAATTTCGAAATCAGAATTTTTAAAGTCATTTATAAGTCTTTCAAAATTCTTTTGTTTTTCTAATCTCCCAACAGCAAGTATTTTTTTTGAATCTCTTGATTCAAAATCATTATTATTGTCTACAACAATCCAATTAGGCCTTACCACTATCTTTTTTGGTCGTACTCTGTAATTTTTTGAATAGTTGAAATCTGCGTTACTTGTTACTGAGTAAAAATCTGCAAAAAATAAATTCAAATTAGTTAAAAGAAGAAAAAACATTTTCTTTATGAAAGATTTGTTTTCCTCAACTGCAAATTTATATGTATCATAACCTGTCCTTAGTATGTATGGTTTTTTTGTAATTAATTTTATAAATATCCCTAGCCATGAACCATTTAGTTGATTGTGTTGAATTAAATCATATTGTTTTATTTCATCTTTGTTTTTTAATACAAAATAAATAGACTTAAAAACTTTTATAAATTTATTTCTTCTTTTTTTCATATTTTCAAATATTGGAATTACATTGATATTTTTACTTCCTGGTTTTAAAGTAAAATCTGCTTCACCTCCGTAAGTTAAAAATGTAAAATGAATATTTTTTTTATCTACAAGCTCTTCAAATATTTTTAATTCTTTCTCAAGTGTTCCTGTGACATACCAAGTTTCTAGAGAATAATCAAAAGTAAAAATGTACAAAACTTTCACACTTTTATACTAGCTAAATAACTACTTTTTAAATTTATTGAGTTATTAAGATCAATCCCTCTTTAAAATTAATAAGTAGGTTTATGGTTGCAATAATTGATTCTCCAGATTTTATGCTTAATGACATAAGCGTTGGAAGTCTTACAAAAAGAAAAAAACTCTATCTTTTTTTTAAAGGATTAATAGTTGGATTCATCTATAAAAATTTGAACGGTAAAATATTTTGCAACTTTATAAATCTTTTGTTTCCAAAAAGATCAAGAATTAATTATAAAAATGGACAATATTTTAAATATATTTTTGATAATAAATTAATAAGCTATCCAAATAAAAGAATTGTAAGAGTTGTTAACAATTATGAACACCATCTTAATTTTTTGTTTGAGTCATATTGTTTAAATAAAATTAGTTTTAAATCTGATGATTATGTCGTAGATTGTGGTGCAAATGTAGGAGAGTTACTTTATTGTTTTTACCAAAAAAAGTTAAATATTAACTATATTGCTTTTGAACCTGATCCACATTCATTTACTTCACTCTCTAAAAATCTAAACCAATTTAAAAATACTGAAAAAAATAATCTAGGACTTTCAAATAAAGATGGAAGAGAAGAATTTTTTATTGATTCTTTGGGAGGAAATTCTTCTCTAGAATATTTTGGTAATGATGATAAAACTATGATAAGCACAATCACACTAGATTCACTAAATTTAAAAAAAATTAAATTATTAAAGTTAGAAGCAGAAGGTCACGAAGAAGAAGTTTTACTAGGTGCAACCAAAACATTAAAACATGTGGAGTTCATTTCAGTTGATTATGGTCCGGAAAAAGGTCCTGATCAAGAACCAACAACAAGCCAAGTTGTTAAAGTTCTTTATAGGAATAATTTTGAATTAATTTCTACAAGTAAACACAGGCAAATAGGTTTATTTAAAAATACAAATTATGAAGAAAAATAAAAGTTTGATTTTCATTTTTTCTGGTGGAAGAAAAGAAAGATTAAATTTAGATTCAAATTATGCAAAAGACTTTTTTTATGGATATTTTGGATTTGATAGAGCAGAGTTTGACACAGATATTGTACAAATAACTCATAAAAAAATTTTTATTATAAATTTTCTTGATAGATTAATAAAAAAGATTTCAAACTTTCCAATAGCGCTGTCTTCTATATTTAATGATACGTTTAAAATTAAAATCAAAGATTCCGACATTATCTTACTAGTTAATGAATCTGTGATGTTTTATTCTTTGCCGTATATTTATTTTTTAAAAAAACGAAAAAAAGACATCAAAATTGGATTATTTACAATGGGTTTATTTTCAAATTTTTCAAACAATAAGCTGAAAAATACAGTTCAACAATTTATAATAAAAAAAATTTGTTTTAAAACAATCGATCAGTTTTTATTTTTAGGAAAAGGTGAGTATGAGCATGCAGTAAAAACTTTTGGTAATGAAAAGACAAAGTTTAATTTTGTACCTTTCGGTATTGATACCAAGTTTTGGAGATGTGAAGATAGCAATAGTTTGAAAAATAAAGAATATCTATTATTTGTTGGAAACGATTTAAATCGTGATTATGAATTTCTTAAAAAACTAGTGAAGAGCATGAATGATTATGAATTTATTATATTGACTTCAAGGTTATCGAAAAACGAATTAAATTTTAAGAATGTAAAGATTTACGAGGGAATGTGGTGGAATAATGTATATTCAGATATTGAAATAAAAGAACTTTATAAAAAAGCAATTCTTACAGTTGTCCCACTTAAAGAATCATTACAACCATCAGGACAAAGCGTAACCCTTCAATCTATGTCTATGGGCACTCCGGTACTCATTACAAAAACAAGTGGGTTTTGGGACAAAGAAAAATTTGAAGATGAAACGAATATATTTTTTATTGAAAAAAATGATGTAACCTTATGGAAAACTAAAATCGAAAAAACTTTAAAAGATCAAGCAAAGCTAAATAGTGTATCAAAAAATGGTAAATTACTGGTTAATGAAAATTACAACCTTGATACTTTTACATCAAAAATTAAAAGCATTATTTCATAAAAAAGTTATTTAAAATTGTATTAACATATTTTTCTCTATAGCCTTTGAGATAATTTGATATGGGTCTATTTGTTTTAGACTCTAGATCAAAAGCACTAAAACCAAATTGAGTATTATTTAAGTTTTCTAATTTATTCTTAATATATATAGGGTGATCCTCTAATTTAATTTTATGGATATGAAATTTATACTTAGATTCTATTGTATTAAACCATGCTTGAAATGCATCTTCTGGTTTTGACCCTCCTCTATCACCATAATCATTAAATTGACTAAACCATGCTCTTGCAAATCTTGCACGGTCATCAGCAATTATTTTTTTTGTACGAAACATAGAATCATATTGATAAATTGGAACATTTATATTTGGCATTTTTCTTGGATCAACCAACTTATTATCTATTGTAGGGAGACACAAATCTCCACCACCATTAAATTTTATATTTGGAAATTTTTTTTTATTCAATGCAACACAAAGTCTAGTTTTGATTTGATATCTATCTTTTGTAAAAAACTGATACTGAGGAAAACTTATTGCTGGATATTCCGAATATCTGTTTAAAAAATTTTTTATTTTATTTAAGTCATTTTCATGAAAAAAATAATCAATATCCATTCTAAAAACCCAATCACCAGTGCATTGATCAAATCCTTTTTGAAAATACTTTCCAATTAAATCAAATTTAAATTCTTCTGGCCAGTCATCTCCAACAATTACAACTTCGTCTGAATAGGAATTGTAACAATTTAAAGCTTCTGACCAAGGATCATTTCTATCCTCAGGGTTTGTCATTGTTGTAAAAGTTGAGATTTTCAATTTTTTCCTAATATTTATTAATAAGATTAGTTTAAAACCAACTAAAATTACGTTAAATAAATTAATGAATAAAAAATATCTTACCATTCTTTCAGGCAATCCAAGAGGCGGAGAAAGGACTTGGGAATCTTTGTATGAGAATGTCTTGGATGCTTTAAATTCTGACTTAGCAATTTGTACAGGAGATAAATGGCTCAAAAATCAATCGTTTCTTGATATTGCAAAATTTAACTGGATAATTGATGAGCCAAATGACTGGACAACATATTATGAGGATAATTTTGATGGAACTTGGAAAGAATTTTTTTTAAGAGGCATGGATACTGGTTTGTACTCTTCAGGATTAATTCATTTTGCACTTAAAGATATAATTTTGAAAAACTTTAGTAATGAAATACTAAATTATGATTTTATAATTTATTCAAGATTTGACCAATTTTATTTATCAAAGCACAAATATTTTGATTCCGAGGAAATATGGGTACCTGAAGGAGAAGATTATTTTGGATTATGCGACAGGCATGCAATCGTTCCTGTGCGATACATAAAACAATATCTGAATATTTGTTCATATGTAGACTCTTCATCAGCTCTTAATTTAAAGGCTGATAATCTAAATTGTGAAGTTGTTTATTTGAATCAACTTAAAGATAACGGACTATTTAATTATGTTAAACGTTATGATAGAACCCAATTTACGTCTGCATTAAAAAATGATTTTACGAATTGGAGAATTCCAAAATATAAAATATATTTTTTTGGCAAGTTAATGATTAAATATCCAGATGAATATATATCAAGTTTTGAGTCAATTTCACAAAAAAAAGAAATCATATTTAGTAAATATTATTTACTCTATATAAATTACTTATACTTAAAAATAAGAAGAATTTTTGGAAAAATTAAAAAAATAGGTACGTAATTTGAAAACGCAAAAACTATATTTTCTAACTTATGGAACGAAAAACTTTGATATCTCTGCAAAACACATTACAAAGCTTGCTGAAAAGTCAAATTTCTTTGAAAAATGTATATATATGAAACCCAATGACATTGATTATAATTTTAAGAAAAAATATGAACCAATTTTTTCTTCCCCAAGAGGTGCAGGTTTTTGGATTTGGAAACATAAAATTATTAAAGATTGTCTAGATAGTATTGGTGATGGTGATATAGTTGTATATTCTGATTCTGGATCTAGTTTCAACTATTCCGCAAAAAAAAGATTTTATCAATATATTGAGATGTTAAATGACTCAGAATACTCAAACTTCAGAATTGAATGTGAAAAACAACATATCGAAAGAGACTGGACAACCAAACAATTATTTGAATATTTTAATATTGACCCATATTCAACGATTGGAGAATCTACCCAATTTGAAGCAACACAAATGATATTTATTAAGAGCAAGGAAACGATTGAATATTTTAATGATTTTTCAAGAGTTGTTGATTATGATATGTTTTTAATTTCAGATATGTATAACGATGTAAATCAACTTGATAGTTTTAAAGAGAATAGACACGATCAAAGTATATTTAGTTTATTAAGTAAAACCAGAGGATGTGTAAGTGTAGAAAATGAAACACATTTTTCATTCAAACAAGAAGAACAATATAGCTATCCCTTTTTAAGTGTAAGAACTTATGGACATGGAATTAAAGACAAATTAAAATTTAGATTCAACCACAAAAAGTATGAATTACCAGTATTCTTTGAATAAAGTTTTATGTTAGAAGATTTGAAAACATTTTTACCTGCAGCAGGCCAAGCAAGTAGAATGCAGGGCATACCAAAATTCTTATTACCTTTATCTAAAGAAAAAACATTACTCGGGTTTCATTTAGACAACTTGCTTGAATTAAAAAATAATGAGTTAGTAATAGGAACTAGTCCGCAATTTTTTACAAATTTGAAATATATTTATAACGATCAAAATATTTTAGAAATAAAATCCAATTCCATGGTTGAAACTGTAATAAAACTTAAACTTGATAAAAAACGACTATCTTTGGTTGTTATGCCGGATACTTATTTTTCTAATTACGAAATAGTAAATGAAATGAGGCAAAAGTTGTCATCCACGGATTTAGACGTAGTATTAGGTCTTTGGAAAATTCAAAATGATCAAAAAGGTAAACTTGGCCAATGCACAATTGAAGGAGAACATATAAAAAAAGTTGTAGATAAAGATCCAAACTGTGTAGAAGAATTTTTTTGGGGTCTAATTATGTGGAAGCCAAAATTTAATGATTATATTTCTATAGGTGATCCTCATTTCGGGGTAAGTCTAAATAGAGCGATTGAAGAAAAATTAAAGATAGGTTTTGTAAAAGCAAAAGAACAGTATTTTGATTGTGGCACTTTTGATGAATATTTAAAACTTGTCAAAAGCTTTAACTAATGAAAAAAATCATATTTCAAGAGTCTTTATCTGTAAGAAAACGACCAATAAATTTAAGTGATAACGATTTATTGTTATTTACTCATGAATTTGAAAAAATGATTCCCGAAAGTTACATATTTTTCGAAAAAAAAATGTACTCTTTTAACTCAATAATTTTCTCACTACGCAAGTTTAGATATTTCAAGAATTATTCATTTTTTGGTGACAAAACTTTTATTGAAAGAATAAAAATTATTTTAAAGAATTATTTAATGTCTTCAAAAAAAGTAAGAACTATTGAAAAGGGCACATGGTTTACTGATAACAAAAGCCATGTATATTTTCATTGGATTCTTGATGCTCTTGAAAGGTGTGAATTAGCTATTGATTACTTAGATGAGTATCCTTTATTAGTCCCTGAAGAATTTTATAAAAAAGCCTTTATTGCTGAAAGTCTTGACCTTTTAGGTTTAAATTATTACGTTTTAGAAAAGAATTATATTTATAAAATTAAAGAATTATTGATAACTAGTAAAACTGCAGAAACAGGAAATTATAATGAAAAAATATTAAAGAACCTAATAAATAGATTCAAATTAAATGCCAAAATTCCGGTTGTAAATACAAATAAAAATATATTTATATATAGAGATTCAAAAATTGGAAGAGATATTAAAAATTTTAAAGAAATAAAACACATTTTAGATAAACACAATTATGAAATAGTTAATTTTGAAGACTATTCCTATGACGAAAAAATAGCAATTTTAAAATATTGTGAAAACTTATTAGGTATGTTTGGTAGCGGTTTGTCAAACATGATATTTTTAGATAAAGCTAAAAATCTCATTGAGATAAGAAATTTAAATGATTATGAGAATAATGCTTTTTATTCTCTCTCATCCGCGTGCGATTTGAATTATTATTATTTATTTTTTGAATTGAAAGATGATGGGTGTTATGTAGATCCCACGATTCTTGATAATTTGTTAAATAAATTATAATAACTACATGAATTTTCTAATTTCATTTATTTTTAATTTAACTATTTTAAATTACCTCTTCTTTCTACTTGAACGTATAGACAATGCTAGGATTTTAGAATATTCATATGTAAATCTTGCGGAAGATTTAAATTTTATTGGTGCCCAATTTGACGTAAATTTTACATATTTTATTTTTTCAATTCCAATATCTTTAGTTATTACATTTGTGATTAATCGATTTGTAAAATTTGATTTTAAAAATGACGAAATTGAGACTTTATTGAAAAAATTTCTTTATATTGGCTTCATAAACCTAGCAGTTTTATGTTTCTTTATTTATTTTTTAAGATTATATGAACTTTTATCGAGAGCATATGTCTTTTTCTATATATTGTTATTTCCATTTTTCTATCTATTCTTAGATGGTATTCAATATGTCACTAGACAGAGACTCCAAAAAACATTTTTTAATGTATTAACAATTTTTATTATTGGCGGTTTAACATTTTTAAACTCAAATTTCTATTCTTCTTCATTAGACAATATATTAAATAGAGACAAAGTTGAAGACGATCTTAAAATAATCGCTGAAGAAAAAATTGAATCACTAGATTTTCAAGAAAGTGTTGTTTTGGACGATGAAGAATGTAGTCCGTGGGTAGGAACTGGTCAATTCACTGGCTGTATCGGGGGCATTAAAGTAAGTAGTTTTTCTTATGAACAACAAGTTACAAATTTAACAGTATTTGAAAACAAATTATATATTGTATTCAAAGATGGCACAGTATATGTTCAAAACTCTTTGAATTCTGAATTAGAATTATTTTTAGACTTAACTGATATAGTCCATACTGAGTTTCCAGGTATGTCCCAAGGCTTATATGATATAGCTTTTGATCCTAATGGTGATAGCTTCCTTGTTTCTTATTCAAATAGTGATATAGCAATTGTATTTTCAAAATATTTTTTAAATAATGATAGGTTGCCAGATTATGAAAACCCAGTTGAACTTTTAAGACTATCAAATAATGTTAAATATCACTTTGGAGGCTCAGTTATTTGGTCTGATTTTTTTGATGGATACCTTGTAGGGATTGGAGATATGAGAGAAAATATAATGCCTCTAGTTCACTCTGATGCTTTAAATACAACTAGCTATAAAGGAAAAATAATACTGTTAGATTCTGATAAAACTATAAGTTCTCCATTAATCAACGAGCATGGGTTATATGAAAGTATTGATAAAATTGTTGCATACGGTCTCAGAAATCCTTGGCAAATATCAGAGTACAACAACAGACTAATCATTACAGATGTTGGGTCACAATTTATTGAAGAAGTAAATGAAGTAAATTACTTGGATTATGAAGATGGAAATTATACCTCTGTATCATTTGGCTGGCCTCTAATGATGGGTGATGAATTATCATATAATTTTAGAGAGAGAAACAAAGATGCAATGACGAGATTAGATGGAAAAATTACCGATTTATATTATTGGGAAAGTGATGTAATTGAAAAAGCTGATGATTATTTAATTGAAAATTCCAAAAGCCCACTTTTACAGTACGATCACTTTGTAGATGACAATACTATAAGAGCGGCAATAATCGGTGGTGATTTTATAAAAAATGGTACAGGTAAATATGATAATTATTACTTTTTTACTGACTATGTAGAGAGTGAAATTTATGGTGTTAATGTTGAAACTAAAGATGTGCTTATATTTCCTGTTACGTTTGTTGGAAATCCTACGTCATTAAAGGGAAGCCCTTTTCAAAAAGACGCTCTAGTAATTGGTTATGCAAATGGAATAATATCTAGTGTAGAATTACCATGATATTTAATGAGCTTATATATAAACGAATTATCTGAAGATAAAGTAATCACGAGTTATAATTTTGCGAGAAACAGTGATACCGTTTTTTCAGAAATTGTAACAAAAGACCAGTTTTCAAAACTAAATTCTAAAAATTTAATTAAAATTTTAGAAACAAAAGATCAAATCTTATATTTGAATTCACAATTTAAATTAAGTGAAAATAATATTATTTTTACAAATACTTATTTGATTAAAGATCTCTTTATTTTTTTAAATGATGCAAATGATCTAAACAATATTAAGTTGATAACAAGCCAAACTGATCATCTTGTAGATAAAAAACTATATAACTTAAAACCTTCATGTGTATCAGAATGGTATTCTATAAATGTTGACCATAACGCAAAAAACCTTCATCCGATTCCTTTAGGATTATCAAACTATCACCCGAAGAATTTAAATAAAAAGCATTTTTTTAAATTAGACGGGGATGTTAATAAAGAAAACAAAATTTATTTAAACTTTCAAAAAAATACTAATTTCATTGAAAGAAATAAAATAATTAAAAATTGTGAAAATAAAGATTACATGTTTATAGATGAGCCAAATCTTAAATTAGATCAATATATAAAGAATTTATATAAATTTAAGTTTATACTTTCACCTCCGGGAAATGGTATTGATACACATAGAACTTGGGAGGCACTTTATGCAGGATCAATTCCTATAACAAGAAAGTATGTTGGAAGCTCTTGCCTCGAAGGTTTAAGTGCAATAGTATTGGACGATTTTAATCAAATTAATTCTGAATTAATCAATAAGGAGTATGACACTAATCAAAACAAAGAAAAACTATCTCTAGATTATTGGATGCAAATTATCAAAAAAAACGAAATTAATAGTAGTAATTATATTCAATATGAATTAAGTATTGAACAAATAGACAAAATTAAAGAAAACTATTATAAAGCTTTAAAAAATGAGTCTCGAATTAAAAAGTTAAAAACATTTCAGAGAAAATTGATTAATAAATTAAATTTTTAAAACATGGAAAAAAAAATATTAATTTTGATTTTAGCTTCTAATAGATATCCTTCACCTTTAAATGAATATATGCAAAAGAAAACTTGGATTAAAGAGATCACTGACAAAAATATTGAAGTTATTTTTTTTAAATCATCAAAAGTTACCTCTTTAAAAGGAATGTATCTACACATCAAGCAAAAAAACAAAACAATATTTGGAATAAAAGAGAGAACTATTTCTGCATTAGATTGGTGTATTCAAAACAAAGATTTTGATTTTATCTTAAGAATGAACTCAAGCTCATATATAAATATAGAAAATCTAAAAAAATTTATAAATAATATGAATAACGAATATATCTATGCTGGAAGAGAAATGTTATTCAATAATGATAAATTTGTATCAGGTGCCGGAATAATTTTAAATAGAAAATCTGTGAATTTAATTTTGAAAAATAAAAATTTACTAGAAAATAATTTTCTTGATGATGTTGCAATTGGCAAGTTATTTAAGAATAAAAATATTGATATATATCCTGGAGATTTTCAGTATTTTTCAAAGAATATTTATAAAGAAGACATTCAACCTGAACATTATCAATATAGGTGCAATTCATATTATTTCGGATATCCTCGCTTTTTAGAACCAATAATTATGAAAAAAATTGATAAAACTCTCAATGGAATATCAAATACTACCATCGACTATTTTTTGATGATTTTAATATACATAATGAAATTTTTGAATTTTAATTATTTTTTTCTCAGATATATAAAAAAATCAAACAGGGTACAGAGATAAAAGACAGTTAACCTTCTAAATCTTTTAAATATTTTTTGTAATGCCGATTTTGAAATTTTGAAAAATACTTTCTTGGATATATTTTTTGTATAAATCTAACAATATAAAATAAAAAATTTTCGAGAATAAAATTATTTTTTTTATCTTCTTTATATTTTTTGTAATTGTTTTTTAATTTAATCATATAAAATCCCTCTATAACTCTCGGTAAATTAAAGTCTCTTAATATACATCTTGTTAAAAATAATTTATAATCGATTTCATTAAATTTTGGGAATACATTGATAGTATTTCTTTCAAAGTTTTTTGGATATATTTGAAAATAACTTAAAAAATCAGCCAGGGCAACATCGTCAATTAATTTATGATTCCAACGATCTTTATTTTGAATTATCAACTTAACATTTTTTTTGCTAAGGAGGTAGCCAGAGCCAGATGCAAATTTGATAGATTTATTCTGATAATTAGCTTCAGCGACTACCCCAGAATACAAATTCTCCTCATAATTTTTTTCTAGAAAATTAATCAGTTGATTGATATCTACATATGACGAAGCGCTTGTTCTTAATATAACATCATAATCTAGATTTCTCTCAACCCATTCAAAACAATCAATAGTTTTTTTACCAATATCTTCAAACTTTTTTGAAGATGGAAGCTTAAGGGTCTTTTTTGTAAGTTCGGTCTTTTGATGTCCTCCTAGATAAAAAATTGTAACGACACCCATTGTTTCTTTTGCCCATGTCAATTTTTGAAATAATCTATTAATCAAAGATATTATCTGATTTGATGAAAGAACTAAAATTACTATTTTTATTTTGTTATGTTTAATCATAAATACAATTTCATATTTATAAATTATAATTTATAAGATGATATTGTTTAATCGCATTAAATCTTTTTTATTTAGACTCGATTATTTAAAAATTTATAAGTCAAAGTATCTTTATAAATATCTTTATTTAATTTGCTTTAAAATAGTAAATTTGTGTAGATGGGTTGTGAGTTTTTTTATAAAGAAAAAAGCTAATAATCTTAACGATTTTTTTAAAAGAATAGGAATAATTTGGTACGGTGGGAATGAAGGCCACACACAGCAAGTAAAAAGAGAAACTGACTTTTTAGAAAAACAATCTCGATCAAAAACCAAAATTCTTGAAATAGGATTCAATGGAGGACATTCAAGTGAAACCTTCTTAAATTCGAATAGTTCACTTACTGTTGATTCAATTGATATTGGCTATCATCACTACGTTAACTTTGGTAAGTATTATTTAAAAAAGAGATTCACTAAAAGATTTAATCTACACATTGGAGAATCAAGAAAAGTCTTGCCAGATTTATTAAAAAAAGAATTAATTTTTGACTTAATTTTCATTGATGGATCACATGAATATAAAGATGTCATTACAGATCTTGAAATTTGTAGCAAATTATCAGATAAAGACACACTAGTTATTTTAGACGATGTATATTACGAAAAAGATAAAGATGGACTTTCAAGTGTTGACAATCATAATTTAGGTCCAACAAAAGCCTGGAATGAATTCAAATTGAAGAACTTAGTTATTGAAGATGGTTATATTGAGTTTGAAACTGAAAATACAAATAAAAGATCTATTGTTTATGGAAAGTTTACTTTTTAAAGCTTTGATTTTTTAATTGTTTCTAACCAAAAATCTATCTCATTATATTTTCCTTCTAAAAGTTTTTGATAATTTTTCTCATAGGTTGATTTAAGAAATACTTCATCCATTTCCACAATCTCCTCCCAATCTTCTACTATTAACATTGGAATATTGAAATTTTTTAAATTTTGAATGAAATCTGAATTTTTTACTACAGGAATTGTGTTGACTATCAATGATTCCCAAAACCTATGAGTGTCTAAACCATTTCCATATGGACATAAATTGAATTTATAATTGTTTAAATCTGAAATATACCTTTTATGTCGTGCAAAATTATTAAAGTCTACAAGATTATTTTGTTTTGCAAGATTTAATACGTCTATTCTTGTTTTATTAGTCAATGTGTTGAAAGAGCAGTAAATTCTGTTTTTTTTATCTTCAATATTTTTGATTTCTATTTTAAAATGATCCAGTTTTCCATTTTTAAGAAAACTCCTATTTTCAAGTCCAATAGGAATTACCTCAAATCTATCATCACTTGATTTTGAAAATTCTAGATTTTGTCCATACCATTTAACGTTCTTGTCTCCTATTAGATCAATATAAGATTTGACTATGGGATAATCTGAATTATGTGTAATCAAAATAAAAAATTCTTCAATATGTGGAAAAGAATTATTGATAAAGTCATTTAAGTAGTCAGTTTTAACAAATACAATATCGTTTTTCTTAATTTTCACAACATTTACTTTTCTGATTTCGTCATAAATATGATCAGAGTGTTTTCTAAATGTATCACCACTAATGTAAGGCGAACTTGAAAGTCTTACATATTTTCTAAAATACCTAAGGTATTTTTGATAAATGTAGTTTTTTATCCTGTTAATCATTTACTTGGTATAAACTTAATTAAATTTTTCTTATGTATATGTAAATTTGCAATCTCATAAATTTTATTATTGTATTTAATGTATGGTCTTGATGATTTAAATTTTGGCCTAAATCCCTTACTCTGCATTGACCTACCAGCATAATGGGCAATGTTAATACTTTTTTTACTAAACCTTTTTTTATCAATACCACCCAAATATTGACCATATGAAATTCCATCAAACAAAATACTTGATGTACCATCTGGTATTGTATTTAAGACATTGAACATGTCGGGATTTTCTATGTAAGCAATATTTAAAAGTACCATTTCATTTAACTTGTTATTGTTGTAATATTTTTTTTCATAAAAATTTACATTTTCTAATATTTCTAAAATTTTGCTACATATGTTTGAATAATTTTTCAACCCATCAACATAGCTATATCCAAAAATTAGAAAATTTTCGTTTAATGGTGTTATATTTAATTTATTCTTTTGAAAGTTTTCTTTTAAGTCCTTAAATGCTTTAAAGATTAAAACATCTAAATCAAAATGTACAAAACTATCAATTTTTAGTAATTTTGAGGCATTGTGTAGATAAAATATCCTTAGAAGAGAAGTGTCCCATAATGGATTTTGTTCACCCTCAAAATAATCTATCTCTTTTAATTCTTTAATATACTGAAATGAAATGTCATTACTATTTATATTCTCAGAATATTTACTCTTAAAATCTTGGTCAGTAATAAAATAAATCTTTGAATCCGGGTCAATATTTCTTATTGTTTGCATGCAAATTTCAGCATAATTTGGTACCTCTCCATTAAAGTGCAGCAAATAATTCATTTTCCTTATTTGTATTGTTTCCTTGCTTGTTTAGTTATTATTATTTTTTTATTTTCAACCATCCAATAAAAGTATGTTTCAAAATCATCTAATTGACTGGGTAGTTCTCTATAAAAATTATTTATATGGGCAAAATATAAATTCATAATACCTTGCTCATTTGTTATGCTTATTGGATACTTTTCCACCAAACTAATTAATTCAGATTTTGTATTCTTATCGACAATATTAGTATCGAAAAACATAATGCCAGTTTGAAAGTAATCTCTAACTTCTAAATTAAAGTCATTTGAAAGTTGATTAAATAATTTACTATTTTCATAAAATTGACTTTTTAATTTTTTATCATAATTTGGATAAGAATCTGCTCTTGCAAAAAGTTTATTAATTGGAAGAGTTTTGAGAATAGGATTTAAATCATAATGAATATTCATATTTATATCCATATAAAATATATATTTCCAGATTTTTAAATTTTTATCAAATAGATGTATCTTGTGCCATTGAAATGGTTTTGTAATATTTCTATTTGGTTTATCTGGAACAGAAATTTCATTTAATAACTTTATAGTATTTTTAGAAAATTTTATGTTCCTATACCTGTATATTTTTATTTTTTTGTCATTTCTGAGAGATTTAAATAAAAATAAAGGTGTAAAGTAAGAAGTTAAAATTAGGATTTCTCCTTTATATTCCCCAACACCTCTTATTTGCTTATGAAATTTATCAAAATACATTCTGAGATATTTAAAATTTGCAACAACAGCAACTACAGTATTGTTATTTTCATTTCTCAATTTTTTCACAGTTCATTTATTGTCTGATATAAATTTTATATTAAATATTCGATGATTAAGTAAAAAAATAAAAATGTTGGATAAACAATTTATTAAGAAAGAATTTTTTTAATATATTTATCTAAATACTCACTAATATGATTTACTGCAAAATCATACTTGTTATTACTTTTTTCATACAAAACTATATTTTTGCATATTTGAATTAAGTTGTATGAAGGAACCCAATTTAGCAATTTGCGAGCTTTTGTAGAGTCAATTCTTAATACATCTGATTCATAAAATTTTGAATTATTTTCATGAATAATTTTTATTTTTTTGGTTGGAGACCATTCTTTTACAAATGTATCAACTAAATAACCAACATCATACTGATTGTTTAATTTTCTATTCAAGTTAAATATTTCATCTTTTTTTTGTTTTTGGCAATATTGTGCAACCAGCAAATAGCCCATCAATGAATCGAGAATATATTGCCATGGTCTTAAAGATTGTGGATTTCGAAGTTTAATGTTTTCACCTCTTTTAAGAGAGTTTATAACATCTGTAAGAAGACGATCTCTTCCATAATCTCCTCCTCCAAGAACATTACCAGCTCTAACTACTCCAATATTAAGGGTTTCCCTTTTGTGAGTGTTAATGAAAGCAGTAATTATGTGCTCTGTACTTGCTTTTGAAGCACTGTAAAATTCTTTACCACCTAACTTATATAATTCAGAATTTTTTGAGTTGTGTTCAGCATAAACTTTGTCGGTTGTGGAAACAACAAGAGTCTTAATCTTTTTATTATTATTACACGAATTAAGAATGTTAAAAGTACCTAAAATATTAGAGGTTAGAGTTTTTTCTGGATTTTTGGCAGCTTCAGATACTAATCCTTGGGCAGCTAGGTGAAAAACTATCTCAAAATTTCCTAACCCAATAATTTTATTAATATACTTAGGATCTCTAATGTCACCTTGAAATTCTTTGGTAAAGACCTGCTTATTCTTAATGATTTTATAAAATCCAGAATTTATTTTATTATCAGAAAGCCCGTAAACATTGTTACCTAATAATTTTAAGATTAAAGATAACCAAGAGCCTTTAAATCCAGAGTGACCAGTTATTAATATGTTTTTATTTCTATAAAAATTTTTCATTTATCAAATCTTATCCATGGTTTTGTTCCATCTTCCCATAATTTATTTAAATTTAGATATTCTCGATAGGTATCCATTGGCTCAAAATATCCACTGTGTTTAAATGCAACTAATTCTGCATCTTTACTCAAGTTAATTAGAGGCTCAGACTCTAATACACTATTTTCATCCAAGTACTTAATAAACTTTTTATTGAAAACCATAAAACCAATATTTACAAAACCTGCTAATTTTGGTTTTTCAATAAATTGATTCACTATGTTAGCGTCATCAAACTCCACTAAGCCAAACCTTGATCTTGGGTTAGTAACTGTTAGAGCTCCTAACTTTCCGCTTTCTTGATAAAAATTAATGAGATTATTAATATTAACGTTTGCTAGCCCATCGCCATAAGTTAGTAAAAAATTATCATCCAAGTACTCGGATACTTTGAAAACTCTTCCACCAGTATTGGTTTCTTCACCAGTATTAATAATTTTTACATTTTTCCATGATTTAAAATATTCCTCGATAATTTCACTTTTATAACCGGTACATATTAGAAATTCAAAATCACCAAATATTTGATATATGTTTATAAGATGTTCCAGAACTGGTTTACCTCCTATATTGACCATAGGCTTGGGAATTGTATCAGTGACTTCTCTCATTCTTGTGCCTTTTCCTCCGGACAGAATGACAACTTGTTTAATTTCTTTTTTCACTTTTGTATTATCCTATATTACAAAGATAACCATATGAAATCTAAAGGAATAATAATTACGGGCTCTACAGGATATTTAGGGTCTAAAATATTAAATTTAATCGATGAAAATTTAATATTTATTTTAAATAGAAAATCTTTTGATAATAATCAGACAAAGTTTTTTGATTTAAAAAATAAAGAAAAAATTTTGATTAGTGAAAATTATGATGGCATTATTGTTGTTCATTTAGCTACCTTTTTTTCTAAGGATCCCAATGATAAAGAATTTATACATGCAGCTAATATTGAATTTGGAAAAAAACTATTAGCCTCTCTAGAAAAAACAAATGTAGAAAAAATAATATATACAAACACAATGTTTAGTTATTATCCAGATGAAAGTATTCGAACTCTTGACTATACAAAAACAAAAAATGAATTTTCTACTGAATTAAATAATTTCACTAAAAAAAATAACATACTTTATGATGAAATATTTTTAGATAACACTTTTGGAGGGATTGATAAGAGAAAAAAAGCTCTCCCATTAATCGTAGATGCAGTCTTAAATCAAAAACCGTCACCTATCAAGGATGAACAAGCATATATCAATCTAGTTTCATACAAAGATATTCTAAATAGGATATATAAATCAATCACTACTGATATTTATGGAAGTACAGCGTTTGTTAATGAGAAGCGTATTAATTTACAATCAGTATACGAATTTTTAAACAAATACAACCTTAACAAAATCGAAGAAAATAATATTTTGCAATTCAAGCCCAACATCTACTTAAAAAACTCACCGAGTATTAATCTTTTTGGTCTGAAGCTTAATGATATTCAAAAAGAACTAGTTAATTATTTAAATACAACTTAATTTTTTTAAGACTCTCAAAAATATCTAAATTATTAAAATCATGTTATGTCGTTAATAATAAAAAATGATAATTTGCTTAAAGATATTAGGGTTATAGAAAATGAAAAATTTTTTGATGAAAGAGGTTTTTTCTCAAAAATTTTTCATAAAGAGATTAAAAAAAATTTAAAAATCAATATTGATGAAATTTTTTATTCGGTAAATAAAAAAGGAGTAATTAGAGGCATTCATTATCAAAAAAAAGATAAGCAGCTTGGAAAAATTGTTGGATGTTTGGATGGGGAAATATTAGATTTTTTTATTGATTTAAGAAAAGACAGCGAAACTTATGGTAAATTTTCAAGTGAAATCATTAATAGTAAAAATAATATTTCTATTTTTGTACCTGAGGGTTTTGGTCATGGTTTCAGTGTTCTTTCAAAATCAGCGACAGTAATTTACTTACAATCCGGCGATTACGATCCCAAACATGAAGGAGGGATTAATCCTTTAAGCATTGATTTCGATTGGAATGTTGATGACCCAATCCTATCTGAAAGAGACTCAAACCACCCTAGATTTAATTTAAATAATCAGGAATTCAAATTATAATTAATATTCTTATGGAATCTTCAAAACAACAAACTGATATAAAAAATCAAATAATGGATCTTGTAGAAGATTTTTACGATTTAAAACATAAAAATATTAATTTTGTTCCTGGAATTTCTGAAGTTCCAGTTAGCGGTAAAGTTTTTGACTCAAATGAAATTAAAAATTTAATTTCATCAAGTTTAGATTTTTGGCTTACAGATGGAGATTACTCAGAAGAATTTTCAAAAAAAATGTCAAATTTCTTATCTCTTAAACACATCAGGCTTGTAAATAGTGGGTCATCAGCCAACCTAGTTTCACTCGCATCTTTAACTAATAAAAAAGTCAAAAACCATATTCTTCCAGGTGCAGAGGTGATAACTACGGCTGTGGGCTTTCCTACAACTGTAAATCCAATTTTTCAAAATAATATGACCCCAGTTTTTATTGATAGTGAGCTTGGTACTTATAATCCAACTGCTCAATCAGTAATCGACGCTTACTCTTCAGATACAAGAGCTATAATGATGGCCCATACTTTAGGCAATCCTTTAGAAATTGAAAAAATAAAAGATTTTGCTGATGATAAAAATCTTTGGTTGATTGAAGATAATTGCGATGCATTAGGATCAACCTACAATGGTAAATTTACAGGAACCTTTGGAGATATATCTACTTTAAGCTTTTATCCTGCCCACCATATAACAATGGGAGAAGGTGGGGCTGTAATGACAAATAGTACAAGGCTCCAACTCTCAATAGACTCATTCAGAGACTGGGGAAGAGATTGTTGGTGTAAAAGTGGACATGACAACACTTGTAATAAAAGGTTTGATTGGAGTCTCGGTGAATTGCCATATGGCTATGACCACAAATATACATATTCAAATATTGGATATAATTTAAAGTTAACTGACTTACAGGCATCAATCGGAGTCATTCAAATGGATAAGCTTGAAAATTTTATTGATTTAAGAAGAAAAAATTGGAAAAAAATTGATTCTATAGTCCGTAATTATCCTAATTATTTATCACCTCATCAACCAGTTGAAAATTCAGAGCCCAGTTGGTTTGGGTATGCAATATTAGTAAAAGATAACAATCATTTTTCAAGAGATGATTTTGTGAAATTCTTGAATGAAAGAAGAATTTCTACAAGATTATTATTTGGAGGTAATCTAATAAAGCAACCTGCATATGAGGGTAAAAATTATAGAGTTGTTGGATCACTTGATAATGCAGATATTGTAATGAATTCAACATTTTGGATAGGTGTTTATCCTGGAATCACTGATGATATGATAAGCTACATTTCTGAAACATTTGAAGAATTTTTTAACAGCTTTTAACTTCTCATGGCATTTTCAATAATTTAGTTAGACTGACTAAATACTAATGATTTATAAATTAATTAATTCAATTAAGAATTATAGAATAATAATGGGAGCGGTTTTATTTTATTTTTCATTATTCATATCATCAACTTTCTTATATCTAAAATTTGACGTAGTTTTATCTCCAGATTTTGAAAAGTATTATAGATATTTTGAACAATATAGTGGTTCGATTCAATTTACAAATCTAGAACAAGGACATACCTACTTTTTTCTTCATTACCTTGTTTTTATAATTTTTTCACAATTCTCAGAAGGTTCGACGTTAAATGAGATAGTAAATTTATCAATCCATTTTTTTAACTCATTAATTTTTCTATATGGATGTATTGGATTAAAAAAGTATTTGATAACAAGATTTAGTAATTTAAATTCCTATATAGTTATATCAATCATATGTTTTTTACCGTCATCTTTTGAGCTTAGGACGACTTTAAAACCAGAGATACTTGCATTTTCTCTTATTGGTTGGCTGTTTTACTATCTTTATAAAATATCAGACGAAAATAAAAATATTTACAAAATAAATTTTTCAATAGGCCTTTCATTGCTGGTAACGTCTAAGGTTTCTATTGCAGTACTGGTCTCGCTACTTTTCTTTATTGAAATAACAACTAGACATAAACATCTTATTTCAAAAGTAAATCTTAAGTTTTTAATATTGCTTTTTATATTTTCTTCTACCCTATTAATAGAAAACTATAGAATTAATGACAAATATATTTTTGAGGTTGAACATAATGAAAATTATAATAACAAAGCTGAACCAGATTTCTTTTTAAACTTTGCAAGCCAAGATTTTAAGAATAATCCTAACAAATATTTTCATAACGATTCTTTTTTAGCAATAACTTTTTTTGATACTTTTAATGATTTTTTTCAAATTTACTGGAATTCTGAATATACCGAATTCAATAAAGAAAGGAAGGAGTTTTTCAAAATTCAAAAAATACAAAATATTCAACCACCATATAGGATAAATTATGATGAAGAAAATGCAGTTTTAACATTGGCTGGAGATTTTGATCAGAGGTGGGACGATCAAAATTATATTAATGAGACCAGAATGAGAACCAGTTTTTTCTTTTCAGCAATTTTTTACTTTTTAATTCTATTATTTTCAATTTTTAAAAAAGATTCAAGAACAATACTAATCTCACCATTTATTGGAATGTTTGTAATCACATTATCTGCTTTAGGTATATTTGGCACAAATAATTTCGATCCTTTGGTAGGAGATAGCATAAAAACTTATTATTATAGTTTTTTTATAATTCCTGCATTTTCAGTTTTAATTTCTGAAATTTTTTCTTTTGAATATTTTAAAAAAATAATTACTTTTATTTGTATTTTGTTTTTTTTGTTTTTCCTTGGATTTCCATATTCTTATTCAGAAGAAACAGAAAAAGATATAATCTATAAAAATTCTTTATTAATTACATGCGAGTTAAATAACCCAATTTTGAAAGATATATACAATTTTGAAAATCAAACAAAATGTACTGATATAACTAATCCTGATGATAAATTTACTCCAATGACGAAGGTAAGAGAAATAAATTCGAATTTATCATTAATTCCTTATTTTAATTTTTTATTTGTATTTTTGTATTTCATATTCAATGTACCTCATGTAAAGAAATCTAAATTAGTCAATAAAATAATCAAATGAATAAAAAACCAAATAAAGTATTAGATAATGTTGAAGGTTTTTGTGGGCCCTACCCTTCTGATTTCATTGATATTGATATATCAAACGACCCAAGTTTTATCTTTCAAAATGATACTGAATATGATGCTGTAACACTATACGATTCTGATGGAAATTCAGTTAGTGTAAATTCATTTTTTGAGTGCCAACACTATGTAAAAGGAGGGTGGGATGCAATTCCTGATCAAATAAATGAAAGTTTTTTTCATAATTCACTTTTTGTTTTTTCTTTGTTATCAATTTTTATAGGATATATAGCAATTAAAAAATTTTTTCTAAGGGGTATCATTTAATGTTTAGTATCCAAAATTTAAAATATTTAAAAGTAGTCTTACTGGCGGTATTAATTATTATTCCTTTTTCAATTTCAGATTATTCAGACCAGATTAAGCCTGAAAAAATAACTTCAGATTTAAGGTTCTATGAAATTAATACATGCAGTATATCTTTAAATGAATTCTTAATTGAAAATCCCAATGTCATATATCAAGATCACTACAAGATTAGGTTCAATAATTATTCTTCAATTCAATGTTTTGGGCAAATAACTGGAATCGATCAAATTGGATACACATTTTATATCTCTATAGGAACAAACACATTATTAAATTTGTTTTTACAATCAATTTTTTGGATCTTATTAATTTCTCTTATTTCAAAATCAGAAACTTTTAAATTTAACGAATTAAATATTATTTCGTGTTCTATATCTTCTTTATTAATATGTACAGTCATATATTCAGAGCAGAGGTATTATTCAAAAGTTTTTTTTGAGTTTGATTTAAATAATAATCGGCATTTATTTTATGTATTCACATATATTTTGTGTATTAGCTTTTTTGTCACCTATATAGTTGATAGTCGTAATAATAAATTAATAAATTTTGCTCCATTTGCCTACATATTTATGGGAGTCTTTAGTGGAATGAATTTGTACTTCTTAACATTATTTTTTTGCCCATTGGGAATTAAAGCCATATTGAAAAATAAAAAATTTAGAGGTAATTTTGTATTCATTAACTTAATAATATTATTTTGGGCGTTCAATGCAACGAGTAATAACTACTATTTAAAACCAGATAAAATAAGAGGTCTTTCTAGTACCGCTTATAACTTTTTATCAGTAAGTTCATGGAGCTATTTAATGATTTTCTCATTAATTGGTATTTATCTATTTTCAGCTAACAAAAGAAAAGATTTAAGTCTTAAATTGATTAAAAACAACTTTGTAATTACTGGCTTTTTTGTGATAATCCTTGGATATCTAGGCTCATCAATGCCCTTGATTAATTTTTACAATTACTATTTTTTTGGTCAAACAAAATTTGGCACTGATAATCAAAATCTTTTTGGAGTAAATTATTGGGGAGAATCAGAAGCGTGGAGAGGTTTGTTCCCTAGTGCAGAAACTATTGGAGAGTTTTTTGCTATTTCATTACTTTTAATATTTATAACCAATAAAAAAAATACATCTAATAAGTATCTTTATTTATGCATACCCTTTTTAATAGTTGGATTATATGCATCTAATAACAAAGCTGCTTTAATTTCTTTAGTTTTTTGTATTGGTCTGTACATTAATAAAAAAAGAAAACTTTCAACAAGAATGAAACTTTTATTTATTTCTCCAGCAATCTTAATTCTTTTTTATTTTATAAGAATAGAGAACCTTCTTTTCTCTGTTGACTTTTCTGCAAATAAAATGATAGAGATGGGAATCGGATATGGTAATCAAGCACAGAGATCAAGCACAATTAGATACCTACAAAATTTAGACGATAGTAATATTTTTTTTGAAATCTTAATATTAGTTTTTGGTTTCTTTGCTTTTATAATTAACAGGTCCGAACTCTGGGGATTATTCTTTGCAAGATTTAATCCAACTACTAGTGAGTTATTTCTTGGATCAGGCCCATTTATTATGTCTAGACACTATAGCGAGATAGATGTTCTTGAAAAAAAGCTATATACAGGAACTCCACTAGGCTTTTTATTACCACACTCGTCATTCTTATCAATGATTTTATTTTTTGGATTAATTGGAACAATTCTTTTTTTCTTTTATTTATTTTTTAATCTATACAGAGCAAGAAATTTTAATTTTGAATTATTTTTAATTTGTTTATTTATTGTCTTAAATATTTTAAAAAGTGATTCTATATTATATTTTCCATCACTATTGACGTACATAATCTTTTTCGTATCGTTAATGCCAAAATCGACAAAATAATTTTTTTACTTAGCAGTTTTCAGGAAAAGATTTATCATTTCTTAACCAGTATGAATCTCTGTCGATGATATTCTCAGAAATAGATATTTGAATATCTTTAACAGAGTCACCATAAATTTTTACACTGTTATGGCCATGGTTGTACATAACGGAAATTATATCTTTGTCTTTATTATTTACTACATCAATTGTTGGAGAGTAACAGATTTTATTTATTTCTAAATCGTCTATTTTAAGATTAAAAAAACTTTTTTGGTCATATTTCAACTTTTTTAATTCGATGTTCCTATCAGGTATATTTGTAAAGATTAATTTTCCAGAGATATCACTTCTAAATTCAAACCTATTTTCAATTTCACCAGATGTTGACAATAGCTGTATTTCAAAATCTATCATCTTGTCACTTATTTGAATATTATTAGTTGAATCATTTGGAGGGCCACAACTCATCAAAAATACAATAAGTAAAAAACGTTTATTAGACAATATTTTCATATTTTTCACTTGATCTTAAATAAATGAGCTTAACTAGGAAAATAAAAAAGAGTAATACCGAAGAAAAAGTCAAAAAATTTGGCTCTAATCTTGTTACAAAGTAAGGCTCCAAATAATATATAGAAAACTCATAAGTTAAAATGGCAAGGCTTAATAAAATACTCCTGTGATATTTGAAATTAATATAAATTAATGAAAAAAATATAAAATAACCCAGACTATAGTTAACGAATCGAAAATTTGGATACAATCCTTGAAAGCTCCAAAAAACATAAATTATTAAGGAGACGTAAAAAATATTACTAAAATTCGTTTCAAATATTTTTTTAGAATTAAATACTATTAAAAATGCAAATAGAAAAATTCCAATAGCAAAATAAGAAATATAATTTCTTGTAACTGTCCAACTACAATTTAGAAAAGTTTCTAACTGTTGGCATGACATATCGTGATAGATTTTATTGTTTCCAGAAATTAGATCAATTAACCAGTAAAATTGTCCATAGACCTCCCTGTTCCAATCATAAGAATTATAATTTGAAAAATAAATGATTGTCTCATATAAAGTTGTTGGTAAAAAAATTAGAAAACTATTTTTAAATAATTCGAAAAGATTTAATTCTTTATTATTAAAAGATCTAATAATTATATATACAAAACCATAAATTATTGCTGACCTATGAAAAAGAGAAGCTGTTCCTATCAAAATAAAAAAAGATGACTTTGTATAAAAAGTTTTATCGTCATTCATCTTTCTTAATGTATAAATAAAAAGTAGCAATGTTATATTTCCGTGAGATGGAAAAAGAAGATTCCATCTAATATTTGGTATTGAAAATAATGTAATCAATAAGAGAATATTTTTAAAATCAATTTTTTCAATTTTAAAATATTTTAAAGCATTCAAACCAATAAGAAAAAGAATAATATATTGTACAATTATCATTGCAAGTCTGAATTCAATGTATTCACTAATCATTCCGAATGTTAAAATACTTACAAGTTTTCTTAAAGATGTAATCAACAGTATATAAAGTGGTCTCTTCTGATATGGATTATTTTCAGAGAAAAAGAACTCTAAACTTCCAGAAGCTTGTCTGTAAGGACCTTCGTCACAATGAATTGGAAGAGTTGCATTGATTGATTCAAAAAAATTTGTAGATACACACCAAAAAAATGAACTGTCTGCCCCAAGTATTAAAAACTCAATAGAGTATGAAGCTAGAAAATATAAAAAAGTCAAGGACAATAAATAAAACGTTTTTTTAGTAATCAATTTCTTTAAACATCAGTTTTTCTTATTAGTATTACTTTATGAATTCTAATGTATCGATTGTAATACCTGTTTATAACGAAGAATTACATATAGAAAATGTAGTTGAGTCCGTTGAAAAATATTGTGAAAATATAATTGTTGTAGATGATAAATCAACAGATAGTAGCCTTGATATATTAAAAAAATTAGAAACAAAATATTCAAAAAAAATATTTATTTTAGAAAATGAAAAAAACTCAGGAATAGGATACTCAGTTAAAAAAGGATTTAGTAAAGCACTAGATCTTGATAATGATATAGTCATAAAATTTGATGGGGACAATCAACACTTACCAGAAGATATTCCAAAATTTATTGAAAAAATAACAAAAGAAGGTTTTGATTTTGTTAAGGGTAATAGATTTTTAAACAATGCTTATTCAAAACCAATGCCAAATTTAAAAATACTTGGAAACTTAATTACCACAAATCTCCAAAAAATAGTTTCGGGAAATTATGCAATATCAGATCCTAATAACGGCTTTCTAGGAGTAAAAAAAGAATGTTTAAACATCATTGATTTCAAGAATCTTAAAAACAATTATTTTTTTGAAAATTCCCTCCTTATCAATATGTCTTCTCTTGGTTTGAAAATTGGAGAGGTTCCTATTCAAACAATTTACCAAAACGAAAAATCAAGCATTCCTATATTTATGGCTAGCCTTAAAATTATCCCAACATTTATCATCTTTTTTTATATGCGGAACGTTTTGAATGCCAAATTTAATTTATCTATTAACTCTATTGTCTTTTTTATTTTTTTAATAATTTTTGTAATAAACTTATTTGTTAATAACTTATCTTTATGGGCAGTGTCAATATTCTTACTCATTATTTATTTAATAATTGATATTTTTAACTTTTATAGTAAAAATTAAATGATTAAATCAAAAATATATTATTTATTCCCACTTCCGTTTATTTATAATTTTTTTAATAATTTTTTAAATAACAATTTAAAGATTGAGCATATTGACACTTACTCTATAATTCTCACCTTTGCATACTTTGCTTTTTTGTTAACGATTGGACATTTAATTTCAGATTCATTAGAAATTAATAACCTATCCTTATCAATTGGATTATTTTTAATGAGCTTCTTTATTGGTAATTTTTTCACTCTATATTTTGATAAATTTTTCTTGAGTTTCCATAACTACTTTTATTTGACTATAGTTTTATGGATTTTTGTATTTTTGATTAACTATAAAAAAATTAACATAAATAAATTATTCACATTATTTATTACATTTTTGATTACAAAACTGTTATCAAATAATTATTCGAATATGTCTTTTCAGCACAAAGAACTATCAACTGACACAACCTTTTTTTGGACACCGATGTCTAAAATGATATACGAAAATAGTTTATTTTACAGCTTAGAAAATAATATCATTTCCGGTTACGGATTGCTTATTAACTACATACATGCAGTAAATTTTAAATTAATTTTTGATTCAGAAGTCTTTAGTTATTCACCAGCAACTACTAACGTTTTTTTATTTCTAGGATTACTTTTCATATACGAGTTAAGAGTAAAAAAACCAATAAAGTTGAGTGCATCATTAATTTATGTCTCAATATTGGTGAATAGTGATTGGTTGAGCTTTTTATTTTTTAATTCGACAATGGGAGAAGTAATTACAAACTATCTATTTACTATATTTTTTTTATTTATTTTTGAGAGTAAAACAATCTTTAAAGATAATATTCAACTTCGGAATCGGTATCTGGTTTTAACTTTTTCTGGATTCCTATATTTCTCAAAACCTTTTGTTTCTTATCTGATTCTAATTGCAATATTTATTTTATTTATAATCGAAAAAGACATCCGGATTCTTTTTTCTGGTTTTTTTGGTTTACTAATTAATTTTTTAAATTATAGATTTGTCATCTCAGGAAACATTCAAGATGGTTATCTCAACTCGTCTGAGATTAGTAGTATTAATTCACTTGCTAATCTAAACTTCGATAACATTTTTACAATTTTTAAAAATTTTTATATTCTAGATAAGGTAACTTCATTATTTATATTCTTTCTTCTAGTTATCTTAATTTTTAATTTTATTAAATTTAGATCTTTATCAAAATCCACACTTATCATTTTTCTGAATTTGGTCCTTGTTTTTTATTTATATTCTTCAATTTGGGAAAGTAAAGAGCTTGAGTCTGCGTACAGGTACATTTTGACGTTTATTAATCTTTATTTTTTTGTTTATATAGATGAGGTCAAAAAACTCTAAATCACAATGCTTTAATTTATTGAATTCAAGAAAAACCCTTGTGGGCGCTACAGGATTTGAACCTGTGACTTCTTCCTTGTAAGGGAAGCGCTCTGCCAGACTGAGCTAAGCGCCCTAAAAAATAATTATATGCAGTATTATTTCATTAAGTAAAAGTAATTTACTCTTTTTGGACAGGTGCTGATCGTCCCGTATTAATTTCCTCGTGGTAGTCCTCTTCAACATTTATTTTCCATATATCATTTGTCTCACCTAGGATTATATTTCTAACACTTTTTACAGCTGTCATCATTGAATGATCTTGATTGTTATATCTATGCATGCCATTTCTTCCAATTGGATAGATATTTAAGTGTTCTTCCTTAAGCCATTCTTCAATATTTGATATATTTTCAGAATAATTTAAATCATATACTGGATAAGCCTTTGGCATTCTTACTACGTATCCTTCTAGTGCTGAATTTTTTTTAATTAAAGATAATTTTTCTAGCTCTTCTGTAGCTAAAGAAATTAGATTTTCGTCATCCATACTCCACAATTCGTCACCAATATTTACAAAATATTCTAACCCAAGACAAGTTTTTCCTTCTTTAACCATAAAGGGTGACCAACTTCCATAATTTTGAACTCTTCCCACTTTTACATCGGGTTCATGAATATATATCCAATTGTCAGGGAACGCATCTTCTTCTTTTATTACTAGTGCTACAGATAAAAAGTCTCTAAATTTTAAATTTTCCCCTGATGATTTGACTCGGTCTATTGGCTCAGGTTTTATAGTTTTTGGAAGATGAGCAAGAGGCATACTACTCAAAATATTTTTTGCTTTATAAATTTCACCTTCTTTTGTAGAAACTAAATAATGATCATCGTTTTTAGAAATTTCTAAAACTCTGGAACTTAAATTTATTTCGTGCCCCTGATCTAAAAGTTTTTTATAAGCAGTCTCCCACATCATGCCAGGTCCATATTTTGGATATTTAAATTTATCAATCAAAGTAGTTATTATTTCACCAGATTTATTTATTTGAAAAGCATTTAATATTGCTTTCATCAATGATAGGTTTTTTATTCGTTGGCTAGCCCAGTCAGCTCCTATTGATGTTGCATCAACTCCCCAAACTTTTTCAGTATATGTTTTAAAAAATATGTTGTAGAGTCTCCATCCAAATCGTGCAGCAACCCAGTTTTCAAAATTGTCCTGATTTTTTGGTGGCCGAATCCTTACATAAAAGTATGAAAGAACACATCTTATGGCTTCTATAATTCCAAGGTTAAGCAATGCGTTTGATGCTTTCAGCGGGTAGTCGTAAAATTTATTTTTGTAGTAAATTCGGCTCATTCTAGGTCTTAATAAAAAGTCCTCCTTTTCAAGTATTTCATCCCATATTTCATATACTTCATCTACTTTTGTAAAAAATCTATGTCCTCCAATGTCAAATCTCCAACCATTTCTTTCAACTGTTCTACTAATTCCTCCAACCTCTTTATCACCTTCAAGAATAAGAGTCTTCAGTCCATGTTTATTGGCCTCCCAGGCGGCGGTAAGCCCAGCGGGACCGGCACCAATTATTAAAATTTCATAAGTATTCAATTAAGAGTTCCTTGATATATATATTAATCTTATCGGTTTTAAGAATTAGCTGCAGCCGAGTGAGTTGCCGCAGTTCAAACATTTATAACATGACCCATTTCTAATAGTTATGTGACCACATTCATTACAAGCAGGAGCGTCACCCATCATATCTCCAAGAACTTCTTGGACTGTTGTAACAGAATTTGCTGTAACATCACTTACTTCTAAAACCTCTGTTTCTTCTAATTTTGTTACAAACTGAACTTCTTGATTACTACTCATAGATTGATCAATTGTTGTATTGTTTGTTGGTTCTACTTCTTGAATTTCACTAGATGAATCAACCGTATCTTGAACAGGAGCAGCTGGAGCTTCTTGAACAGGAGCAGCTGGAGCTTCTTGAACAGGCTCATCTATTTCTTTGGGTGGATTCTGTACTATGTCTGTTCGGTTCAAATATTCTAAACCAAGTGCTCTAAAGACATAGTCAATAATTGAGTTGCTCATTTTTATATTTTCGTGACCCTCAACCATTCCTCGTGGTTCAAATGTCTGAAAAGTGAAAGTATCAACAAACTCTTCTAATGGAACACCATATTGCAATCCTTTAGATACAGCGATAGCGAAACACCCAAGAACACCTTTTAGAGTTGCGCCTTCTTTTGCAATATCTATGAAAACTTCACCAAGTGTACCATCTGGATATTCTCCAGTTCTAAGATATACCTTGTGTCCAGCAATTTTTGCTTCTTGAGTCCATCCCTCTCTTCTCTCGGGTAATAAGAATCTTGGCCTTGTTGTTCCAGCATATGCTTTAGTTGGACTTGTTCCTGCAGGATAGTTTCCATTCATCAACATTGATTCACTTTCAATTATTTCAGAGACTTGCGGATCAGTTTCTTCGGACTCACCATCATCCGAAGATGCAGACAACGGCTGAGATGCTTTAGAGCCGTCTCTGTATATTGCAATTGCTTTAATTCCTAATCCAGCAGATTCAAAATAGCAGTTCTCAATATCTTCTATTGTTGCTTCATTTGGCATGTTAACTGTTTTGGAAATAGCTCCTGAAATAAATGGTTGTGCTGCCGCCATCATTCTCACATGGCCCATATAGTGAATGAATCTCTCACCATCTTTACCGCACTTATTTGCGCAATCAAAGACATCAAGATCAGTGTCTTTTAAATGTGGGGCACCCTCAATTGTTTGGGTTCCGCATATATGCTTATTAGCTTCTGCAATTTCAGTTTTTGTAAATCCTAATGTTTCTAAAAGATTAAAATCGAAAGATGTATAATCTTCTTCGGATATTCCTAATCTTTGCATAGCTTCTTCACCTATAACAAAAACATTAAAAGCATGTTGAATTTCAAAAGCTCCAGGTAATGAGCCCTCTATATTTTGAATATCTTGATCATTGAGGCCTTTAGCCTTTAATGTTTCTCTGTTTATAAATGGGGAATCATTTAGTGACATTGAGCCAATTACATATTTGATAATATCTTCTGTCTCATCACTGCTATATCCAAGAGCACTGAGTGCTGGACCTATTGATTGGTTTGCAATTTTCATATAACCACCACCAGCTAATTTTTTAAATTTCATTAATGCAAAATCTGGTTCAACACCTGTTGTATCACAGTCCATAAGCAATCCGATAGTTCCTGTTGGAGCAAGTACTGTTGCTTGTGCATTTCTGTACCCAAATTGCTCACCAAGTTCAAGGGCTCCATCCCAAGAAGCCTTTGCACCATTTAATAAATCTTCAGGACAAAGTTCTTGATCTATTGGTAATAGGTCGTGACTTATTCCAACATAGTCATTTGAATCATAAGCTGCTTTTCTGTGATTTCCCATTACTCGAAGCATGTTGTCTTTATTTTCAGAATATTTTGGAAATGGACCAACAACACTTGCCATCTCAGCAGATGTTTTATACGCTTCACCAGTTAACATGGCTGTAAGCGCTCCAGCTATTGCTCTTCCAAGGTCAGAGTCATAAGCAATTCCCTTTCTCATTAAAAGTGATCCTAGGTTTGCATAACCAAGACCAAGAGTTCTGTAATCATATGAACCTTGAGCTATTTCTTTTGATGGGAATTGTGCCATTTCAACTGATATTTCTAATACAATTGTCCAGATTCTTAGAGCATGTTTGTAAGAATCAATATTAAAAACTTGTTTTTCATCATCATAAAACTTAACTAAGTTCAAACTAGCCAAGTTACATGCTGTGTTGTCTAAGAATAAATATTCAGAACATGGATTCGATGCTCTGATTTGACCACCAGCTGGTGAAGTGTGCCATTCATTAATAGTTGTGTTGTATTGAACACCTGGATCTGCGCATCTCCATGCGGCGTCTGCAATTTTGTTCCAAAGATCTCTAGCTTTTACAGTTTTCATTGTTGATCCGTCTGTTCTCGCAGTAAGCTCCCAGTCTCCGTCTGTTTCAAGAGCTTTAATAAATTCGTTAGGTACTCTTACAGAGTTGTTGGAGTTTTGACCAGAAACAGTTTCATATGCTTCGCCGTTGTAATCAGAAGGATAACCAGCTGCAATTAATGCTCTTGCCTTATCTTCTTCAATTGCTTTCCACTCTATAAAATCTTCAATATCTGGGTGGTCAAGATCAAGGATTACCATCTTTGCTGCACGTCTGGTAGTTCCTCCAGATTTTATTGCGCCAGCTGCTCTATCACCGATCTTCAAGAAAGACATAACTCCTGATGACATTCCACCACCTGAAAGCTTTTCTCCTTCTCCTCTTAAATTTGAAAAGTTTGTGCCTGTACCAGATCCAAATTTAAAAAGTCTTGCTTCCTTAACCCACAAATCCATGATTCCACCTTCATTCACAAGGTCATCATCAATAGATTGAATAAAACAAGCATGTGGTTGTGGCCTCGAATATGAATCTTCTCCTGGAGTTAACTCACCTGTTGCAGGGTCGACAAACCAAAAACCTTGTGCTTTACCTGTAAGGTCATATTTATAATTTAAACCTGTGTTAAACCATTGAGGACTGTTAGGTGCTGCCATTTGTGTTGCAAGCATGTACTTTAGTTCATCTTCAAATGCTTGTGCGTCTTCTTCAGAGGCAAAGTATCCTGTTTTTTCTCCCCAGTGTCTCCATGTCTCGGCAAGTCTATTAAATACTTGTTTTGATGATGTTTCAGGACCTAAGATTTTTTGTCCATTATCATCAAGTAATTCTTTTCCATTTTCGTCTACTTGAGGGACTCCAGCTTTTCTGAAGTATTTTGAAACCATAATATCTGTTGCTACTTGTGACCAGGTAGATGGGATTTCAACATCGTTCATTTCAAAAACCACTGACCCATCTGGGTTGGCTATCTTGGAGCTTCTTTTCTCCCAAACAATATCTTTATAAGGATTACCTGGTGAGGTATATTTCCTATTTATCTTGAGCCCTGAATTTTTTGCCACAATTTCTCCTTTTTATAACTAAATGTAGTATATGCCACTGTTCTTAACACTAAATATAGTGTTTTTTAATTATATACAAATCACTTTAATTTTCAAGCATATCTAGGTAAAATTTTCGCGAGGATAATGTTACAAACCCAACTTCGATACATACAAACAGTTTTAACTTTTGGTATTTTCATTACCATTTTTTTGAACAACAGTAGCCTTATCATCGCTTGTTTTGTAGGCTTAGCATTAGCTTGGCAGCTTGAATTACTACTTTGCGAATTAAGAACAGACAATAACGAATTTATTTTTATTCTTTTATTATTGTCGATCTCGTTTATCCCAGTTCTAACATCCTTTCTAAAGATTGACGATATAAATGGAATGATATTTTTAGTATCGATTTTGGTTGGAATTTTATATCTAGTTTTTAATGATATTAGCATATCAACATTTGGTAGTTCATATCTAGTGACAGTAATTAGTTTTTATATAATTTCTTTTTGCGTTTCAAAAGAATTTATTGAAAATTTGAACTATCTGACCTTTTTATTCTTGATGCTATTTTTTATAAAAACTCTTGCAACGTTTTTAAACATTCAATTTAGCAATTATCAATACTTCTTCAATTTTTTTGCTTCATTTTTTGTGATTTCAACTATTAGCTTATTTTTAGGTTTTAGTTTTGAATATATTCTTATCGCAGCAGGTCTAGTCTCAATATCTACAACAATTTTAAATTTCTTATTTCAACGAAATAGGAGAGAGTACAAATATTTTTCAGAGCTCACGACACAAATTTATCTCTATGATTATTTAATCGCATTTTTATTTTCTTTGTATTTCGTAGATGTATTAAATCTCATTAATGGGTTATTCTAGACTCTGTGGTTAAAGATCTTGTAGCTAGTTCCCCGTTCATAAATCTAGGATTTATAGAAGCTGGAGAAATATTGAATGAATCAAATGTTGAAAAAATATTTGATTATTACAAAATCGATTCAGGAGTTGTTTCTTTTAATCTCAACAGAGATTTTGTTGATTATCGAATAACTCCATTTTTCTCTACAGAACAGATAAGTGAATTAAATATAAATAACTTTGATCTTGACTCCTTGAGCTATTTTCAAGTAAGTGAATTCCTAAATCACAATTCATTTTCTTCTATCAAAATAGAGAAAAGTGATATTGCGGTCTATCTCCAATTGCCTGACAACTATGATTCTTACTTAAAAAGTCTTAGTAAAAAAAATAGGCATGAACTAAAAAGAAAAAAAAGAATATTTGAGGATAAGTTCGTTGATTTTTCTTACGAACAATCAAAAGATGAAGCTATTTTTGACGAATTCGTTACATTGCACAGAAATTCAATTGGTGAAAAAGGTGATTACATGACAGAAGAGATTGAAAAGTTTTACAAAGCCCTTTTTGAAGATGATAAATGGGCAATTCACTATCTTAAACATAAAGATTCTATGATTGCGGGTGCTTTTGTCTATGAATCTGAAAAGGTCGAATACCTATATAACTCATGCAGAGACCATAATTTAGATGAATTCAATACTGGTACTTACTTAAATGATCAACTTTTACAAAATAGCATTAAAAAAAGTAAACAATACTTTGATTTTCTTAAAGGGGAAGAAAAATATAAATTTAACTTTGGTGGAGAAGCACATCAGCTGTATGATTTAAAAATTAAAGTATGAATATTCTCCAATTATCATTTCACGCTTCTCCTTTCAGTGAAATAGGAAAAAATGATGGTGGAGGTATGAGTGTTTACGTTCAACAAATTTCAAAACACTTATCGGAGAATCACAATGTAACTGTTGTAACAGGTGAAAAAGCAGAGAGTTTCATAAGTAAAAATCTTGAATTTATTTCCTTGGACATATTTGAACCTGAACTAAATGTTGAGGATAAAGAAATCCACTTGCAGACATTTAAAAATAAACTTGAAGAATCCTTAGAGTTAAAAAGCTTTGACGTAATTCATGCACATTATTGGTTATCAGGTCTTGTTGCAAAAGAGATTTCAAATGAATTAAACATACCTTTTGTTTTTACATCTCACAGTTTGGGGGTTTTTTTAGACGGCTACAACAAGGAAAGAGTTGATTGCGAAAAAATAGTAATGACATCATCTAATGTAGTTACTGCTTCTTCAGTTTTTGAAACTATGTTGATTACTGATACATACAAAGTTGATGAAAATAAAATTAAAAAAGTTACTCCAGGAGTTGATAGAAAAATATTTTCTCCAGATTTGTCAGTTAAAAAAGAAAACATTTTTTTATCGATTGGCAGAATACAAGAACAAAAAGGACAACTTCAAACCTTAGAATTTTTAAATAATTTTAAAAAAATTGAAGATGATTTTAAATGTATTTTTATTGGGGGACCTAGTGGCAAGTATGGAAACGAATATTTACAGGAGCTTAAGCAAACTGTCAAAGATTTTAATTTGGAGGAGAATATTGAGTTCTTAGATAATCTTTCTCAAATAAAAATTATTGAATTACTCAATAAAGCAAAATTATTGATTCATACTTCGGAATTTGAAACCTTTGGACTTGTTGCCATCGAAGCTAACACAATGGGGGTACCCGTACTTACAACTAATAATGGATCATTAATGGAAATTATTGAAAACAACCGAAACGGCTATCTTTCTGAAGATTTAGTTGATGGTAATGTTAATAGCTTTGTTAAAAATTTACTAAATGATAATAAGAAGTTCAAAGAAATATCTTTAGATTGTTTAAGGATATCAAAAGATTATGACTGGAAAGTTACAACATCGAATTTAAATAAAATATATGAAGGCTTAATTTAAAGATTCAATAAATTTCCCTATTTCAAAGAGATACCTTTCTGGATCTGCATTCCAAGATGTAACATGACCAACATTTGCCATTCTAATATAAGTAAAATTTGTTCTTCTATTAGCTGCAATATAATCTGTCATTTCTACAGGAACCCATTCGTCATCATCTCCATGGAAAAATAGAACTGGGACTTCAGATTCTACTAATGCATCTCTAAAATCCATGGTGTCAAAATCTATTCCGTATCTAATTTCAGTAAAAAGTTTTATGTATGGGAAAAATAATTCAGGTATAAATGGATATCTAGCTTTCCCATTGACTTCTACGCTTTCCCAAAAGCTAATAAGTCCTGCTTCAAGAATAATTCCATCAACTCTATTTGATTCGGGATTTTTTTCAAGCCAACTAGTTATTGGTCCTCCACCACCACTTGTTCCCCATAAAATAATTTTTTCTGGATTAATATTTTCTTCAACATATTTTATAGCATTATCAAGATCGATCCATTCTGTGACTCCATACTGATAAAGGCCTGAAGGATCTTTTGGTGAGTTTGCATCATTTCTATAAGAAATAATTAATGATCTAAAACCAAGATTTTCGAAATCCGGAGCTCTAAGCATAGCTGTAAAATCACGTTCAAATGCCCCTCTAAATCCATGGACAAAGATGACAACACCAGTATCACCATTAGTTGTTAAATATGCAGGAAACATACCAAGATCGGACTCATATTCAATATATTCAAAATCTGTGTTGGAGACTGATTTTGGAGTATATTTTCCATTTTGATCGATTCCTTCATAATCACTTGTTCCAAGAATGCTATATTTTCCATTATCTATTTTTAGAAGGGGAGAAGAAGCAACTCTTTCACCAACCTCTAGTTCTCCACTAAATTGAAGAACTTCTCTGGTGATGATATCTCCTTCGAGTGAAATAATAGTACTTACAACCGCACTTCCATTTTCTCCAAGTACACCATAAATACCATCTTCTAATAGAACTCCCCATTTTTCTTCTTCTACATTTAATGAAATTGTATTATTGGAAATACTTTCAATAATCACTCTATCCTCTGCAACACCAACATCTTCTTGATCATCAAATTCAGGATTTAACCCAGCTTCATAAGTAACTCCAGAAAAAAACCATCCTGCACCAAATAGACCAATAATTAAAAGCATGCCTAATCCAAGAAGTATTTTTTTCATCTGTTCAAATTTTCTTTAAAAAAATCTACAGCTTTCTTTTGAAATTCATCTGGATATACATACATGACCTCTGTATGAGATAGTTCTTCATATCTATATATGTCCATCGTGACAGAATACTTATTACCAGCACTAATTAAGTCGTCTGTGTGGTGGGATAAAACTCTATCACTTTTAACACCATTAAATATAATCATAGGATTTCTACCTGCTGAAACCCCGTCTTCAGGACTTATTTCAGTGATATCAACTCCTTCAAAAAGTAATGCATAATGATTTACTGGCTCAAATAAAAAACCAGGAAATTCCTGATAAACCAGTTCTTCTCTTACCAAGGTTGCAAAGTCAAATGGAGTATCAACAATCGAAAGGGCATTTATATCATCTGAAATATATTGAGTCATTAAGGCTACCATTGCACCAAATGATGAGCCATGCAATCCAATATTTTCTGAGGGAATATCTTTCTCATTGATTAACCAATCAATCGCAGCTTTAACGTCATAAATTTCTTTTTGGCCCGCCGAATGAACTCCATCTTCACAAGTACTTTCACCATGATCTCTGAAGTCAAATGTTAAATAGTTAAATCCCTCACTCACAAGCATTCCTCCAACAAGTAAGACATCAGGAGAATGCTTACCACTAGTGACACCATGTAAACCAATTATTGTTGGAGCGTTTTTATCTGTTTCCATCCACCAACCACTTAAAACAACATCATCATTTGTATTAATCAAAACAGTCTCATAATCTTGAACAAAATATTTTGATGGATCCCAATCTGCTTTTTCTCCAAGTGTGAAATTATCTGGTCTATTTTCTTTTTCAGACTCTACAACTGCACAGGGAACAGCGACTGATTCTCCGTAGACATAAAAACCAATTCCAAAATATGCAATAATTATAAAAAATAATATCCCAACTATTACTTTTCTCATCTTGTCCCTTTTTTATGTATTTAAGATCTCAAGTACTTTTATACTTATTCTAATGACAAAGATTATATCATTTGCATCAGATTTTGGGATTTCTGACGGTTCAGTTGGCATTGTTAAGGGTGTCATTAGTAGGATCGATCCAACTATCAACGTCAATGATATTTCACATGGGATTCCACCACAAAATATAAAATATGGAAGCCTTTTGCTCATGAGAGCTATTCAATATATTCCACAAGGTGTTCTTTTAGCAGTTGTAGACCCAGGTGTTGGGACGGCAAGAAAACCTGTTGCAATAGAAACTGATTGGGGAGTAATGATTGGACCTGATAATGGATTATTAAATCTTGCATGTGCGACAGTAGGAGGAGCCAAAAAAGCCTATCTCCTTGAGAATGAAAACTGGATTATCCCAAGTGATGGTAATACATTTCATGCCAGAGATATATTTTCTCCTTTTGCTGCTGGGATTGCTTCAGGTCAGCTTGATATTAAAGATTGTGGTGAGGAAGTTGACCTAATGAATCTTCAGCAATATTTGATTCCTTTAACAGAAAAAAAAGAAGATGAGATAAAGGGCGAAATCTTATGGGTTGATCACTACGGTAATTGTCAAACTAACATTTCACCGGATGAACTAGCTGATCTTGGAAAAAATATTGGAGACATTTTAAGCGTTAATATACAAAATCAGGAAATTAAAATGACTTGGTCTGAGACATATCAAAGTGATGGCGTGAATCAAGTTGGATTAATTACTGACTCTTGGGGTATGATTTCAATTTTTGCTAAAAATAACAACGCCTCAGAGGTAATAGGTATTGTTGATGGTGAAAAAATAGATATTAAGAAATAATATTTAAGACAATAGCTCCTGAAACAAAGATAATTACAGCTAATAAAACAATAAAAATTAAAGTCCATGGCCTCATTTGACTATATTAGAGATATGCCTACATTACGTATTGTCATTACTGAAAATTGCGAATTATGCGAAAAAGGTTTAAAAAATCTTAGTTTTTTAAATAACCTTTTTACTATCAAAAAAGTTGATGTTGAAGAAGGGTATCAAGAATTTTTATTAAGAGTTCCAGTTGTTTTATATGGTAAGAAAGTTTTGGACGAGGGAATCTTAAGTCAATACGTAATTTTTAGAAATTTTCTTAAATACAATATTCTTAAAATTCTTTTTCATACAGATTTTTAAAAAAACAATTAAATATCGATAGGTTTTGACTTATCTGTATTTTCTACTTTTTTTTCTAGAAAAGATATGATTTCTTTTGCAACATCAATATCTGACGCAGATTCAATTCCCTCTAATCCAGGAGAAGAATTTACTTCTAAGACCAAAGGCCCTCTGTCAGATTGAACTAGATCTACACCGGCCACATCTAGTTTTAAAATTTTTGCAGCCTTGACAGCACTTTCTTCCTCTTCTTTTGAAATATTGTAATTTTCAGCTCTTCCTCCTAGATGAACGTTTGATCGAAACTCACCAGGTTTTGCGATTCTTTTCATTGAAGCAACCACTTTATCTCCAACTACAATTGCTCTAATGTCTTCACCATTTGCTTCACTTATAAATTCTTGAACTAAAATATTTGCATCTATTTTTTTCATTGTTTCAATAACACTAATTGCTGCATCCATTGTTTCGGTTAACACAACACCTCTTCCTTGAGTTCCTTCTAGCAATTTAATAACAAAAGGAGGCTCTCCAACACTTTTTAAAACAGATTCCACATCTCTAGAAAAATGAACGTACCCAGTTACTGGCATTTCTACTCCAGTATTTCCAATAAGCTGTAAAGCTCTTAATTTATCTCTAGATCTACTTATTCCAGCCGAAGAATTTGCCGACACTGATCCCATTAATTCAAATTGACGAACAACTGCCGCACCATAAAATGTCCAAGTCGCAGCAATTCTTGGTATTACGGAATCAAAGCTTAGCTCTCTACCAGCAGAAAATATTCTAGGTTTTGCTTTAGCAATATTCATGTAACACCTTAAATAACTTACTACTTCAGTATCATGACCTCTTTCAACTGCAGTCTCATAAAGACGTTTTGTAGAATACAATCTAATATCTTGTGATAAAATTCCAATCTTCATTTTTATTCTCCTGAAGGCTTTGTTAAAAAACCTATGGACGGATTAACTACCCATCTTCTCCCTAAGGCTTTTCTTCCAATCAGCATCGTGTAATCCATAGGACCTCTATCGGTAAGAGTCAGTTCAATATTTTTTGTAATACCATCCATCAGGATATCAGTTTTTATGTACGGTCTTTTTTCAACATCACCATTAGAACTTTTTATTCTTTTAAATCCTGCAAGTGGTGCAGAGGTTTTTCTAATTGTATTGTTTCTTTTTTTTACAGTGAACTTTACGTACTTAATATCATTCTTAGTTATAAACTTTATGTTTGCAGCATCTATAGTTGCGACATTTGCACCAGTATCAATTTTTGCTATTACACTTTTAATCTTTAAGTCAGGCAGAGCAACGTGTTCTTTCCAACCTACGGCTCTCTTTTCTTTCTTTTTTTTGGCCATATTTTTATAAAATTACATAGAAAAGAACAATACTAAATGCGATCAAAAATACATGAATATATATTGCTGGCAACATAAAAAAAATAGTAGTTTGATTATTTAAACAATCAACTTGAATTTATTTGTTTATTTGACTTGATGTTTCAACTGCTTCAGCAGTAACTTCGTCCTCAACTTCTAAAAGACCACAATCTTCTAAAACTTCATTTGTGTCGCCACCACCAAATACAACTCTTTCAAACACAACTACCGCATAAAGTTCATCTTCTGTCAGCTTTCCAGCGAAACCTGGCATTCCCCCAATAGAAACTTTATTCTCAGCACCATAAGCTGGACCAACGTCAGCTTGCCATCCTGCTGATCCTAGCTCAATCCAAAGTGCATGATCACTACACGTTGGGAATGTTGTGTAGAGCTCGCCCCCTGTAAATGCTGGTCCAACACCACCACCTCCATTCACACCGTGGCAACCAGCACAAGCAGCTGCTCCAGAATATATTTGTTGTCCAAGAGCAATGTAATTTATAGAACTTGCTGAGCCAACACCCTTGCCTTCAAAAGCTGAACCATCACAATTAATTGTCAATTGAGATTTTCTATCAATATCAAGAATGCCATTTTCTCCACATTCTTGTGTTGATGAGGTATTTATTATTCCAATCACTATAAATAAAGGAATTAGGACAAAGCTTACATTTAACCATCTAGGCAAAGCAGTTTCCGCATTAACTTTGATATTTAATGTTTTATTAGCAAAAGCGATTTTTTGAGTTATTTTTTTTGTACTTCTTGAAGTAGACAGTTCTTGAGTCGACTCCTTTTCATCAACAATGATTTCATTTTCATCTTCTTTATCATTTTCTTGAACACGTACTGGTTCTTCAACAGGTGTTTCTTCTTGAACAGGTGCTGGTTCTTCAGCAGTCTTTTCAACTGCAGCTACACTTTCACCACCAGCCCAAGATTGTAAAACCTCATCAACACTTTTACCTGATGCTTCTGCTCTTGCCTCTGCTGATCGTTGAACCAACGATTCTGGAGCATTTAATATTTCTGCGACTTTACTTAAGAGTTCACTCATACTGGAAGCTCCTCTTCGGTCAGTTCCACTGTTTCAGCCTCTGTAATTTCTCCACTTACTATGGCTTTCATTACAGATATAAAGAATAGAAAAAATGGTAAAAGTAGGAGTAGCGACAAAAATAAATTTACTGATAAAGGAGTACTTATAAGAGACCATAATAATCCAAACCCTTCACCATATATCGTTGGGTTTCCTGCATTTGCTCCTGCATTCCATGAATATCCAGAAATTATTCCAATTAAAGCATTCGAGAATAATGTACCTGCTACAACAATTTTTATTATTAATACAGTAAGAGACTCAAGTCTTGAAAATTTCACTTCTCTTCCAAAGATCTTAGGAATCAGATAATAAATGAAAGCAATAGATATCAAAATAGAACTAAAAACATACCCATACCTTATTGCTATTTCAAAATTTGTAAGACTAAGAATGGGGATGATATTTGATAATGATGAAACAATTTGAAAAAGATTTGTTACTACAAAAATTCCAAAGGAAAAACTAATAAGGCCATATATAATTTTATTTTCTTCGCTTCTAGTTATTACAGTCCTGAAAAAATTAACTGTTACGGCAAGGAGAGGAAGAGCCAAGCTTAATGATAAATAAAGTGAAATATTTTCAATCCAATTAGGCAAAACTGAACCAAAATAAAATTTAAAGTTCGTCCAGGGCAATAAAAATAAATACCCCCAAAAACTAATTGATCCCAATGTTTTACTGTAAAGTGTTCCATTGATTCCTTTTGTAGTCATGAAATGAAGCAACGCTAAAAACACAAAAGAATATCCAACATATATATGTGTAGATACATATATAGAATTTATAAAAAAATTGTCACTAAATACAGCAAAATTTCCACGATAAACAATTAATGAGAGAGCATAAAATATAGCTGCTCCAAATAAATATTGTGCACTTATAAACATAGAAGCTTCTTTTTTTGCAAGAATATTTATTGATAAAAGACCTACAAAAGCAAACAAGATTAAAACCTTGAAGATCATTGTATAAGTTGTATTACCAAAAGAATAAAAGTTGTTTGGAAACAAAAACCCTAATAATAGATCCAAAGACTCTAAACCTATTACACCTAACGACGTCAGGAAGAAAATTGGAAATATAACTAATCTTCTACCAAGAGTTTTTGGCAGAAGATAGGAAGTCAAAAATATGATTAAGAATGAAAGCAAAAGGCTGTAAGTCATATGATTATTCAATTTATCGAGAAAACCGTAATTAAATACAATATTTTCGGGAAGAATATTCACAAAAAGAAAATATGCTTCTTTTAATAGTGATATACCTCCAAAAAGTAATAATAAAAATGGAATAATAACAATAAAAAATTTTGAAAATTCTTGTTCATTTTTTGGAAAAATTTTTATTTTCATTAGTTTAAATAGTAAGTACTCAATTTGACTTTACTATTAATCTGTAAAAAATACGTCAATAAAATATCTAATTTCCTAAAAAAGTACCGTTATAAAATTTATATTATGTACCCAATTCTTGATACAATAGATATTGAAGGTTTTGAGTTAATGACGTGTAGAGGGAAACTTGTTAAATTTTATATTTACTAATCGATACAAAATTGGAGTAGCTTTAATATTTGCTGGCATTGGTGGTGTCACAATCGGTGTTATTATCGCCCATTTTGCTGGTTTTCCAGAGGGGGAAGTAATTGATTACTTTAACTGGATGCCTCGAGGATGGTTAATGCAAACTATTGGCCAACTTATAGCATTTGGAGCTGGGCAACTTCTTTTGATTGGAATGGCAATGTTAGCTTGGGAAGATACAGAGATGACATGGGCAAGAGCAACATATCTTGCTTTCTTAAGCTGGATCCAATTCGCACTAATTTTTGGGGTTTTGCCATCTGAATGGCTAAACCTTTCTCAGGGACCTCTTGAATGGACTAATCAAAGAGAATTTATAAACTTTCCGCCTATTCTTTTTCTTGGTAATGAAATTGGCCTCAGTCTTGGAGCACTTAAAGATATCATTCAACTCGGAATTTCTACTGGTGCATTAGTAACTGCTTTTGTTGTAGGATATTTAATTCAAGACATCAATGAAGCAAAAGAGAGGGGTAAAACAAGAATTTCTGATTATGGTAAAGAAGTTGTGAAGGTTGGTGCTGATGGCTAAATCAGAAGTACTTATAGAGATGCCTGAATTTGAAAAACAATACAACCTTGCGATGGTTGAAGCAGAAAAGATTTCATCAAGAGTAAGACCAAAACAATTTCTACACATTGATGAAGCAGAGTGTATTTTATGCGAAGGTTGTGTTGATATATGTCCTTGGAAATGTATTCACTACTTGTCAACAGATGCTATTGAGGACTCAATTAATGTCGAAGCCCCTAGTATGGAAGAAAATGAATCAGGATTTTTTGTTGTTGATGAAGATGCATGTACTAGATGTGCATTATGTGTTGATAGATGCCCAACAGGCGTAATTTCTTTGGGTAAATTTTCTGGATCACTTGCAGATGCAGCAATTAATAATGGTGTCTATGAAGCTCCATGGGATGAGGACTCTGGAGAAAGAAATGATAGACATGGATATATATATGGAAGACTTTAAATGAAGAATGAAAAAATAAAGTTTAGAGATCGTGTAAAAGATATAAGTGCAGGTCTAGGAGACTCACTAAAAGAAAGCTCATTGTGGGGAAGTATCTTTCGTCCAGGATCCCCATTTAGAAAAGGATATTCTGATAGCCCAAGAAACAGATCATATGTTGTTATGAACAATGTTTTGTACCATCTTCACCCTGTAAAAGTTAAAAGACATGGTGTGAGATTGTCTTACACATTATGTCTTGGAGGTTTAAGCTTTTTTACATTTATTGTTCTTACAATTACAGGAATTTGGTTGATGTTTTATTTTAGACCAACGGAAATGGCTTATGTTGATATTCAATCTCTACAAACTTCAATAGCTTTTGGTTCATTAGTAAGAAATATGCACAGGTGGGCTGCACACATAATGGTCATCGTAGTCTTTCTACATATGTCAAGAGTGTTTTATCACGGAGCATATAAAGCACCAAGAGAGTTTAACTGGGTAATTGGAGTTATCTTGCTTTTGTTAACTTTGCTTCTATCTTTTACTGGATATCTTCTTCCATGGGATCAGCTAGCTATTTGGGCGGTAACGGTTGGTGGAAACATGGCTAGTTACACACCTGTAATTGGTGCACAGGTAAAGTTTGCCTTATTTGCAGGGTTAGAAGCTACAGAAGCTACTTTGCTTCGTTTCTATGTTCTACATGTTTTATTTCTCCCATTCATAATTGTTATATTTATGGCGATCCATTTTTGGAGAGTCAGAAAGGATGGAGGGATCTCTGGTCCCCTCTAGTTTTAAGTTACATGGTTGATATTCCTGAACACTTATTAATAAAAACAGCTGAGGCAAGAGCAAAAGCTTTAGGTATATCTGTGGAGCAAGCTTTAGCAGAAATGAAAGGTGAGGCAGAGCCTACAACTATTTCGAAAGAACCAGAAGTCATAGATGTAAAACCAATTGAAGTCAAAGAAGCACCAGCACCTGCAGCTGAAGTCAAAGAAGCACCAGCACCTGCGGCAGCAGTAAAAACTGACATACCGGCTGAAGTAGAATTTGCTCCAGAAACAAGAGTTACACAGAGACTATTGACAGTTGTAAAAGCCAAACCAATACAAAAACCAACCTCCGAGCCAGTAGATAAAGTAAATACCTGGCCACATTTAATGCTTCCAGAATTTATATCTTTAATGGCTATGACAGCTTTTCTTATTTTTATTAGTGCAATTTTGCAGGCCCCATTACTTGAGGAAGCAAATCCAAACATTACTCCAAACCCTGCAAAAGCACCTTGGTATTTCCTTGGTTTACAAGAATTACTTTCATACTGGGATCCCCAAATTGCTGGAGTTATGATACCTCTAATTATTGGTGTTGTAGCATTTATGGCTATTCCATATATAGATAGAAATAAGGATAATAAACCCTCAAAAAGAAAATATGCAATTATGCTTTGGACATTTTTTCTGGCAGGAGCGGGAACGCTGAGTTTAATTGGTATATTATTTAGAGGCCCAGGTTGGAACTGGACATATCCATGGATTGATGGTGTTTGGTTTGATGACTTACTTGACTGGGTCCATTTCGAATGAGCCTGGTACAACTTTCATTTATCGCAATTGCCTTTATCGGTTTGTTTGGCGTTATTGGAATCATTGCAGTAGTTACTGGTAGAACACCTAAAGCTGTTAATAAAAGGCTGAATTGGAAGAAAAATTTAGATAAGCGAGCACTAAAAGTAGATAAGTCGCAAACAAACTTTTTAGCTCCCGAAGAACCTGAAAATGAAGAAGAAAATTTGTCTGATGATATTGATGAAAATGATGATATTCAAACAGATGGATCGATAAAAGTAAAAGAAGAAATAATTTACGAAGAAATATCAGAAGAAGAAGCTGGAATGACTCGTAGACAATTCCTTGGAAAAGCATTAGGAATTACTTTCGGTGCTTTCGCTGGAATTCAATTAATTTCTTGGCTGGGATTTTTCTATCCTAAGGTCTCTGGAGGTTTCGGTTCTAAAATCGACGCAGGAAGAGTTCAAGATTTAAAAGACCAAATTTTTCAATCTGACGGATCTGTGATTCCTGCTTTTATCCCAGCTGCAAGAGCTTATGTATTACCATTCGAACAATCAGGAAACTCACAATTTTCTGACAGTGGAACAGTTGCTGATGGACTTGTTGCTGTTTATCAAAGGTGTGTACATCTTGGTTGTAGAGTCCCATGGTGTAATACCTCTCAAGGGTTTGAATGCCCTTGTCACGGATCAAAATATAATATGGTTGGCGAGTACTATGCTGGACCAGCACCTCGTAATCTTGATAGATTTATAGTAAATGTAAACTCATCTGGAAAATTTATTATTGATACGGGTTCTATCATAGAATCTCCACGTGCTGCTGGAATGTCAGTTAAATATCCCCAAGGTATTTCATGTATTACTATTGCTGCACCTGAGGAATAATAATGAACAGTTCACTTTTCATAACACTTATTGCCTTATCTGTGATAGGTGCAATTGCATATTTTTCTGCTGTTGGCTTTCGTGGCGCAGGAAAGATTAAAAAAGTACCAAGAAATCTTCAAAAATATTTACCTGATGATCAGCTTGAGACAACTCACTTAGATAAAATTTTGTCAGTTGCCGTTGTTTTAGCTTCTCTCTTAACAATTATGATTCCTTTATATTATTTAGGCGAACCAGCTAGACAAGAAAGCTTTGTAGAGGAATTTGATGATGTTTCTGTAGAAAGAGGCCATCATTTATATGAAGAATTTGGGTGTGGTAACTGCCATGGTGTAGATGGAAGTGGTGGCGCTGCATCGTATGTTGAAAAAAGAAGTGGGGTAAGTGTTACATGGACAGCTCCTGCTATTAATGATGTTTTCTATAGATACGATGATGAGGAAGTTTTATATTGGCTTATCTACGGAAGAGCAAATTCTCCAATGCCAGCTTGGGGTCTTAAAGGTGGTGGACCAATGAACGACGGCCAATTAAGTGACTTAATTGAGTATTTACACTCCTTTCAGATTCCTCAAAATGAAGAATTGCTTGAAATTGAAGGAAATATAAATTCATCTTTATTGAGAATAGAAAATTCTGATTTACAAGTTGAAAGTGAAATAGCCAAACAAAATGAATTAATAAATGATATAGAAATGGCACCAATAAGATTACCAATCGCAATTGAAGCAGTTGAGATAGTCTCAGCATTGATTTCCAGACAAAGCGGTATTGATACTGATGAAGATGGATTGTATGATAGTGTTGAAACCGACATCTCAGCATATAGTGAAACTATAACTGAAATGTTAGGAACGCCAGTATTAAATCTTAATCCAGACGAGGAAGAATCTATTCCTGGAAGGAAAGACGCTTCTATAGTTAGAGGCTTCTTGTCTGAACTTGAAACAAAAGTTATTAATCTTGGAATACTTACTGATGGATATGACAAGTTTATGGATGAAGCTGAAGTAGGTTTAGCATTTTTAGAAAATGCATACGAACAAAAACTTTGGCTTATCGATTTCCAAGATATTGCAGATTCGACTTTTGACGGAGACTACGATAAAGCAACTAGAGCCGTAGGTATATTTAACGCATATTGTGCAAGATGTCATACTGCAGGGTATTCTGCTGGTGCAGCTTACACCAAACAAATTGGCTCCGGCGGCTTGGGACCTGCTTTGAGGGGTGGAAGAGTAAACATTCAATTTAAAGAACGTGATGATTTTATTGACTTTATTATCAATGGATCCGTAAACGGTAAAGGGTACGGAGTGAATGGGGTTGGTGGTGGAAAAATGCCTGGTTTTGGTGCAGTGCTTCCACAGTCCGATATAGAATTAGTAATAGATTATTTGAGAGGAATGAAACCTGATGCGTGAGATAATGAGGACACTTTTATCGTCCAACCTTACATTTACAGGAATAGTTTTATTTATATTCTTCATACTTTCTTTTTTTGGTTCAACCTTTGTTTTGAATGCAACAAATCTTGGTAGAAGGCTAGGATTTTTAGTTGTTGGTGCTGCTACTTTTGGTTGGCTAGTAATTAATTCTTTTCTTTTTCTTCTTTATGCACCAAGAGGCCCTGCTCCTGCATCAATCGATGGTTTAAATGCGCTTGAGATCAGAATCATACCTCTTACTTATTTTGCTGGTTCATTGATTCTATTCATTATGTTTATGCTTGCTTTAAGTAGGTATGAACAAGAAGAAAAAGAGTCAGAAGAAACAAATAGTTAAACAAATCAACGTATAACTTTATTAATAATAAACTAGTACTATGGAATTTATTTTTTCACTCGTAAGAAGCGTAATACTCTTTGGTCTTTTAGTATTTGTAGCTTTCAGAATATTTAGAATTTTAAGGCCATTTGAAAAAGGCTTAATTGAAAGATTTGGTAAATACAATCGTGAAGCAACTTCAGGTTTAAATATAGTAATTCCGGGTATAGAAAGATTAATTGTTGTAGATATGCGTGAACAAGTTATAGATGTTCCACCACAAGAAGTAATCACTAAAGACAACGTTACAATTACAGTCGATGCAGTCATTTATTATGAACCAACTGATCCGAAAAAATTAGTTTATAACGTAGGTGACTTTATAACTGCTGCAACAAAACTTGCACAAACCAATTTAAGAAATGTTATTGGTGATCTAGAGCTCGATGCAGCACTTACCTCTCGAGAAACAATTAATACATCTTTAAAACTCATTCTTGATGAAGCAACTGACAAATGGGGTACAAGAGTTGTTCGTGTTGAGATTCAAAGAATTGATCCACCACAAGATGTTCAGGATGCAATGAATAAAGTCATGAAAGCTGAAAGAGATCGAAGAGCAGCTGTTACTGAAGCTGAGGGTGAAAAGAGAGCAGCTATCTTGACTGCAGAGGGTGAAAGACAATCTCAAATTTTGAGTGCTGAGGGTGAAGCAGAAGCACTAAAAGCTGTAGCTGATGCTCAAAAATATGAAAAAATTGCCATTGCTGACGGTGAATCAGAAGCTATACAAAAAGTTTTTGATGCTATCCACAAGGGTGATCCAACAAATGACTTGATTGCAATTAAATATCTTGAATCTCTTGAAAAAGTTGCAAACGGTAAAGCGACTAAAATTTTCTTACCTGCTGATCTTTCCGCAACTCTTGGAAGTATTGGTGCAGTTGCTGAATTATTTAAAGATGATGATTCGAAAGAATCAAAGAAATCTACTAAAAAATAAATAAATACCAATCAGAATTAAACAAAAACCGCTTACTGCATTGATTACTTTTTTTGTTTTTACTGAAGAATCCTTAAAAAAATAACTACTCATATATGCATAACTAATGTCAGCAATCAGATTAACAAATACCGTTATAGCTCCAAGAATAATAAGTTGCACAAAAACATTCTCATTTTCTGTAACGAATATTGGCAAGACAGAAAGATAAAATACCCACATTTTAGGGTTTATTAAGTTAAGTTGCATTCCTGCGTTAAAGGATCCCGCATTAATATTCGTATCATCTATTTTTATTTCAGCATTTATAGTGACAATCCCTTTGTACACAATGTAGATAATTCCAACAATGTAGATCATTGTTAAAATTTGTGGGATTAAATTAAAGATAAAGGTAACGACGCCCGCTGTAATTATTGTTATAAAAATTGCTCCGGTTGCTGCTCCTATAGCCACCTCAAGTCCATTCTTTCTACTTTTTTGAACTGATTCATTAACAATTAAGGCAATTATTAATCCAGGACTGAATGCAACACTAACTTGTAGAATAATTAATTCAACTATGGAGTCACTTGCAACCATTAAGCAAGGCTATTTTTTAATAGACTATAAAACTTATCTCCATGACATCTTTGTACGACTCTTATTTTTGGAGCCTCAGGTTCCAAATTCAGAAAATCCAAAATACAACCTCCTCTAGTCATTCCATCTCTGGTATCAACTCTTACATTAACTTCAACGGATTGACTTATGATTTCATTATCTAAGTAAACAGACATTGCAAGGGGATCCGGTAAATCATAACTATCGCTTCCGAATATGTCTTTCATCATTTCTCTTAAAACAACTTGAATATCGTTTGTAAATTTTGAGAACTTTGTTCCGATAGCATCTATTTCTTGTATTTTTTCTGTATCAATCATTGCATCATAAAGCGAAGGGTCCCAGCCAATCACAGTTATAGGAATTCCTGAATTTAAAACAATATCTGCTGCTTCGGGATCAACCCAAAAATTGTATTCAGCAAACTTTGTAATATTTCCTAAGGCATTTGAGCTTCCACCCATTATGTAACAGTGCTTTATTTTCTCCAATTTTTCTTCATTGTTTTGTATTAAGCCAGCAATATTTGTCAATGGGCCAAGTGTTACAATTTCAATTTCATCTTCCTCCCCAAGTACTTTCTTATAAAAATCTTGAGCAGATTCAGTTTCGATTTTATGATTTTCAGGCTTTATGCCTATGTCACCTAATCCATCTATTCCATGAACGTTTTGGGCCGATGTAGAATCATTTCCATAACTAAGGGCAATAGCTGTAGATTCTTCAGAATTATAAACCTCTCTATATTTTCTCTTCATTGGTTTATCTGCCCCCCTAAATATTGGAACATCAACCTCACATAATTCATTTACGTAACTTGTATTGATTAGACCCTGATCAAGTGGGACATTTCCTGCAACAACAGTCACCCCTAGTATTTGATCTGAAGGTAAATTACGATATGCCATTAATAGAGCAACTGCATCATCTGAGCCAGTATCTGCGTCAATTATTAGTTTCATCATTTCTCTTTGACCTTTGTAATTTCTGGAACACCTTGTTTTAAAGCAACTTCACAATCTTTATACTCTGAAGCGATTTGATCGCTAATTATTAGAAGCATTTCCAAGACTTCTTCTTTTTTTCCTGTTTTAGAACCAAAAGAATTTGGAGCTGAGGAATAACTTTTTTTTACATTTTCAAAAATTTCTAACGCTTCTTTTTTATTTAAATTGCTATCTAAAGATTTTCCAGATACTGACTCAAAGCTTTTTCGCTGTCTTCTTGGTAAGTTAAACTTCATTAATATAAATATCTTACTACTTAAAGAATCCTCTTTTGTAAGGAAACCTCATATTCATCATTATATTTTTTTGTATCAATTTCAATAAATTGTAATTTCTCATGAAATTTTAGAGACGGTTTATTTTCAGTTGGTAGTAAATTAATTTCTGCGGTAAGATTTTCGACATCTACTTCTAGACAGTGTTCTAACAAATGCTCATAAAATATTGTTGCAAGCCCATTATTTCTGTAATCAACATCAATTGCAATCCTATCAATGTACATAAAATTATTTATTCTATTTTTAAATTCATTAAAGTTCTTATGTTTTATTTTGTACATGAAAGATTTTGTTTTAGAAGTATCTTGGAAACATATTAAAAAACCTACTATCTTTTCTTCGAAAGCAGCACATAGATTGAAATCTGAATTCTGAACCAAATTATTAAATTCTTCAATAGATGTTGATCCTACTTCTGGAACATTATCTTGATTTAAACTAAAACAGCCTTCAATATTTGTTTCATCAATTTTTGAAAATATGATGTTATCCATGTATGAAAATATACATTTAATGTATAAAAATGTAAAATATAAACATGCAAAACACTTCTGTTTTAATGAGTTCTCCTGAATATTTTCGAGTTGAATATTCAATTAACCCTTGGATGGTTGAAGGTGCTGAAATCAATTTAGAGTTAGCTAAAGATCAATGGGGTGGACTTAAATCCACAATAGAAAAATGTGGTGCTGAAGTAAATGTAATTCCTGGAAATACGGTTTATCCAGATCTCGTTTTCACAGCAAATTCTGGAATAATAAAAGATAAATCTGTTCTTATATCTAATTTTAAATATCAAGAAAGACAGGGCGAGGAAGTTATCTATGAGAATTGGTTTCGTAAGAATGGGTATGATGTTGCCCGAATTCCATCTGAACACAAATTTGAAGGACGTGGAGATGCATTTGTTTATGGGGAATACTTAATAGGTTCATATGGAATTAGAAGTGATAAAGAAGCACTTTTGTACATAGCTGACCATTTCCAGTTGACTCCAAAAATTACAAAGTTAGTTGATGAAAAATTCTATCACCTAGACACCTGTTTCCAAAAGCTTCCTACAAGAAATAATGATGCTATTTTTTACCCTGATGCATTTGAGGATCAATCTCTTTCTGAATTTTCTGATTTATTTAATTTGCTTCCAATCCATGAAGATGATGCAAATCAACTTGCTTGTAATGCAGTAGTCATTAATGACTCAGTTATATTTCCATCTGAAAACATTGAAATTATTGAAACTGTTGCTCAGTTAGGTTGTAATATTGAAATTTCAAATGTTTCAGAATTTATGAAATCTGGAGGAGCCTGTCAGTGTCTTGTGATTACATTACAATAAATTTGTGAGGATAATAAAAGCAATACTATGGCCGATTAGAAAAGTTATTTTTTTTCCGATAAAAATCTTTTTCTACACAGTTTTATTATTTTTAATAATTGTCTTAATTTTTCAGTACAGAACTGATTATGAAGTTGATGTGAGTCCTCTTTCAGTAAATGAGTATGAAAACTGTACAAACACTATTGAGGATTATCAGATTACAATCTCTCTCCTTTCTGAATACATAGAAAAACTAGACAGTGATCAACAATCATTTTTAGAAAGAAATCTACCAAATCCACTAAATGTTTTAACAACTCCTCAAGAGATTTCCAATGAGGACTTTAAAAACATGAGAACATTTCTAAAGTATTATCTACAAGCTGGCAGATTTCCAGGCTTAAATGGAAAAGCGTTTTCACCACAGGCTGCAAGTTTATGTAGAGATGGATTGAGTTAAATCTTCTACTGTTCCATTTGTTAAGTTTTTTAGTATCTCTGGCTTTAGAAAGAATTTACTAATTCTATTTCCACCACCAATAAACACTTTTTCCCTTTCCATAACATTTTTATCAATAAATACATCGATTTCACTTGGTAGTCCCAGGGGGCTTATTCCACCATATATCTGATTAGTGATTAACTCAGCTTCTTCTTTCGATGCAAAACTAATTTTTTTTGCATTTAACAAACTTTTAGCTTTGTGATTTACATCCAATCTATTGGAGCCCAGTACACAAAACAAAGCAAAGAATTCCTCCGGTTTTTTTGATTTTAATAATATTGCATTACATGAATCTTCAATTTTAAAACCATAATGATCACAAAAACTTTGTGTATCAGAAAATTGATCCTCACACTCAAAAGCTTCAAGTTCATCAATGTTTCCTTCAAAAATATTTGCTATAGTTTGATGTATTTCGACCATAAAGATAATGATATCGTGAATAAAGTCAGTTACAATCTCTGTATGAAGTTCAAGACAATAATTGAACCGTTTAAAATTAAATCTGTAGAATCTCTACCCATAACTACTCCAGAAGAAAGAAAAAGTTTCTTAGAAAGAGAATATTGGAATGTATTTGGTTTGAAATCTCAAGAGGTAACTGTTGATTTGTTGACAGATTCAGGAACAGGCTCAATGTCTTCTGAACAATGGGCTGCGATAATGCGTGGTGATGAAGCATATGCAGGCTCTCACTCTTGGCAGAGATTTCATGATGTTGTATCAGAACTTACAGGTTACAAAAATATAATTCCTACGCATCAAGGTAGGGCTAGCGAAAAAATATTAGCAACAGTGATGGTAAAAGAGGGAGATATAATACCGAGTAATAGTCACTTTGATACAACAAGAGCTAATTTTGAATTTGTCAAAGCTGAACCTTTAGATTTACTTTGTAAAGAAGGATTAGATTTATTGTCGCCTGCACCTTTTAAAGGAAACATCGATCTTGAAAAACTTGAAGATATTTTAAGTAAAAAAAGTGAAAAAATTCCATTTGTTTTGATGACAATTACAAATAATACAGGTGGCGGTCAACCAGTCTCAATGGAGAATCTTAAAAATACAAAAAAACTTTGTGAGAAATACAACAAAATGCTGTTACTAGATGCCTGTAGGTTTGCTGAAAATGCATGGTTTGTTTCACAGAGAGAGGAAGATTATAAGGATGTAGAAATAAGAGAGATAACAAAAGAAGCTTTTAGGCTTGCTGACGGTTGCACAATTAGTTTGAAAAAGGATGGCTTCGGCAATATTGGAGGAGTTTTGGCATTTAATGACGATGATCTAGCTGAAGCTTCAAGGAACCTTTTAATTTTGACTGAAGGTTTTCCAACATATGGTGGCCTTGCTGGAAGAGATCTTGATGCACTTGCACAAGGTCTTAAAGAGATTACAGATAAAAATTATCTTGAATACAGAGCAAGGTCAATCTCATATTTGGGTGAAAAAGCTTTGAGTTACGGTATCCCAATTGTTCAGCCTGCAGGTGGCCATGCTTTATATATAGATGCAAAAACCTTTGTTCCACACATACCTCCTCATCAGTATCCTGGTCATTCAGTTGCGTGTGAGATATATTTAATTGGTGGCGTTAGAGCTGTTGAATTAGGTACTTTGGCATTTGGAGTCGCTGGTGAAAATGGTGAACCTGATAAACCAGCAACTCATGAGTTAGTAAGACTTGCAGCTCCAAGAAGAACTTATACACAAAGTCATTTTGACTATGTGGCGGAAGTTCTTGAAAAACTTGCTGAAAGTAAAGAGAAACTCAAAGGCTATGAAATTATTGAGCAACCACAACAGTTAAGACACTTTACTGCTAAGTTAAGACCATTAAGATGATGCTTTTTAAAAAAATATCAATATTATTTTTAGTTATTTTTATATCTTGTGGAAGTACAGAAGAAGACGTTGAAGTTACACAAGATTTAAAAAGTAACTCTGATCAACCAACTACTACGATTGAAGAACAAGAAAAAGAAAATGATGGTACTACTACAACGATTGTAGAAGAAGAAAATGATGGTACTACTACAACGATTGTAGAAGAAGAAAATGATGGCACTACTACAACTACGATTGAGGAAGTTGTTGAAGAAACAGAAGAGTCTAGTTCTGAAATTGTAGTCTCAATTGGAGAGATAGTTACTGACACATCATATAGAGATTATCAAAAATATGTTGATGTTACTGGATTAAGAATTTTTGCTCTTCCGGAAGTTTCTGATGAATTTATGTCCAAAGTTGCGGAAACATATTCTCAAATGTTACAACCGGGAGAAAATATAGACACCGATCTTAGATCAAGATATTTAAAAATTGTTGAGAATGAGAAGGTTTTTCAGAGAATTGGTTATGTAGGACCAGAATATTATAATTTTGATTCGCCAAATCCTTCTGTTGATTGCTGTCCTGGTAGAGGATATGAAGATAATCACACAGATTTTATTTGGGAATATCAAAATGTCTCAGCAAATGATCAAGTAGGCGAAGTAATTGAACACTTACTACATACAATAACCGGAGTTGGTTTTGCTAGAGAATTTCCTGAGTGGAATTGGTATGATGAAAATTCAAAAATCTATTTAGCTATGAATGAAGCTGTTGAAAAAAATATTTATGATATTTCTAGCTATCAGGAAATAAAAAATAATGGAGATATCGAGGGATACAACAAAGTTACTGTTCAAGAATTTTCTTTCTGGGTAATAGTTACATCTTGGGGCTACAGTGATATATACGACTTACCTCATGGTGAATTTAAAATTAGCTCAATAAACCAAGTTCGAACAGAGCTACCTATAGCTTTTGAATTGTATGTTGACACTATAGAAAAAATTCTTACGGTACCTGACAAAGATTTGCTTAAATCTTTATTCTCTTAGATAATTATTTTATAATTGCTAAATGAAAAAGTATTCAATATTGTTGATACTCTTTTTGGCTTTTTGTTCACAAACTTCAAGTAATGAATCGGTGGAAGAAGCTATTTCATCAACAACGGAGTTAATCATTGAAGAATCTGAAGATACTCCAGAGCTTTATGTGATGTTACTGTGGCATCAGCATCAGCCATATTACCCGAAAGACACCGATGGAAATTTTTCAAAGCCATGGGTCCGACTTCACGCAACAAAAGATTATCTTGATATGGTTGAGATGGTACAAGATTATGAAGGACTTCGGGTTACGTTTAATTTGACCCCAACATTAATGAATCAATTAAATGAGCTCTCAAATGGATCTAAAGATATCTATTGGGTTCATACAGAGGTTGAAGCTGAGAAGCTTACAAGCGAACAAAAAGATTTTCTAATAGACAGATTTTTTGATATCAACTCAAGAATCATCAATACATATCCTCGGTTTGTTAAACTCAGGAACCTTAGACAATATCCTCAAGACTGGACCACACAGGACTATATTGATCTTCAAGTTCTATTTAATCTTGGATGGACTGATCCAAAATATTTATCATCAGCCCCATTAAATAAAATTGTAGAAAAAGGTAGTAATTTTTCTGAAGCAGATAAGAAAATAATTCTTGAGGTTCACAAAAAGCTCATTGATAATGTAATTCCTGAACATCTTAATGCATATAAAAATAATCACATAGAGCTGACTACTACACCTTTTGCACATCCTATTTTGCCTTTAATACATAACTCAGATTTGGGAAAAAGAGGAGATACAGCTTCAGATTTTCCAAAAAATACTTTTAAGTTTGAAGATGATGCGAGAGCCCATGTTAAGAAGGGAAAAGATATCTTCTTTGAAAATTTTGGATTTTATCCCAATGGTATGTGGCCTGCTGAAGGGGCAGTTGCCCAGGAAATCCTCGAATATTTTAACGATGAAGATATTTCTTGGATAGCAACGGGACAAAACCCTTTAGAGAAGTCACTAGATGTGAAAATTCAAAGATGGGTTGGGGGAGTAGCTTCTAAGCCAGAATTATTATATAGACCCTGGAGCACAGTGCTGCCTAATGGTGAAACGGTACCAGTATTTTTTAGAGATAATTATCTATCTGACAAAATGTTCGGTTACTCAGAAAAAAGGTCAGACCTTTCAGTTAAAGAATTTGAAAATACGATTTTAAAATTACGTGAAAAGACTTCCGAGTTAGATTTTGTTCCAGTTGTTTCAATTATTGCTGATGGTGAAAATTTTTGGGAAAACTATCCAAATGATGGCATCGACTTTTTAAATGGAATGTATACAGTACTTACTAAATACGATTGGTTAGAGACTATTACTCCAAGTGATTATTTGAAAATGTATGGTGACAGTCTTGATACGATAGACGAACTTTATCCATCATCTTGGTTCCAACCAAATTTTGCAACCTGGATAGGTGAGACTGATGAAAATGAAGCTTGGGATCTCCTATATCAAACCAGGATAGATTTTGAAGAAGCAAAAAAATCAGGAGATTACTCTGATGAAAAAATTAATCAAGCGTACGACTACATGTTGTTAGCAGAAGGCTCTGACTGGTTTTGGTGGTATGGATTAGATCAAGACTCTACAGTTGATTATTATTTTGACCAAGCATTTAAAGACTTGTTAAGGATGGTTTACCTAAGTCTTGGTTTGGATGAACCAGGTTTCTAGTCCTGTAATTTCTGTTTTTTAAGAGGACTTGTTCCAGTATCAACTTTTTCTTTATATGCTTTATCAAACGCTTTACGTTGCCATCCATCCATTCTGTTACGACTTATTTCAATAACTTTTAATTGTTCTTCATCGTTGTATTTTGACCATTCTTTAATTTCTTTTGTTGTTCTTGAACACCCGTAACACAAATCAGTATCTGGATCAGTCACACAAACATTTATACAGGGAGAGGTGATAGTCATTCTATTTATTTATCTTTTTAGCCAATTTATACGCCGAATCTCTTAATGCTTTTTTTGAATTTTTCATACCTTTATTACCCAATTCAAATATGTCTGTAAATATACTTTCATCATTGTAGTCAAACTTGCCGCCTAAAAAATAAGTCTGCCCCGTATGAAGTTTTAAAATCTCTCCAAGTACTTTTCCACTCATAGATGAAAAATCAAATTTTCCTTCACATAAGATCGCAATTTCAAAATCATTTATTTTGTTTAATAGTTTTGTCTCACTCAAAAAAAATTGAGGACCTGAGATTATTTCACATCCAAGTACCTCACCCAATGCAAAACTTAAACCACCAGATGCACCAGTTCCTTCTTTAAATGGATCCAATGAACTAGCCATTTCATTGGAAAGTAAATTGAAAATTCTCTCAACATTTTTTTCTAAAAATTTAATTTCACTATTTGCTAATCCTTTTTGAGGTCCAAACACTTTAAAAGCATTGTTGTCACCAAGTAGTGGAATACTTGTATCGATTAAAACTTTTTTATTAATTTTTTTAAAAGTCTCGTTGATTTTTATATTGTTTATTAATTTGAAATCTTTTGGCTTTGGATTCTCTATTAGATCTTCATTATTTAGAAAATCGATTCCCATCTTGCTAAGTAAACCTATTCCAGCGTCATTTGTTCTGGAGCCACCCATAGACAAAATATCTACCTCCTCAATAATTTTTGCCAGGCATGATGTATTTAGATTTAAAGATAAATCATCTGTGTTTTTGATACCTATGAGCTGAGAGGTTTCAATGTATATATTTTTATTAATTTTTAAAGTCTCGATAGGGAACCATTTGCCAGAAAAATCTTGCTTCATAGACATCTGTTGTGTTACAAAACCATATTCTTTAAATATCTCTGTTGAGTTCTCACCACCATCTGTGACTGGAAAGAAAGATGATTTGACATTGTTATTTTTAAATATCTTTCTTATCTCACCAATAACTTCATCGGATGAAAGTGTTCCAGAAAATTTATCAGCAAACACAGCAATTCTCATCTTTTAAGTTTATTTATATATAACTCTTAATAGGAATAAAATAAAATAATGAATATTGGGTTTTTAACAGATGTTGACGGATACAGGGCTCCAATACACCCTGAATCTTTTGAGAAGTATTCTATGGATCTGCATATAGAAAAAACTATATTTGATTACCTTAATTATCCAGACGCTAATCAAGAAAATGTAAAGACTATTTCTAAATTAAGTGACTTAGATGTCATCGCCTGTGTAGAAAATATTGAAAATAAAACAATAAAGGATCTAAAAGCAGGAGCAGTCCTTATTGGCATATTTGATTTTGAAAAGATCGAAGAAATTAAAAAATTAAGACCTGATATCAAGGTATTAAGTTTCTTTAAACTCCCTAGGATTTCAAGAGCTCAAAATTTAGATGCTCTTTCTTCTCAAGCCAACTTGCTTGGATACGCCTCAGTTTTAAGAGCTGCAAAAGAGACATCTGATGTAGTACCAATGATGACAACTGCTGCAGGAAATATTCAACCTTCTAAGGTCTTGATTTTAGGAGTAGGAGTTGCAGGCCTTCAAGCAATTGCAACTGCAAAAAGACTTGGTGCTAGAGTTTGGGCTTTTGATATTAGAAAAGAAGCTAAAGATCAAGTGGAATCTTTAGGTGCCAAATTTGTTGAAGCAAGCGCTGAAGCACAAGACAGTGTTTATGCGCAAGAAGTCTCTGAAGAAGAAAATCAGAAAATTCAAGAAGCATTAAAAAAACAAGTAATTGATAGTGATATTGTTTTAACATTTGCTCAAATACCAGGAAAAAAAGCACCTGTCTTAATCGAAAAGTCAACCATTGAAAACATGAGAGAAAATTCTGTGATTATCGATTTAGCAGCCAGTACAGGTGGTAACTGTGAAGGTACCGAGGTTAATAAAGTTGTTGAATTAAATGGTGTAAAGATAGTTGGCGAAACAGACATTCTAAATTCAGTAAAACATGCAGCTACAAAGCTCTATTCAGAGAATGTTAGAAATTTAATTGAACTATATATAGAGAACAGTGATGATGAAATTTTTACAGAGATGAATTCATAATGGAAGCAACTTTTTTACTTACATTGTTAATAACTTTTCTAGCAAGCTTTATTGGATACGAACTCATATCTAAAATTCCTCAGACATTACACACGCCACTTATGTCTGGTTCAAATGCTATTTCTGGAATTACATTAATTGCAGCAATTCTCATATACCCAGAAGTAGGAGATTCTCAAATACTTCAAATTATCGTTTTAATTGCAATTGCATTTGCAACCCTTAATATTGTTGGAGGGTTTTCAGTAACTGGCCGAATACTAGAAATGTTTAAGAAAAATGATTGAAATAATATTATTGATCTCTGCTGTATTATTTATATTTGCTTTGAAACTATTTGGAAGACCATCAACTGCACACAGAGCAAATTCTTTTGCGATTCTGGCCATGGGTCTAGCTGTATTTAGTGCATTTAATTTTGATTTTTCTAAATATGATTCTGCTTTTTATATCACAATTGTTTTTTCTGGACTTCTTGGAGTATTAATATCAAAACGAGTTCAAATGACACAGATGCCTGAATTGGTTGGATTATTTAATGGCTTTGGTGGAGGAGCATCTGGTGCAATTGCCTATGTTGAGTTATCTAATACTTCCTTGCCAATTTCTGATGTTTTCGTGGCAATCTTCTCAATGGTCATAGGAATATTTACTTTCTCGGGAAGTCTTATTGCTGTACTGAAACTGCGTGGCAAATTAAATAACTTCAGTACAAAATTAGGCAACATATTTTCAGTATTTCTTCCTACAATTCTAATAATTCCAGCAGTTTTAGAAATGGATACCTTTTTATATGAATTTATTATTTTGGTTGCATTAATTGCTGGAGTTATACGAGTCGCTGTTATTGGTGGAGCAGATATGCCAGTTGTCATTGCATTCTTAAACTCGCTATCTGGAATTGCGGCTATGTCAGCAGGGTTTATTGTAAATAGCATTATTTTGATCGTGGCCGGCGCTTTAGTAGGTGCTTCAGGTATTATTCTTACACTTCTCATGTGCGCTGCAATGAACCGAACACTTCTAGATGTTCTTAAGGGTGGTTTTGGAACTACAACTATTAACAATGAGTATGAGAAAGATCCAATAAGTACTTCTCCAGAAGATGTTGCAATACAGTTAAGTTATGCAGAATCAGTAGTTATTGTACCTGGATATGGAATGGCAGTTGCACAAGCGCAATCAGCAGTAAAAGAATTAACAAATACGTTAAAAGATAAAAATATTGAAGTGAAGTTTGCCATCCATCCAGTTGCAGGAAGAATGCCAGGTCATATGAATGTACTTTTAGCTGAGGTCGATATTGACTATGAGGATATGTTCACCTTAGAAGATATAAATTCTGAGTTTTCCTCAACGGATGTTGTTTTAGTTTTGGGAGCAAACGATGTTGTCAATCCGTTAGCTAGAACTGATAAAGATTCTCCAATTTATGGAATGCCGATACTTGATGTAGACCTTGCAAAACAAGTCATTGTTGTAAAAAGATCTATGTCACCTGGTTACGCAGGCATTGCAAATCCACTATTTATAAATGAAAATGCAAAAATGCTTTTTGCTGATGCAAAAGAAGGTTTAGAAAATATAATCAAGTCTTTCGAGTTAGTATAAGAAATAAAACTTAAAGTATTTTATGGTTTCGCATAGTAAAACTTCAAAAATTATTCACTGGACATTTACTTTGTTGTATTCTTACGGCATATTTAAGCAAGTCGACGACTTGAGTGAGCTTGAGGATCCCTCACTACTTAATCTCGAAATAATATTTGCAATAATTTTCTTGATTATAGTTTTTATAAGGTATTTCTATATGAAAGATGCACCAACACTTCTTGGAGCAACCAATGAGATAAGGCCAGGCCATTTATTTCTTGCCAAGTCTATGCATAGACTTATCTACTTTGTTTTGATAATGTTGCCAACCACCGGCCTTTTGATCGCGGTTTTATTTAATTTAGGAATTGGGGGAATTGATTTTGCTGTCGCATTACATGAATTTTCAGCATTACTTAGTTATGTATTAATTGCTATGCACATTGGAGCAGCTTTTTACTCTAAATTAAAAGGTGAGGGAGTGTGGAACGGTATGGTTCCGGTTTGGAAAGAAACAAAAAAATATGATTCTGATTTTTTAACTAAAATTAAAAACATTGAAAATCGTGCATATGACAAACTTGAAGAAATTCTAAAAATTTAATTATCTACTTGAGACTTTTTGCCAAGTTCACTACATCTTTCATAGTTTTAACAATTGCATCAGGTTTGTAATACTTTATAAATAATATTTTTCTGGAATTTACTACAGTATCGGATATTCTCAATTTTCTCAAAGTTTTTTGAGCTTCTTCGACTATTCGATCATTTCTTTGAACAAATAAGTCTGTTAGATGTTCATCGTCTCCATCAATTTCACCTTTCCAGTTTATTTTTATACCCATATCTAAACTGTTGGGAAAATAAGCATAAAAAGAAACATAGGTTGTAGAAGATCTACCATGACTTCTTGTATAAACTTCAACTTCGCATCTATAACCGTCTAGCTCACCAAAGATCTTTTTCTTTCTTAATATGTTTCTTGGAATATCAATTTGGAAATTTAATATTTCTGCAGATTTTTTTAATGCCTTATTAATTTTTCTGTTCAAAGTTACTATTAGCCAAATTATTGCAACTACAAAAAGTATTATTCCCAGTCCTGACCAAATTGTTTCTTCCATTACTTTTAGATATTCTTAAATAGGTACTTATTAAAAACAGTCATTTTTTCGATCCAACTGTCCTCATAAAAATAATTTATAGATGCTGCAACAGAAGATAACAATGCATTTCCATCCTGTGGTGTAAAGCAATATCCCGTTAAATTATTTTCCTTTACGTGAAGTGAATCCTTTGCAATAATTCCATGAGAAAGCAATCGACCGTGGTAACCATGATCTCGTCCAAAGGAAAATACCTTATTTGAAGATAATTTCTCGGTAGACATCAAAAATTCACTATTTTCTAAAGAAATTAGAACCTCATTTAGTTCAGTGTTTTTCTCAAAAGATAGATTAAACCATAATGTATGCATGTATTGAGTTGGTAGCTTTATAGCTGAAGAAAATAAATTTAATTCTTTCCCTTCTTGTTTAAATAATTCAAAGACATCTCGTGCATGGTGTGTCCCAAATTCTTGATTATCATGTTTGGTAATTGTTGGAGAGGGTGAGAATGAATCATTCTGAGAAACATCATTGGCTCTTCTTAAACATACAAAACGACCTTCATTCAAATTTTTGTCTTTATCAAGAACAAAAGTTTTAAGGATAGATGCAATATTATGGGTATTACAAGAGGCTATTAAATATTTGTTTTGATCATTTGCTAGGACATTGTTATTTATACCCCACGCAAAAAATGGACCAAATCCATGTTCGGAACCCTGAGCTAAAAAACGTTTATCTTTATCTAAATTTGAATAAATTTCATCCCAGTTCCTATTACCGGAAGGTGTACAGTCGATAATTACTTGGTTTTCTTCATAACTCTTCTCTAATTGTTCAACATTGAAACCCATCGATTCAAAATCATTTTTTGCTTCTGAAGTGGCAACAAGCTTTGCACCTTTTCTAATCAAAGCTTCTACTTTCCCTTTTTCATCTGAAAGTGGAGTTCTTTTAAAAAATGAAACATTGTCGATGCCCAGTTCTTCACTATGTTGAGCAAGAAGACCAATTAGTGGCTCACCAATTGTTCCTGTGCCAACGATTAATATATTTTTCATCACTGTATTAAGATAAGAATATCAAACCTCATGAATAAAAAACTCATTTACCAATTTTCCTCAACCAAAACTGAAGGTGATAGATCTATGTTGGATTTACTTGGAGGTAAAGGGGCAAACTTAGCAGAGATGTCAACTCTTGGGATTAATGTTCCACCAGGGTTTACAGTAACAACAGAGGTTTGCAATTATTTTATAGAGAACAAATCTTTTCCAGATAAATTTGATAAGGAGTTAGAAAAAGCATTAACTAGCTTAGAAAAAATAACAAAAAAGAAATTTAATGATGATAAAACACCTCTCTTATTATCTGTTAGATCGGGAGGAAAAGTATCAATGCCAGGAATGATGGATTCTATTCTAAATATTGGAATTAATGACAAAAATGTAGATGCTTTAGCAGCTAACTTTAATGATGAAAGATTTGCTCTTGATTCGTACCGTCGCTTAATTCAAATGTATGGAAATGTTGTTCTAGAAATTGAAATGGATAGATTTGAAGCCATTATTGATAATAAAAAAAGAATCGATGGAGTTGAGAAAGATAACGATTTTAATTCTGAACAATTGATTTGGATCATTGATGCTTTTAAAACCACTGTAGAAAGGTTTGCTGAAAACCCTTTTCCACAAGATCCTGTTATTCAACTCAAAGGGGCAATCGTGGCAGTATTTAAAAGCTGGTTAAACAAACGGGCTGTTACTTATCGAAAAATAAATAATATACCAAATAATTGGGGTACCGGGACAACTATTCAATCTATGGTTTTTGGAAATTTAAATGAATCTTCAGGAACAGGTGTTGCTTTTACAAGGTTTCCATCTACGGGAAAAAACAAATTGTATGGGGAGTATTTAATGAATGCTCAAGGAGAAGATGTTGTTGCAGGAATAAGAACACCGTATCCGATAGGAAAACATGAAAAGAACACTCAACCTTCACTTGAGGAAGAAAACCCAGTTCTATTTAATGAAATAAAATCTATTGGAGATAAATTAGAAACTCATTATAAAGATGCACAAGATATTGAGTTTACGATTGAAGATGGAGAATTATTTATTCTTCAAACTAGAAATGCAAAAAGAACAGCCCAAGCGAGTGTAAAAATTGCGGTTGATATGCATAATGAAAAAATACTAAGTAAACAAGAAGCAATCAATATGATTGATGCAGATCAGATTACTTCAGTTCTCCACCCACAGTTTGTTGACTCAGATCGTAAAAAATTGTTTGAAAAAGGTTTAAATGCCTCACCTGGAGCTGCTGTAGGTGAAATAGTTTTTGATCCAGAAAAAGCTGAGATCGAAGCGGCAAGGGGAAAGAAAGTCATTTTAGTTAGAGATGAAACAAGTCCAGAGGACATAAGTGGAATGTTTACATCAGTAGGAATATTGACAACAAAAGGTGGGATGACAAGCCATGCTGCGGTTGTTGCAAGAGGAATGGGCAAACCTTGCATAGTCGGTGCAGAAAATCTCAAAATTGACAAAGTTGAAAGAAAAATATCTAATGGTCAAATAACTATTGAAGAAGGTGATTTAATTTCATTAGACGGATCTACTGGTGATATTTATCTGGGGGAAGTTGAGTTAGAGTCTGCAAAATTGACGGATGAATTTAATACTTTGATGGCATGGTGCGATGATTTTAAAAAACTTTCAATTAGAGCAAATGCAGAAACAATAAATGACACAGCCAAGTCTTTAGAGTTTGGTGCTGATGGAATTGGTTTATGCAGAACAGAACATATGTTTTTTGAAGGTGAAAGAATACTTTCTATGAGAGAGATGATTATGGCAAACAATAAGCAAGGTAGAAAAAGAGCATTAAATAAAATTATTGATTTTCAAATAAATGATTTTGTTGAAATATTTAGGCTTTTAAAAGACAAACCTATAACTGTTCGGCTACTTGATCCACCAATGCATGAATTCTTACCAAAAAGTGATATTGAAATTTCTGAGTTAGCTAGTTCTTTAAGAGTTTCATCGGCATATGTTTCTGAAGTTTTATCGAAGATTAGTGAAAGTAACCCAATGTTAGGTCATCGAGGCGTGCGTTTAGGTTTAAGCTATCCAGAAATTTATGAGATGCAAGTTGAGGCAATTTTTAAAGCAAGTTATGAAATTCATCAAAAAGAAAAGATCATAATTAAACCTGAAATAATGATTCCTTTAATAATGAATGCAAGTGAATTTACAAAAATGAAGAAGGTTATAACCAAAAAAATTGAAAGCTTGAAGAAAGAATCAGACTTTAATTTTGATTACCAGCTAGGTACAATGATTGAGTTACCCAGCGCTGCCTTGAATTCATCGGAAATTGGAGAACATGCAGATTTCTTTTCATATGGAACAAATGATTTAACTCAAACAACCCTTGGTTTATCTAGAGATGACGCATCTAAATTCTTAAACGAATATGTAGAAAAAAAGATTTTTGATGTTGATCCTTTTGTTTCAATTGATGAAAATACTGTTGGAAAATTAGTTGCTTCTTCAACAGCAGATGGAAAAAAAATAAATAAAGATATAAAATTTGGTGTTTGCGGTGAACATGCGGGTGATCCAAAATCAATCAAATTTTTAAATACTTTAGATATTGATTATATTTCCTGCTCCCCATTTAGAATCCCAACTGCTCGATTAGCTGCTGCACAAGCAGAAATATCTTAGTTTTTATTGATTACAAAGAAAATTTTCATAGGATATAATTGCACTTATGAGTTATAAAATAATTAATAAAGTTGATCCAATTCTTTATCTAGCTTTATCTGTTGTTGGGTTTATTGTTCCAGAACAAGTTTATAAACTATTTCTACTTAATCCTGACGCAGTCTTATCTTCTACTGAGGCAACTCTGGCAAGAGCTAATGGTGTTGGTGTTACATTCGCTGCACTTTTAATTGTTTTGCTTGGTGGCGAAGAGGAAAATGCTAGACAAATAAATATAGTACGTTATGTTGGCGGATTATTACTAATTGGATTTGCGGTGTTTACAAACTTTAATGGATTTTTGATTTTTGGTGTTACTGAAATTGCACTTGCTCTTTATACGGGGAGACAATTAAGACCATCAACCGGTAGCGAGAGTTACACACCAAACACCGAAGATTAAAAAAAATATTCTAAGTAATTTTTCAATAAGTAACATTAACTTATGAATTTAAAAGATAAAACTTTTCTAATTACTGGCATACTTACTGACAAAAGCATTGCCTTTTCTGCTGCAAAAATTGCATTAGAAAAAGGAGCAACCATTATCGCAACAGGATTTGGAGATGGATTGCGCATAACTCAGAGGGCTGTAAAACGTCTTGATGGGGAAATTGAAGTCTTAGAAATGGACATTCAAAACACTGAACAAGTTCAAGATGTAGCCAAATTTGTGAAAGATAATTATGGAAAAATTGATGGAATTCTACATGCAATAGCTTTTTCACCAATAGAGGCAATGGGTGGTAACTTTTTAAATACAAAAGTTGAAGATGCAACAAAATCTTTTGAAGTATCTGCCTTTTCTTTAAAAACGATTACAAATGAATTTTTATCAGTGTTGAACGAAGGGTCCTCAATTGTTGCTGTAGATTTTGATAATTCTCAAGCTTGGCCAGGATATGATTGGCAAGGTGTTGCGAAATCTTCATTGCAATCTATTGTGAGATACTTGGCTTTTTATGTTGGAAAAAATAGCATAAGAGTAAATGCTGTTGCTTCTGGACCCTTATCTACAACAGCTGCTAAAAATATTCCTGGTTTTTCTACAATGAATTCAGAATGGAATGATAAAGCACCTTTAGGATGGGATACAAAAAATGCTGAACCAGTAGCTAAAGTCATTAATTTTTTACTATCAGATTACTCTGAAGCTATAACAGGTGAGATAATCCATGTTGATGGTGGAGCACATGCCATTGGTGGCTCTATGTTGCCTGATTAATGAAAAAATTATCAATATTTTTTCTCATATTCTCTCTAACTTACTGTTCTTCTGATAAACCTATATCCTCTTCTGATAATGAAACATCTAACCAAAAAATTCTTTTAAATACATGCAAAGATGTTCAAGATGCTTTAAATCAAGTTTATTTATCTTACTCTGAAGTTGAGGCAGGATCACTTCCCTCACCAGCAACTTTAGATTCATTTTTAGATTGGCCTTTACTTTTTAATGAGAATTTAAAAAATAACCCAGCCTATAACGATATCATTTCTTCAGTACTGAATTTTGATGAGTTAATTACTAATAATCCAGAATGCTCAAGTGAGTTAGAATGATTAAAAAATTTATTATATTTATATTAATTTTATCAATAAATATTATAAGTCCTGTAAAGGCAGATGAAGAATGTACAAACCTGTCACAGGAAGAGATACAATCTTCGATTGATAAAGCTATAGATGGTAAAACACCTGGTGAAGTATCAGTACAGACAATAATTAATCAAGTAAATCAAGATTTTAGTACAAACTGTACTCAGGAACAGTTTTTTAATTTACAAAAAAATGCGCTAGACACTGGAAAATGTTTAGCTGAATTTGAATTCAATGAATTTTATAAAATCACAGATAATTTTGTAAACAACCTGTCTTTATTTAGAAATCAAGCAGAAACTGCTGTAGCGATTACACAGCAGTTTATGGTAGATGTTGAAGCCTTAAATCTCGGCCCTATTGTAGAAATTGCAAATGCTGCCAGCCAAAATATGGATCAAGTCAATGCACTAGACGAAAGGATTGCTGTTCTAGAACAAAGAAATGAAGAGCTTAAGCAAGAACTTGGTTACTCAACTAGTTCTGAGAATCTATCAGACCCCTCAAATACAGCGAACCTTGACGAAACAAATTCAAGATTAGATCAAATTAACGCAGAAGTAAGCGAATTATACACACAAATAGATCAACTTTATTCACTTCAGGGAACTGCATTTGAGATTGAAAGCTTGGAACAACAAGTACAATCACTAAATGATTACGTTTTAGACCTTCAAGGAATTATTGAATCTAGTGAAGGCAGTGATACAAGTGCAATTGAAGAACAATTGACCACTACTCGTGAAGAAATATCTTCATTGGAAGCTGTAATTGCAGAACGTAAGAGTTCTACAAATGGATTAACTTCTACAGAAATCAATATCCGCATTAGTGAACTTGAAGCTCAGATTGCTCAATTACAATCAGAATCAAATTCATCAGGAAGTAATTCTGACACCTCAACTCCACCATCTGATAATCCACTAGAACAGGAATTTCAAAGAAATATTGAAGAGTTAGGAAGGTTACAACAAGAGGTCGAAACACTCCTTACAAATGTTTCTCAGTCAAGTGAAGAGGCAGTAAATACATCCATCAACGAAGCTAATCTAATGGAACAAGAAGCAATGGACTTATACTTTGGAGTTTTCATTGAATTAAAGCTGGCAGCAGATTATCTAGCAATGTTAGAAATACATGACAGAGCATTTTTCAACGGAATGCTTAGGGTTGCCTCGAATTGTGATGCTGAATATTACAAATCTAATGGTCTTGAATTACAGTATGGTAAATTGATAAAAAAACTTTCAGATGTTTCAAGCATACTTGAAGAAACTGCCAATAATCTCAGGGAGGTATCTGTATTTGAAACAACCACCTTTAATGCGTTAAAGCAGAAGTATGCATCAATGGGTATAGATTTTAATTTACAATTTTTTGAATGTCCTGTTGATGAACCAAATTGTGAACCACCTCCAGCGCCATAGGATATTCTGATATTATAAGCCAATGAAGAAAAAAATAATTTTTATAGTTTTTTCACTTATCATTTCATCTTGCAATACTACAAGCCAAGAAATTGACCAACTAGAGGAACAAATAGTTGCTTTAGAAAATAAAGAAAATTTAACTCCAGAGGAGGAAGCAGAATTAAACCAGCTTATAGAAAAACAAGAAGAACTTATTGAAGATGATGAATCTGACAATGAAGAAATCCAAATAGAGGATGCTGATGAATATTCGGATCTTAATGATTCAATATTTTCAAAGTATTATGTAAAAAATGATCCTGATCCAAAATTTAATCCAGGTAAGTTTCTTGAGCGGCATTGTTTTTATGATGGCAGGTATAAAGATGTATATTACGAAGGTGTTCCACTTGCAGATGTCCCGTTAGAAAAGGATTTAAAACTCGATTTTTATCCAAACAAACTTGGTATTTTTGAAAAAGGTCTTTTCAGGCCAAATATTGTTGATTACAAAGGGGAATATGGAGAACAATTTGGACAAATAGAATGTTTACCTGACTGGAGTCTTAAAACACAAATTGGTGGAGATACAATTGTTCAAACTGATGAGCCTGATGAGTCAAAACGAAGTGACATATATGGCTTATCTTTCTATGATAGAATTTTTCCTTTTTACAGTATTAAACCCGAGTCACAACAGGGATTATGGGGTCAATGGATACAAGCACCCGGGTCTCACCCATATGGGCCAGCGGGTGGAACTATTGAAGGGGGCCTTGGAGTCTATAATAAGTTTGGCCACACTAAATATCCAACCTATATGGCATCTGGTGCACCATTATTTTACAACCCTCATAGTTCATTATTTGGCTGGGGATTTTATGAGGTAAGAGTTCCTTGTGACTGTTATGGAGGTGTGCAATTAACTAATAAAGTAATTCCTATACCAGCAGGTATTCGTTTTGATGAAGATCAAGAAGAATTTGTTGAAGATGGAGGAATATATTTTGGTCATGGTTGGTTTGCACTTCCTATTTTTAGTGGTGAAACGAGACAAGGCAATGAGGAACCAACAACTGATATTGGAAAGTTGACATGGACATTTATCGCAAATAGCAAACAATACAGTGGACCTATGTGGGCATACGTTCCAGAGTTTTGGCATAGACGAATAAATAGATGGAATGCCCTTGAAATGTTACAAGATGGAGAAGGTCAAGTTTCCGAAGAATTATATAACAAGTTAATTGAATTCTTAGGTGGAAGATTAGATGAAGAGGAAATATTAAAAGAAATTAAAAATCAAAATTGGTATGTAGATGATGTTGATGATTACAACTACGAAACGGGTGGTCTTTTTTGGACACAAGAAAAAAATACACTGGCTTATACTTCTACTCCTTATGCTGCTATTGGTTCTGAGATGGGTGAATTACCTGCATTTATTGAATATGATGAAAAAGGAGATTTATATTTAAAAATATTTCCGCCTGCTCTTCCAGCAATTAATGACAAAGAGTATTTTACTTTGGATGGAAGGTCATATGATGTTGGTCTATACAACTACTTTGTTGATTTTTTCAAAGGTGATATTGAAATAGACAAGATAAAATCTAATTTTTATGAATTTTCTAAACCAATGATTGCAGAAGATAGATATGAAGACAGAGAAAGACCCGATCTAAACATGAATGATCTATTTGTAAGCGAGGCACCAGATTACGATACTTTAAGTAATGTATTAGTTAGTTGGAACGCCTATCTTAAAGGAGCAACAGAAAATGGAGAAACAAATACGTTCTGGGATTGGTCTGATGTTAAAGATTCAGAAAATCGTAATTTAAGTAAATACTACAAAGTTGAAGTTCCAACTACAAAAAGCAATCTTGAAGAATATCGCTTTAGACCAGTAAAGGAGAGTGTTGTTCCAGAAGTACTTACTCAATTAGAAATGAATACAATTGAAAGAACTGTTTCATACATGCCTCATATTCAATCAAATCAAGATAAGGATATAATTTCTAAAATTAAAGATGATATGGATGAAGTATTTGGATTAGATTCAAACCCTTTTGATTTTTCATGTTGGGATTGCACAAATGACGGTTGTGATCCTACTATTTATGAATCAATTTTAGATGATGGAACTATTGTTAAGTACCGTTGGTACAGATTTAAGGATCAACCAACATTTATGTACCTTAAAAAAGATTATCCAGAAATTTATACAGACGAATATTTAGATTTAATTCAATCAAGAATTGAACAGATGCATGAAGAATGGGGAGAAAATCAAGAATTTATTCCAACTCCAAATTCAGTAGAAAACTTTCACTTAGTTGAATTAGATAATGGACAAATTGTCCAGCCTCCAAAAGGTAAAGAATTTGGCTGGGTGCCTTTAGTTTTAGAAATGGAATCCCCATTTGGTGAATATCAAACAACAATAAACCACAGTGAATTTATTGAATTGCATAATGATGAAGAAAAATTTAGATTAATTAAACTTCTACCTTAATAACCTAGCTCTCCAGGAGCCCATTTTTCAATCATTTCCTTAATGTAATTACTTGGTGCCCCATTAGTAATGGTACCTAATTCTATTTCAACATATTGAGAAAAATTATAAGGCCTTGGAGGATGGATTACTCCTCTGTTAAGATCATCTGAAGGATTCAAACCACCTCCACCAATCTCAGTTGCTACTAATCCATATTTTGAATAAAGAATAGTATCTCTTTGAGCAGAACCAATTGAACCACCACAGCAAACTTGGGCAACCAACTCACCATTGAGGTTAAAAACACCGCTTCCACTTGAGCCTTTTGAAACTGGAAGGAAAAAAGAAATTTTTGTCTTAGGAAGTCCCCAGTCTTCTCCAACTATAGACCCCGCCGTTACAACAAAAGGTCCAGAACCTGACATTTTTGCTGGATGCCCAACTGATATTATTGGATCAAATTGTTTTAGTTTATCTGAATCAGCAAAGACTATTGGATTTAGATCCATATTTGTTGTTGTTCTAAATAATGCAACATCACCTCTTTCAATAGGATCACCTCCACCCATATTTTCTCCATAAATATCCTTATATAACTCGCTTGAGTCACCATTACCATCTATAGACGTTTTTCCAATAAGTGTCCCTTCAACATTTTGTCCTGCATAAGTTTTAAATGTTGCTTTATCACCAATATTCATTGCTGGAACACAGTGGTTATTTGTAACTATTAAATTTTTTGTAACAGCAAATGCTGAACAGGCACAACTCACTGCAAAATTTTCATCTTTAGAATCTTCATCACAAGTAGTGCAGCCAGTTTGACGTACAAATATTAAAGTTGCTTGTTTTGCAACATCAAATGCACCTGAATCCAATTGACTTACTGGAAAACCTGACACTGTAAATTCATTACCGTAGTCGTAACTTTCAAACCTAGCAGTATTAGGAGTTCTTGAATTAAGGGGCCATTTATATATTTCTTTAATATCTGGACTTAAAGGAATTTCTATATTTGTTAATTGATTAATAACTTTATTTAGTTTTGAAACATCCCAAGCTTGTCCAACATCCAAACCATCATATAAAAATGAGGATAAGACACCTAGGTTGTTTCTATCACTACTTCGTGCAATATTTCCGCAATTTATTGAACTGCCGGGTACTGAGCTATTGATCATTCCAACAACATATCCTTGGCTATCCAGCACTGGGGCGCCTTGACTTCCTTCATCAACATACCTATCAAGCCAAAAGAATTCTGGATTCTGAAAGTTTGATGACCTCTCAAAATTTCCATTACATGTACTCAGATTTCCTGTTGTTGTATACCAGCCTCCTATAGAATTACCTTCAAGAGGATGATGTATGTACACAACCTCTTCATCGTTAAATACGATTTCCTTTTTAATTGGTAGTGGTAGAATTTCATTTCTTTTTGATTCCCAATCATTCCAAGTTTCAACCAATGTAAAAGGATCATTACTAAATTTCTCTAGTTTAATTACACTAATTCCTTGGCACCCTATTGAAATATCATTACATCCGTCTGTGTAAACTATTTTTCCAGAAGCATAAGTTCCATCAAACAATTGAATTATTGGACCTTCTCCTTGTATGAGATCAAAAGTAATCCCAGAACCAGTGTTTACCACACTATTGTTTAATTCCTTTTCTTTAGCTTCACAAGGATAAAAATAACTATATCCAGTACTTGAACTTCCATACTCCTGAATGCCTTCAGAGTTTTCTTGATCCTCTAAAGTAAAATTTACATAACTAGCTGTCATAATATGATCTTTGCTTATAAAGAATCCGGTAAGAGGGTCAGTCGTTAAGTGAATTGCATCAGAATATCCGACAGATCCTGAAAGTACTTTTTCTTGAAAATTCTTATCTATACAGCGGTCCCCAATAACATGGACCGTCGACTGAGCTCCCCATCTTGCAACTTGTTCGAGGGGTTTTAAATTTTCAAAATCTATATTATCAGGAATTACCTCTTCCTCTTTCCATAAGTTGTATTGAGAAAAACTTAATCCATATTCAGTAATTTCACCATCTATCCAATTTTCCAATCCATTTGTTACGTTAATGCAACCGTATTCAGTACATTCTTGATTAGTTACAAGATAATTATTTTGGTTATTAATATCTCCTAAATCTGAAGCTAAATCTTCTATCACATAAAATAAATTTAATAATTGATTAATGAGGCCTTCGAAACCATTGCTCCCTTGGATACCTAATGCTTCGGCTTCTACATAACAATCTTCATTTAAAATTTTACCAGGGTCAAGACCAGGTTTTTCGTAATATATGAACGTTGGATCACCGGCTGAATCAAAATCGTCATGATAAAAATCTAGACCATCTTTTTGCATGCAAATTATAAAATCATCTAATGCAGACATTCTATCAGGTGACCCACTCGAAGATTCATTAGGTGACTCAAAGGAAGACTCTTGTTGATTGCTTACGACATTTTCACCGACATTGTATGAGTTATCTGATGAACAGGCACTTAAAAATGAAAATAATATGATTAAGAAGGCTTTACGGCTCACAATGTAATTTTAGCTTTTTTCAAAAACCAAAACAGCATTATGACCACCAAAACCAAAAGAATTTGACATAGCGGTATCAATGTTATGATCAATGGATAGATTAGGTGTATAGTTTAAATCACAATCTTCATCCATATCGTTCAAATTTATAGTGGGAGCTATCTTATTATTTTTTAAACTGAGTAATGAAACCATTGCTTCAAAAGCACCCCCTCCTCCCAGAAGGTGTCCAGTCATTGATTTTGTAGAAGAAATAGGAACTTGATATGCCAGTTCTCCCATCAAAGACTTGATGGCAATAGTTTCATTTTTATCATTTGCTGGTGTTGACGTACCATGAGCATTTATATAATCAATACTTTTAACTTCAATATCTGCATCAACAATTGCCTGTTTCATTGCTCTTAATGCGCCTTCACCTCCTTCTGACGGAGCTGTAATATGATAAGCATCTGTTGTAGAACCGTACCCGCTAACATATCCATAAATCTTTGCCTCTCTTTTAATTGCAGACTCTTCACTTTCAAGAATCAACGCAGTTGATCCTTCAGCCATTACAAATCCATCTCTATTAACATCAAAAGGTTTACAAGCTTTTTGAGGTTCATTGTTTTGTTTTGAAAGAGCTTTTATTTGGGCAAAAGCACCTATTGTCATAGAAGTAGTACCAGATTCAGTTCCGCCTACAAGAACCTTATCAACAATATTGTGCTCTATCATTCTCTTGGCTTCACCTATTGCATTGGCCGATGCAGCACATGCCGTAGTAATCGTTAAAGAAGGGCCTTTAATACCGTACTTTATTGCGACTTGTCCAGTACTAGAATTTGGCATTAGTTGTGTTATGGCAAGGGGACTTATTCTTTTAGAGCCTCTATTTTCATAAACTCTTACAGCATCTTCAGTAGCACCAATGCCACCAATACCTGTTCCAAATATGATTCCAAATTCTTCACCCAATTGTTTATTTATATCAAACCCAGCATCCTTTATCGCTTCTTCTGCAGCAAAAATTGATAAATGTCCAGACCGGTCGAGTTTTCTTGCATTTTGTTTACCTAAATAATCATTTGCATCAAAATCTTTTACTTCTCCTGCAAATGTGACTGGTAAATCTGATGCATCAAATAAAGTTATGTGATCAATTCCAGAGACTCCACTTATCAGATTTTTCCATGTATCAGACACATTGTTTCCCAGTGGATTGATGGTCCCTAAACCAGTCACAACTACTCGTTGTTCAGTCATGGTTTAAAGTTTTGAATGTAAAAGGTTTACAGCTTGACCGACTGTCCCGACATCTGTAAGTTCTTCATCATCAATTTCTATCTCAAACTCATCTTCAAATGCCATTACGACTTCAACTATACCTAGTGAATCAATTTCAAGATCTTCTTCTAACTTTGCGTCCATTGTGATTTTTTCAGAATCAATACCTAATTCCTCAACAAAAAGACCCTTAACTTTCTCAAAAACTTCGTTAACTTCCATATTTACTCCTATTAAGTTGTAAGTCCACCATCGATTGGAATTACTTGTCCCGTTATATATTCTGACTCATCTTTGGATAAAAAAGATACCATGTTTGCAATATCTTCTGGCTTACCCATGCGTTTTACTGAAAGTTGTTCTATAATAATTTCTCTATTTTCGCTATCTATAAAAGATGTCATATCTGTTTCTATATAACCCGGTGCAATAACATTTGATGTAATGTTTCTACTACCAACTTCTTTGCTAATTGATTTTGATAATCCTATCAAACCTGCTTTTGATGCAGCATAATTTGCTTGGCCTTGATTTCCAGATATGCCTACAACGGAGGATATGAAAATTATTCTTCCCCATTTATTTTTAATCATTTTCTTTATAGCTCTTTGAGATGTATAAAAATTTCCGGTTAGATTTGTTTGTATTACATCACTCCACTCTTCATCTTTCATTCTTGGTAAAATATTGTCTTTTGTAATTCCTGCATTGTTTATGAGAATATCTACTTGATCATATTTTTCTTCTATTTTTAAAAATGCATTATCTACTGATTTCCTATCCCCAATATTCAACTGAACAGCAAGACTTTTTCCACCTAATTTTTTTATTTCTTCTACAACTTCGTCAGCCTTATCTTGTGAATTTGAGAATCCTACAACAACTTGATAATCTTTTCCAAGCTCCAAAGCTATAGATTTTCCAATACCTCTTGAAGCACCTGTTACAAAAACTGTTTTCATATTTTGTCTAATTTGTCTGGAACTTGATACTCGATTGCTTTTTTAATTGTGTCGGTTGCAGTTCCATCAAAATCTGGAAGTTTTGCATCTGATTTATTTATTGGAGTTACACGATCTCCAAGTCGAACCGCACAAGCTCCCCAAGCAAGACCAGCGCCAACGGCTGTAAATACTGCAATTTCTCCACCTTTTATCTCACCTTCTTCAAGAGCATCTACAAATGCTGTTGGTATAGATGCTGCCGAGGTATTTCCGTATCGATGAACTTTTTTGATTGTAGTTGCATTAGGAAGTCCAAGTTTTTTTTCAAGTGCTTCAACGATCCTAATATTTGCTTGATGTGGAATAAAAATGTCTACATCGTCTTTTGACAATCCTGATTTTTCAATAGCTTCTGCAGACGCTTGAGCCATAGCTCTAACACCAGATTTAAATATTTCCTGTCCATCAAAAGTCCACCGTACTCTAGCTGCTTCATCAGTTTTAAATCGATCCATTGCTGAACCAAAATTAGGAATTTCTAAGATTTCTAAATTGTCTGAACTTAGGCCATTTGAGAACGAATAAATTTCACCATCTGATTCACTTTTACTTTCTTCAATAACTACTGCACCTGCACCATCACCAAAAAGCACCGCGGTATTTCTATCAGACCAATCAAGCAACCAAGTAATATGCTCTGCCCCTATTACCAAAGCTCTTTTATAAAGATTACTTTCAACGAATGCTTTTCCTTGTTCAAGTGCATATAAAAAACCTGCACAAGCTGCATTTACGTCATAAACGGAGGCATTTACAGCACCAAGTTTTTTTTGGACGTGAGCTGCTGCAGAGGGAACAATACTGTCAGGAGTACATGTAGCCAAGATTACAACATCAATATCTTCTGGATTTAAACCAGCACAGGCTATTGCATGTTTGCCGGCAATTTCTGCCATATCTGATGTGTTTACATGGCTAAATCTTCGTTCTTTTACCCCTGTTCTTTGTTGAATCCACTCATCAGAAGTATCAACAAATTTTGACAAATCATCATTAGTCATAATGTTATCGGGCGTACATTTACCCCAACCTGTTATTGCTGATTTCAAAATTTCCCCTTACTTTGATGATTCTAAAGAGTTTATTACCTTTAAATCCTTATATGATATAGACTTTCTGACCATTCCAGCAGTTACATTTCCGGGCCCAATATGACACCACAAATCTGGATCTATATCCTTGTTTACATACTCAATTTGTTGGTTAAACAAGACAGAACTATCTATTTGATTCACAAGATTTTCTTTCAAAGTTGATACTTCAACCTTTTTTGCATCAACGTTCATATAAACAGGGATGTTTCCTTTGGAGATATCAATTTCATTTAAAGTATCTTCAAGTGGTTTTTTTGCAGAGCTTACAATTTCAGTATGAAATGCACCTGCTACTTCGAGCGGAATTACTCTTTTTGCACCAAGTGTTTTGGGGTTTGACTTCAGGTAGTTCATATCATCAATGTATGAGCTAATAACTATTTGTGATGGATCATTAAAGTTTGATATCCATATTTGTATTCCTTGATTATTTAATTTTTCTATTTCTTCAATTGTTGTTCCCAAGTCACTTGTTAAAACAGCTGCCATTGTTGTATTAGAGTTTTCTACAGCTTTCTGCATCTCTTCTCCTCTTACTGCAATAACTTTTAATGTATCTTTAAAATCTAAATATCCTGATAGGCATAAAGCTGTATATTCACCAAGAGAATGTCCAATCAGTGCAGCTGGATTGCCTAAATTATTTATTGTTTCAATTCCGTAACAATAAGAGACTGAGAATATGTAAGGTTGAGCAATATTTGTTTTTTTAATGAGCTCAGGGTCTTCAGAATTTATGATATCTTTTAGGCTCCATCCCAACGTTTCTTCGAAAGTATTTATTAATAGTTCATCATACTTTTCAAGAAGCTCATTACCCATTCCTATTTCTTGAGAGCCTTGACCTGGAAACATTCCCACCCACCGCATAATTAATTCTCTTTTTCGGAAATGGCAAATGCAATTGCATTTTCATTTTCATGTGATAGTGATATATGAATATTTGTAATATTCTTTTCCTTTACAGTAGCTGACGCTCTTCCAAAAGTATTAATTGTTGGCTTACCTCCGCCAGTTACTTCTATATCTTTCCAACTTATTTCTCTCCATCCTTTTCCTAAAGATTTCATTACCGCTTCTTTTGCTGCGAATCTTGCTCCTAACCTTTTTGATGGATCTGAAAATCTTTTAGCATACTTAATTTCTTGTTCAGTAAAACATCTTTTCAAGAATTTATCTTCAGATTTATTTAACAATCTTTTTACCCTTTTAAGATCAACTTGGTCTACTCCAATTCCATGAATACTCATATCTATCCTATTTCAACCAATATATCGCCCTTATTTACAGGCTGTCCTTTTTTTATATTGAATTCTTTGATAACACCACCAATAGGGGCAGTTACAACATTTTCCATTTTCATAGCTTCAAGAACGAACAAAGAATCATCTTTTTTAACCTTTTTACCTTTCTTTGTCATGGTGTCCATAATTGTTCCTTGCATATCTGCTTTTATGATTCCAGGATTTCTTATATTTCCAGTAAGATCCATACCGATTTTTTTTGGTCTTTGTGGAGCTAATGATGGACTGTCATTATCATTAAGAGCTATATTGACCTTGCTTGGTCTATCAGTAAATATCTCATTTTCAGAAAGATCTTTAATTTTAAAATTTTCTTCCAAAAATTTAACATGAATCTGGCTTTCTTTGAATTCTTTAGTAGATATAACATCAGAAAGCAGGGATATTGTTGTTGGTATCCCTCCAATTATATATTCATCTAAACATCTCTTACCTTTTGAAATTGCTTCTTCTCTAGAAACTCCCCATACAACTAATTTTGAAATTAGATTGTCATAAAAATGTGATATTGATGTACCAGTCTTTACCCAACCATCAACTCTTACACCGTTCCCCATAGGTTCTCTATATTCAGTAATAGTTCCTGGAGTTGGCATAAAATTATTGGTCGGATCTTCTGCATTTATTCTAAATTCTATGCTGTGACCCCTAGCTTCAGTTTTGAAATCTTCTAAAGAATTACCAAGCGCCACTTTAATTTGCTCTTTGACCAAATCAATACCATATCTCATTTCTGTAACGGTATGCTCAACTTGTAATCTTGTATTCATTTCTAAAAAATAAAAATTTTCGTCAGTATCAGCTAAAAATTCTACAGTTCCTGCGTTGATATAATTTGATGACTCAGCAATCTTAATCGTTGCTTTTTTTAATTCCTCTCGACCAAAGTCAGATAACCATACAGGAGGACTTTCTTCGATAAGTTTTTGATTCCTCCTCTGCAGAGAGCAATCTCTTTCTCCTAAATAGACATGATTTCCATACTTATCACTTAATATTTGTGTCTCTACATGTCTTGCTGGTTTTATAAATTTTTCGACGTAAATTTGATCTGATCCAAAATATGCTTCACTTTCACGTTTTACAATTTCAAAATTTTCATTTAATTCTTTTTCATTACTGACAATTCTTAACCCCTTTCCACCGCCTCCGTGAGCAGCTTTCAGAGCAACAGGATAGCCAAAACTATTTGCATCTTTTAAGGCTTCTCTTTTTGTTCGTGATGGTTTCAATTGTCCTGGAACTGGCATCAAACCAACCTTTGAGATTAATTTTCTAGATTCTATTTTGTCTCCCATTGATTTTATTGTTTCAGGGTTGGGTCCAATCCAAATCACATCTTTCTTTTGAACTGCTTTTGCAAAATCTGCATTTTCTGCCAAAAAGCCATATCCTGGATGGACCATGTCTGCTTTTGTTTCTACAACAGCTTTAATTAAATTTTTTAAGTTCCGATAACTATCAGCAGGAAGTGATCCACCTAAATAAAATGTTTCATCAGCTCGCTTTACATGCAAAGAGTCACTATCGATATCTGAGTAAACAGCGATTGCATGCATGTCCATTTCTTTTACTGATCGGATTATTCTTAGTGCAATTTCACCACGATTAGCAATTAGTACTCTTTTTTTTGTCATAAATAATTTATTTTAATTTTTGTGCAATTCCTATTGCTAGACTTGCTTTAATCAGATCTCCAATAATAAATGGATAAACACCAATTCCAATTGCTTCAATTGGCGATATATTTAAAGTAATCATTAAACCAATTACACCGCACGTGTATATTGCAAATGTGCCTGTTGCTATACCTACTGTTGGTTTTTGTGACATATTTCCTATTATTTGGGCAGCAATAAAGAAACCGATAATGTAACCAATTGTTGGACTTTTTAAAATAGCTAATCCAGCAACACTTCCTGAGAAAAAAGGAAAACCTGCAAGACCTGTAAATAAATAAAAAATCATACTTAATGAACCAAATTTACTTCCAAGAAGCAAGCCTGACAAAATAACTACAAATGTCTGAGCTGTTATTGGAACAGGGGTAAATGGAAGTTCAAATCTTATTTGTGCACTTAAAGCAGTTAATATTGCAAAGCCAAAAGATAATGATAGGTTCCTAAGCAAAGAGCCTTTTTCAACCCAAGAAATAGATATATTTTTAGAGGGGAATGTTTCCATGTTTATCTCCTATGTTTGTTTTATTAACTAGTTCTTTGAATGCTTCACTAACAACTTTTCTTGTTTCATTAGGTTTTATTATTTTATCTACTAATCCTAGTTTTGATGCAATGTCAGGATTACTAAATTTCTCATTATATTCATCAACAAATTTCTTCTTAAGCTCTTCAGGATTATCACTGTCTTTTAATTCTTTTCTATGAATGACATCTACAGCACCCTCGGCACCCATTACCGCAATTTCTGCAGTAGGCCATGCAAAAAGTTTATCTGCCCCTAAACCCATTGAATCCATAACAATGTAAGCACCACCATATGCTTTACGAATAACTACACAAACTCTTGGCACTGTGGCTTCTGAATAAGCATAAAGAAGTTTTGCCCCACTTCTGATGATTCCTCCGTGTTCTTGCTCAACACCGGGCAAGAATCCTGGTACATCAACGAGTGTTAAAAGAGGAATATTAAATGCATCGCAAAATCTAACAAATCTTGAGGCCTTTATAGATGAATTGATATCTAATACTCCTGCAAGCTCAATTGGTTGATTTGCAATGACTCCTATAGTATTTCCATTTATTCTTACAAACGAAGTAATGATATTTAATGCATAGTTTGCATGAATTGGATACTGCTCTCCATCATCAACAATAGAGTTAATTACTTCATTCATATCGTACGGTTGGTTTCTGTGTTCTGGAATTAAGGTTTCTAGAGAATCCACATTTCTCAATGGGTCATCTTCAGTTATAAAAGCTGGGGGCTTTTGGTCTGATGACTGTGGAAAAAAACTAAGAAGATATCTCACTTCTTCAAAAGCTTGTTCTTCTGTCTCACATACTTGGTGACTTACTCCTGATTGAGTTCCATGCGCTTCGACACCACCAAGTTCTTCATAACTTACTTCTTCTCCAGTCACCGTTTTAACAACATTAGGACCAGTTACGTAAAGTTGTCCTATATCTTTTACCTGAAAGATAAAATCCGTTAAGGCCGGACTGTAAACAGCTCCGCCTGCTGACGGACCTACAATCACGGATATCTGAGGAATTTTTCCAGATGCTTCGACATTTTTTCTGAAAATCTGAGCATATCCATACAGAGAAGAAATGCCTTCTTGAATTCTTGCACCTCCTGAATCTTTGATTCCAATTACTGGAGCTTTCGCTTCAAGAGCTAAATCCATTATTCTAAGAATTTTCTTTGCGACTATTTCTCCAAGACTTCCACCCATTACAGAAAAGTCTTCGGAGAAAACAAAAACGGGTCTTCCATGGATCGTTCCAGATCCTGTTACTACCGCTTCACCATCAGGATTTTCTTCTGATACGACATTTTCATCAATTTCAGAAAAGGAATCTTCATCTAAAAGAAGGTGAATTCTCTCGTATGCTGTTAGTTTACCTTTAGGATGCTGAATTTTTTTTGCTTTTTCATTACGTAAACCAGCTAAATTTTCTTCTGACATGCCCAACTTTCTTATTATTATTAACCTATATATTTGACCTATGTATATGTAAAGAAGTAACACTATGAAGTCTATTTTTTTTGATGAAATTGCAAATACTCAAGATTATGCAATTAATGAGTTTAAAGCAGAACCTTTGCTAATTGTCAGTAAAGCTCAAACTGCAGGTCGCGGTACAAATAAAAATAAATGGGAAAATGCAGATCAAAGCTTAGCTACCTCGCTAGTTTTTAACAAAAAGATTGTTAATTTTAAAAAGACTCTGATCCCATTATTAGCTGGTTATTCATTTGTTTCTTTGCATCAAATTAAAGACCTGAAATTAAAATGGCCAAACGATATAACTTTAAATGAAGAAAAGGTCGGAGGAGTTCTCGTAGAAGAAGATAATGATTTGATTTGTATAGGTTTAGGAATTAACTACTTTTGGAGTAATCCTCTCATTCCAGGTGCAGGAGGGTTGTATAAAGAAAAACAAGATGATCAGCAAATTTTTTACGACGCTGAAGTATGGGCAGAAAAAGTAATGCAGTTTATAACAAAAGAAGACTTCAGTCTCGAGGATTATAAATTAAAACTTACTACTTTAGGAAAAGTTGTTGAATACCCTGATGGAAGGGGCTGGGCTAGAGATATAAACAGTGATGGTTCATTGAAAATAGAAACGCCTACAGGTGAATTATTAAATCTAACCTCACCCTTAATAAGCGAGATAATATAGTTATCATTAATTCTTGAGAGGTTAAATGAAACAATTAGTTGTTGAAAAAAATAATCCTGAACCAATTTTGTGGGAGACGTCGATTCCAAAGCCCGGTCCAGGAGAGATATTAATTCAAAATCATTATTCGGTCGTTTCAACGGGTACTGAAATTTCAACAATTGAATCTGCTAACAAGTCTGTATCTGAAAAAATGCAAAATTCTTCAAATATTGAAAAAGGTCTTGAGCTTCTTGAAAATGAGGGAGTGAGGGCGGTTTGGAATGCTGTATTTCCAAAAAACATTCTCCCAATTCAGCTTGGATATAGTTCTTGTGGAAAAATTATAGAGATAGGTAAAGATGTAAAAAATTTTCACATTGGAGACATGGTTGTATCTAACGGCAGCCACGCAGAATTTGTTGTAGTAAATCAAAATTTATGCTCAAGAATACCATCTGAAACAAACGAAAAAGAAGCCGCCTATACAGTTTTAGGAAGTATAGCTTTACATGGATTACGCTTATCCGAAACATCATTAGGTTCTAAAGTTGTAGTTGTAGGTTTGGGTATTGTGGGTCAATTAGTTTGCAGATTAGGCGAAGCACAAGGATCAGAAGTTTTTGGTATCGATCCTGATGAAATGAGGAGAGCGGATAATCAAAATTATTATGCTTCAATTGATGATTTGCCTATAGATGAAGCAGATACTGTAATAATTACTGCTGCTTCTGAGAGCAATGAACCAATCGAGGCTGCAACAAAAATTGCTAGGAATAAGGCAAAAATTGTTGTTGTGGGTGATATTCCGTTGAATATTTCACGTAACGAGTTTTATTATAAAGAACTAGAGCTTGTTGTCTCAAAGTCTTATGGACCTGGAAGATATGACAAGCAGTACGAGGTTCTTGGTAATGATTATCCAATAGAGTATGTGAGGTGGACAGAAAATAGAAATTTTGAAGCTTTTTTGAAACTTTTATCTCAAAAACAGATCAGTATTAAAGATTTAATAACTAAAGAGGTTGAATTTACTGAATCTCCCGAAATTTACAATTCATTTAGTTCTGAAGAAAAACCTTTATCAATTCTTCTCAGATATGACTTAAAAACTGAACCAAAGATTCAATTTGAGAAAAATGAAATTATTCTTGAAAATAACAAAAAAATTAAAGTTGGTGTAATCGGTGCAGGAAATTTTGCTTCGTCAACAATAATTCCCATTTTGAAAGAATTAAAAAGATCTTGTCAGATATTAGGGGTTGCATCTTCTGGAGGATTGAGTTCTGAGGCCCTAGCAAAGAGCTTTAAAATTAAAAATAAATATCAAACAGAAGATGAAATATTTGAATCGGATGAAATAGATGCTGTATTTGTTTTAACCCAACACTTTAATCATGCTGAATTAGTGATTAGAGGAATAAATTCTGGTAAAGCTGTTTATGTTGAAAAACCACTTGCTATAAATGTTGACTCAATAACCAAAATTGAAGAGGCCATGTACAATGCAGAAGATCCTAAGATTTTCCTTGGATTTAATAGAAGATTTAGTAATGCCTCCATGTTTATAAAAGAAAAACTTAATGCCTCGCCAGCTAATGCACTAAATTTTAGGTTCAGTGTTCCAAAACTTGAAAGAGATCACTGGACAAATATAAAGGAAATTGGAGGGGGAAGAATAGTAGGTGAAGCAATTCATGCTATCGATCTTGGAACATATTTTTTTGATTCCCTGCCACAGAGCATATCTTCATATTCTCCAATTGATAAAGAATCTGATGAGGCTCTCGACAATCAAGTCTTTATCAATATAAATTATGCAAATGGCTCACATGCTGCTATCCAATATTTTTCTGACACTAATAACAAATTATCAAAAGAAAGGTTGGAGATTCATGGAAGTGACAATTCGTTTATAGTTGAAGATTTCAAACTTTTAAGATATTTAATTGGCCCAGATGACAAGAGTAAAGTATTTTCAGATGGAAAAGGTCATAAACAAGCTATTGAAACTTTTTTAAGTTATGTTAAAAATGAAGTCCCTAACCCTTTTACCTGGCTTGAAATAAAGTCAGTATCTCTTGCTGGTATATATGCACAAAATTATATGAATTCAGGTTCTCAAAAAAGTATTTTTTAAAAATAATCACACTAAAAAAATAACAACGTTACTGTTACTGTGTCGTAAAGATAGTTAAGAAAAGGAAGCAAATGCCAAAAGGTAAAGTTAAATGGTTCAACAAAACTAAAGGTTATGGTTTTATTGAACCTGAAGAAGGCGATAAAGATGTCTTCGTACACATTTCAGCAGTAAAAGATTCAGGAATGGAAGATCTTGATGAAGGTCAAGAACTTGAATTTGAAATTGTTGAAAATAACGGTAAAAGTTCAGCAGAAAATCTAAAGTAGCTTTCTTGCGGCCACGGCAGGATTCGAACCTGCGACACCAGGTTTAGGAAACCTGTGCTCTATCCCCTGAGCTACGCGGCCATTAATAGCAGACTTAAGTATTATTTCATATAATGAATTCTATGAAAGTTAAAAGTTGAAAGCTGTCGAGGCTAATAATCTTCATAAAACTTTTACTTCAAAAAAAGAATCAGTTGATGCTGTCAAAGGCGTCTCGTTTGCAGTCGAACAAGGCGAGGTATTTAGTATTCTAGGTCCAAATGGAGCTGGAAAAAGTACAACAATTTTGATGCTCACAACTTTATTGGGTATCAGTAAAGGGACTGCTTCAATTATGGGTTTAGATGTTGAGAAACAAGATAAAGAAGTAAGAACAAAGATAGGTGTAGCTTTACAAGATACTGGCATTGATTTATTACTAACTGCCAGAGAATTGCTTTATACCACTGGAAGGCTCTGGGGTCTGAACAAACAAGAATCAAATACAAGAACTAAAGAGCTTCTTCAATTAGTAGGCTTAACAGAATCAGCAGATAGAAGAGTCAAAACATACTCTGGGGGAATGAAAAGAAGACTCGATTTAGGTCTTAGTCTTGTTAATGAACCTGAAGTATTATTTTTAGACGAACCTACAACAGGTCTTGATCCAGCATCAAGAAGAGTAATTTGGGATGAAATTAAAAGACTAAACAAAAATGGAGTCACTGTCATCCTAACAACACAATACCTTGAAGAGGCCGATGAACTTTCCGATAGGTTATTGATAATAGACAAAGGTGTAGTTGCCACAGAGGGAACATCTGATGAGCTGAAAGCAAGTGTAGGTGGCGACGTGGTAACTTTTGATTTCGAAAAAGAAGAAAATGTGGAAGTGGCAAAAAGATTAATTGATAATGCAAAAGTTAATCAGAAGCAGCTCCGTATAACTGTTGAGAATGGGGCAGAGCATATCCCAATATTTATGAAAACATTTACAGAAAATAACTTAAATGTTAAATCTGTTTCAGCTAATAAGCCAACTTTGGATGATGTATTTCTAAAAGTTACAGGATTCAGCATGGAAAATGATAATCAATCAGAGAAAAAACAAAATAAGAAATCTAACTATGAAAAAAGAGGAAGGAGAATTAGAAGATAAATGTCTGATCACCAAGCTCCATTTTTTACCCAATTGGGAATATTAACAAAAAGATTACTTCTGAGAGTCGTTAGGCGTCCTCTAAGTGAGCTTCCAAATTTAATTATTTCTGCCTTCTTTCTTTTTATATATGACGGAGCTTTAGGAAGAGTATTTGGAGCTAGCGCTATAGGAACTTCTTTGGATTTTGCTCAAGGAAATTTTGTAAACTTCATACTTCCCGTATCAATTGTTTCTGCATCTTTAAGTGGTTCCGCTTCGGGGTTCTATATTATTGAAGATATTGAATCGGGAGTTTTTAAGAGATATCAGGGAATGCCAATTTCTAAATGGTCAATAATACTTGCTCCCATGGTCATAGGTGCAATCAGAGTATTAATTCAAGCAAGTCTAATTCTTCTTATAGGAAGTTTTATTGGGGCAGATCCTGCAACGGGCTTTAGTGGCTATCTAGCTGTACTTGGTTTTGGTTTTTTGTGGGGACTTGGATTCGCAGGTTATTCTGTTGCTGCAAGTGTAAAATCAGGATCATCTCAAGGGGCTCAGGCTGCTTCTTTTTTCTTTTTTCCAGCCTTGTTTATAGCTCCAACTTTTGTTCCAAGAGAGGCGTTAAAAGGATGGTTGTCTACTGCAGCGGCATTTAACCCAACTACATACGTTATAGAAGCAATCAGAGGAATCTTGATAGAAGGATGGGTTTTTAATGTGATTTTACCTGGATTAATAGTCGGTGGAATATTTGCTCTTATTACTCTTGCATACGCTGTTTCATCAGCAAAGAAAGTAAATGAAAAAGGATAAATAAAGACTTTAATTAATTATTAAATCCTAATAATCTATATACTTCGTAAGGAAATTATGGAAATAACATTAGAAGCTACAAATAGAGGTAAAACAGGTTCGGCTGAATCAAGAAGATTACGATCAACAGGTTTCATACCTGCTGTTATGTATGGCTTAGGTTCAGAACCTGAGTCATTACTGATAAATGCAAGAGAATTCAATAATGCATTAAAGACAGAAGCTGGGTCTAACGTAATTTTAAATGTAAATGTTGGTAAAGACAGCATTCCAGCTCTAGCAAGAGAAATACAGCGTCATGCATATAAAGATGAAATCGTACATGTTGATTTAATAAGAATTGATCTGTCACAAACTGTTGAAGCTGATGTTCAAGTTAATTTTCTTGGCACACCTCTTGGTGTAAAAGAAGAAGGTGGAGTTGTACAAACTGTTAACAACACAATATCAATTACTGCACTTCCTACAAGTATTCCCTCATCTATAGACATTGATATATCCGATCTAAATGTTGGTGATAATGTTACTGCAACAGATATAGACTTGCCTGAAGGCGTAAAGCTTACTTCTAAAGATGATGAATCTATACTCGTGACAATAACTATTCCAAGAGCTGCTGTTGAAGAAGAGGAAGTCTTGGAAGAAGGCCTTGAAGGAGAAGAAGGTGAAGAAGAGGCTGGTGAAGGAGATGAGGATTCTGGAGAAGTTGCTTCAGAAGATACTGAATCAGCAGAGGAAAGTGGCGAATAAACCAAAAACTATTTTAGTTGGCCTTTGGAATCCTCAACCAAAATATATCCATACTCGTCACAATATTGGTGCAGACATTCTTTTTTCGTACAGTCAAAAAAATAACTGTAAAATAAATTTAGATAATTCAGGCCAGTTCCAATTTGGAAAGTTCGAAATCATGAATCAGGAAATATTATTAGTTATTCCAATGACGTCTATGAATAATTCAGGACAGGGCCTCAAATCCTTTTTAATTGGCGAAAACATTAAAGACTTTAATCTTTTGGTAATACATGATGATATTGATTTAACATTTGGTAGATTTCGTTTAAAAAAAGGTATTTCAGATGGAGGCCATAATGGCATTAAGTCTTTAGATAGTGCTCTTGGAACTAATGATTATTGGAGATTAAAAATTGGTTTGGGAAGACCACCCACAAGTCAAGATCCAGCAGTTTATGTATTGTCAAAATTTAATAATGATCAGACCGAGGAAGTTGAGTTTATAATTGAGGACAGCATGGAGATCATTGATTTATTTTTTAAGGACAAAGAATTTGCAATAAAGAAAGCATCTGAAAGAAGAATTATTGATGTGGTCTAATGAAAAATAAATTACCTGATTTACTCGCATGGTTTAGGCTTTTATCTTCTCCAGTTTTATTATTTCTAATACTAGATGATGGCTCTGATGCAGGACTAATGTTATATCCTGCAATACTTGCTTTTATTGCAGCATGGTCAGATTATTTTGATGGTTATCTTGCAAGAAAGTGGGACGTAAGTAGTAAGTTAGGTGCATTCTTAGATACTATTGCTGATAAAATTTTTGTAACTTTCGTATTTGCTGGATTCTCAATTATTGGCAGAGTAAGTATTTGGATAACTGTATTACTAATTGCTAGGGAATTCTTGATTATGGGCCTTCGTGGTTTGGCAGGAAATGACGGAATAATGATTCCTCCGAGTAGATTTGGAAAAGCAAAAGCTAGTTTACAATTTTGGGCTATCGGTTTTGTAATGATAGATTTTTCATTTACGATATTTAGCCTGACTATTGCAGAATTATTCGTCATGCATGCACTTATATTTTCATACATCTCTGCATACCAATATGTAGTATCTTATTTTCAATCAAAGAATGAAATTTAAAAATATTTTCATAACGGGATCTACCGGAGTTGTTGGTAAGCCCATTTTCCTCAAATTAATAAATCAAGGTCATAATGTTTTTGCTTTGTTAAGAAATACTAAAAATGAGGATTTTATAAGAACCAATAAAGGTGAGGTTGTAAACGGAGATCTCTTTAGTGAAAATATTTATTCTCAACTTAAAGATAAATCGATTGATGCAATATTTCATGTAGCTGGAGCAAATCAAAAATGTCAAAAAGATCCGTCTTCAATGCATAAAACAAATATTGAAGGAACAAAGAAAATGTTAGAACTTGGAAATAATTTACAAATTAAAAAATTTATTTACACATCTTCGGCAGTAACACTTGGTGAGCAAAAAGGAAAAATTGGAAATGAGAAATCAGATCATAGAGGTTCATTCTTAAGTGATTATGAAGAATCAAAATTTCTTGCAGAACAAGTAGCTTTTGCATTCAATAAAAACTTTGAATTTGTATCAATTAATCCCTCATCAGTTCAAGGACCTGGAAGAATATCTGGAACAGCAAAATTATTGATATCTACCTTAAATAAAAAATTTCCTCCTCTTATAAAAAGCTCTGTTTCCGTAGTTGATATACAGGATTGCACAGAAGGTCATTACCTAGGATTAATTAAAGGCAAAAACAATGAAAAGTATGTTTTAAATAGTTTTCGATTAAATGTTGAAACTTTAATTGACCACTTAAGAAATCTTACAACTTGGAAAGGCTCTCCAATATATATTCCAAAAATATTTTTAGGCGGCTTGGGTCCTGTTTTTGATATCTTTGGTAAATTTTCTTCTCTTGGAGGAATTATTTGTGGTGAAACAATTAAAGTTTTGACACATGGACATCTTTATGATGGATCAAAAGCAAATAGAGAATTAGGTCTTGAATATACAACAGTTGATGAATTCATTTCAAAAACTATTTCATGGCTTAATAAAGAAAACTTAGCCAATATAAATGTAAAATCGCATGAATGAATTTGATAATTTGTTAGATATTGTTTCTCAACTAAGAAAAGATTGTCCATGGGATAAAGAACAAACTCATGAAAGCCTCGCAAAGCATTTGATAGAGGAATCATATGAACTACTAGATGTATTAGCAAGACTAGATGATTCAAAAAAAACCTTTGATGAATTTAAAGATGAACTAGGAGATTTGCTTCTACAGATATTACTTCATGCTGAAATAGCATCAGAGAAAAATTATTTTTCCATTATTGAAGTTATAAATTCATTACAAAAAAAATTGATAAAAAGACACCCTCATGTATTTGAAAACAAAAACTTAAAATCATCTGACGAGGTTGAGAAACAATGGGAAGAAATAAAAAAAGAGAATAACAGTTCAATTTTTGATGATATTAATACTAATTTACCTCCAGTGAATACTGCTTTCAAAGTTCAACGAAAAGCAAAAACAATTAATTTAAGTTATAAAAATTATGATGAAGCTTTAGCTGACTTAATTTCTGAAATTAATGAATTAAAAGAAGCCAAAACTCCTGAAGAAAAAAAATCTGAACTAGGTGATGTATATTTTTCCTTAATTAACGTATCAAGATTTTTAGAAGCTGATCCAGAAATTCAGCTAAAAAAGTCAATCCAAACCTTTATTGGTCGTGCAAAGTATGTTGAGGACAATCTAAATGAAAATTCTGATATAAATGAGCTTTGGTCTCTGGCAAAGAAAAATCAAATAGATTAGTAAAGATCATTTTTTCTGTTAGATTTTTAATAACAGGGTTATGAATAATATAATAAAAACTATAAAAGCTCGACATATCTTAGATTCCAGAGCAAATCCAACAATTGAAGTTGAAATATACTTAAACGACGAAATATTCGGACGCGCAGCAGTTCCATCAGGTGCATCTACGGGCGCACTTGAAGCCCATGAACTTAGAGATAACGATGATGCTTACAGTGGAAAAGGCGTAAATCAAGCAATTGAAAACGTAGAAACAATTATTGCAAAAGAGTTAATAGGTTTAGATATTACTGACCAAGAAGCTATTGATAAGAAGTTGATTCAATTAGACGGAACAGAAAATAAAAACAATTTGGGTGCAAATGCAATCTTAGGAGTGTCAATGGCTGCTTTTAAAGCAAATGCAAACTTACAAAAAAAACAAGCATTTGAACTTTTTCCAAATATTTACAACTCGCCATCTTTACCAGTACCGTTTATGAATATTCTTAATGGTGGCGCTCATGCTGACAATTCTGTTGATATACAAGAATTTATGATTGTTCCGTTTGGATTTGACACTTTTGATAGGTCACTCAGGGCAGGTGTTGAAATTTATCATATTCTAAAAAAAAGGCTTAAAGAAAATAAATTAGCAACAAATGTTGGTGACGAGGGAGGATTTGCTCCCAATTTTAAATCTTCAACAGAAATTTTAGATGAAATAATGTTTTCAATTTCAGAAGCAGGCTATGCACCAGGTAAAAATGTTTCACTTGCACTAGATGTTGCTTCCTCAGAATTTTATGAAAATAATGTTTACAACATTGAAGGTGAAAAGTTTAACAATATTGAGATGTCTGATTATTTAATTAATCTAACTCAGAATTATCCAATTCTTTCCATCGAAGATGGATTAGGCGAAGATGATTGGGAAGGTTGGAAATATCTTACTGAGAAACTTGGAGAAAAAATTCAACTTGTCGGAGACGATTTATTTGTGACTCAGGAAAAAATTCTCCAAAAAGGAATTGATGATGCATGTGCTAATTCAATTCTCGTAAAGGTAAACCAAGTAGGAAGTGTTACTGAAACTATAGACACGATGAAGCTTGCAGAAAAAAATAATTATAGCTCTCTAGTATCACATAGATCAGGAGAAACAGAAGATACTTTTATAAGCCATCTATGTGTAGGCACATCAAGTGGTCAAATTAAGACAGGTGCTCCTGCACGATCTGAAAGAACTGCAAAATATAATGAGTTACTTCGTATAGGTGAGGTCATTGGTTTTGATTCGTTCAATACCGATAATTTGGGGAAATAAATATGTTAAGACAAAATTTATTTCCCAAAGTTATATTTTTAATTACATCATTTATTTTTGTTTTCTTTATTTTTGATACATGGGAATTGAGCTTTAAAGATTATCAATCTTTAGAATCACAACTAGAGAGCCGTATTCAAAAAGCTAATGAGCTAAGAAGCGAAATCAACTTTATTCAAGAAAAAATAGACGATCTTGAAGATCCAGAAAAATTGGATATAATTCTTCGCCAACATGGGTATGGACTACCTGGAGAAAACATATATCGTTTTAAAGTCCCAGAACCTGTTACACCTCTTGAAGAAACTCTTCAACGTGAGAGAAACAAGGGCCTTCTAGAGTTTGTTGTAGAGTTCATTGTCGGTACAAACAGTGACTAATGAAAAACAAACTGTAGAAATTCAGTTAGATAGAAAAATAAGAAGCAATATTGATGTAGTTGTGAAATGTCATTTTGACTTACCGGTTGTTGTTGATGTTCCAAAAAATTTAGATGACGGCACTCCATTTCCAACTATGTATTGGCTTACATGTCCTATGTATGTCAAAAAAGTAAGTACATTAGAGTCAAATGGGATGGTTAAAGATCTTGATAACCAATTAGTAAATAATAAAAAACTTAATAAATTATGGCGTAAAAGACAGAAATCTTATGAAAGCGAAAGAAATAAAAAATACAAAAGTCTTTCGAATACAGTTTCGCCTATTGGAGGAGTTGGAGGGACAACAAAGTCAATAAAATGTTTACATTCACATCTTGCAGACGAATTAGTTAGTGGAGAAAATGTTATAGGGAAGGTCGTTCTTGAAAGCGTAGGAGGATGCAATTGTAATGAACCTTGCGTAATCGATGGTTCTAGAAATGATAAATGGCGAATTGAATGGTAAGAGTTGCAGCAATTGATTGTGGCTCAAACTCTACAAGATTGCTTATTTCAAATGTTGAAAATGGGAGATTGGAGAATCTTTTAAAACAACATGAGGTTACTAAATTAAGTGAAAATTTAATAAAAACAAACAAAATTGGTGATGACTCAAAAAGAAGATTTTATAAAGTTTTAAGAAAATACTTGAAAATAATTGAGAATAATAATGTTGAAGAAGTTTATTGTATTGGAACAGCATCATTAAGAAATTCTCGAAATTCTGATGAAATTATTGCTGATGTGAAAAGCAAATTTAATTTAGATTTGAAAGTAATTTCTGGAGAAGAGGAAGGCTACCTTACAGGAATTGGTGTACAATCTTCACTTGAAGATTTAGAAAATTATCTCATTGTTGATATTGGTGGTCAGAGCACTGAATTAATCTATGACATTGATAAAAGAGTCAATGTTGATTCAAAAGAAATAGGCGTGGTAATGATGAATGAAAACTTTTTAAATCAAAACCCCATCTCAGGATTTGATGAAGAAAATGCAATTAGATTTATTAACAAAATATTTTCTGGCGGTGATTTTTTGAATAGAAATTTTATAGGTGTATCAGGCACTTTCACTTCGATTGCTTCAATGTATTTAAAACAAAAGAAATACAATGAGGATGAAATTGATAGAACTAACATATCTTATGAATCAATAAATCATCTTTACAAAAATTTAAAATTTCAAACAATTCCACAAATTATTCATTCTTATCCAAGTCTTGATCCAAAACGAGCAGTAACAATAACTTCCGGACTTTTGCTAGTTATAAACCTACTAAAAAAATATGAAATTAATCAACTAAAAGTTTCAAAAAGTGATATTTTAGAAGGACTCATCCTAAAATATTTTTAGTTTTGGTAGCCCGGGTGGCGGAATTGGTAGACGCGACGGACTTAAAATCCGTTATTCGAAAGGATGTGGGGGTTCGAGTCCCCCCTCGGGCACTTTCATACATAAATGTATAAAAAAATCAACTCAAATTAAAAAAGTTTCAATAAAAACATAGAAATTATGATCATTTTTAATATTCTAAACAGTGGCTAAAAATTATCCGATTTTTAGCATACGTACGTATAAAAGGGAGATAAATAATGAGAAAGTCTTTAATAGGACTGCTTCTTATTCTTTCAATGGTTGCTGTTGCCTGTGGTAACAGCTTGGAAGGACAAGAAGTAATTTATTTTGGAGCTCCAGCTACTGATGGTCCAGACGGACAAGCAATTCAGTCTTCATTTGATCAATTCACTGAGGATACAGGAATTATTGTTACTTATGTCGGATCAGAAAACTTTGAGTCTGAACTATTAGCTCAAATTGAAGCTGGTAATCCACCAAATATAGCCCTCTGGCCTCAACCGGGAACGGTTAGAGCACAAGCTGAAGCTGGAAATTTGATTCCATTAGAAGATTTAGGAGTCGATTTAGAAGAGTACAGATCTAACTTTTCACCATATCTTGTAGGATTAGGTGAAGTTGATGGTGTTCCATATGGTGGAGCACATGCTGTTAACTTGAAGAGTATCGTTTGGTACCAACCAGCTGAATTTGATAGCAGAGGTTATGCTATACCTGATACATGGGATGAGATGATTGCATTAGCAGATCAAATTGTTGCAGAAGGAATGACACCATTTTGTTTTGGAATGTATTCCAATGGTGCAACAGGTTGGTTAGCTACTGACTGGATGGAAGATATTATGCTTCGTACCGGTAATGGAACCACATCTTATGATCAATGGGTAAACCATGAAATTCCATTTAACGATCCAATTGTTAAGAATGCTGCGACTTACTTAAGTCAAATTATGCATACTGACGGATATGTAGTTGGTGGTAGCGATGCTATTGTTTCTACATTCTTTGGAGATGCTCAAAATCCAATGTTTGAGAGAGATGGTAATGGTAATCCTGGTTGCTTTATGCACAGACAAGCATCATTTATACCTGGTTTTTGGCCAGAGGATGCTAAAGAAGGATTAGGAACAGAAACAACTTTCTTTCCATTTCCTGACATGGAAGTCCCATCTGACACAGTATTAGGTGCTGGAGATATGTGGGCAGTTCTTGTAAATGATGAAGCTACTCAAGCAGTAGTTGACTTCATGCTGTCTGAAAATTATTTTGATGCCATTGCATCAGATGTTGCAGGAACAGGTTCTACAAGAATTAGTGCTCATATTGGGTTTGATACTTCAAAATATTGGAGTCCTACAACTCAAAAACAAGCTGATTTCTTAAAAGCTGCTCTTGCGGCTAACGTTTTCAGATTTGATGGTTCTGACAATATGCCACCGGAAGTTGGCAGTGGAAGTTTCTGGAGTGAGATGACAGAATTGGCCGTTCAAGGTCCAGGCTACATCGATACAGCTCTTGATACCATCGAAAAATCTTGGCCGTAAAAAGCTAAAAAATTAAAACTAAGCCACTCCTTTTGGAGTGGCTTTGTTTTACTAAGTTATTGGATGGTAGAATTATAGAAATGTCAATTAAGAGTGATTCAAATAAGTTATTAAGTTTTGGAGTAAGAATTATTGCCTTTTCAGTTTTTCCTATGATTTGGTTTTTATCACAAGCTATATTGTTTAGAGAGATAACAAATAGAATTCCTCGTGCATTACTAATATTTTTAGCTATCACAATTGGTTCATCGTTTATATTTTTCCTATATGCAGGTATGAACAAAATTATATCTTATGCTCCTAAAAGCTATCAAGAGGGTTTATACGGAGCTATGTTTGTTGGTCCCGCTATTTTTTTATTAGGTCTTTTTCTCTTTTATCCAGCAATTAGAACAATATATTTAAGTTTTCGTGATAAATGGGGTGAAAATAGTGTCGGTTTAGATAATTATGTATGGGCATTTTCTGATAAGATAATGCAAATTACAATCAGAAATCAGTTTATCTGGCTTGTTGGTGTTGTGACTCTTGCAATAATGATTGGTTTAATCGTTGCTTATGTATCGGATAAACTCCAAAAAGGAGAAGCAGTTTTTAAATCAATAATTTTTTTACCAATGGCAATTTCTGGTGTTGGTTCTAGCGCAATATTTAAATTTATTTATGCTTATCGTCCACCACCATTGACACAAATAGGTTTTTTAAATGGTTTAAGAGTTACAGGAGGTAATGATGACATGGGCAATCCCTGTAAAAATAATATCATCGAAAATGGTAGAAAAATTGATTACGTAAATGATGGTTGCACCCAACCAATAGGATGGCTACAGCAAAGGGATTTAACTAAATTTACTTCTTTCGAAAATGTTACACCTGATGATAGTTTTTTTAGTTGGTTAGTAAATTTTCCTTTAAATACAATTTTATTGATGATCATAATGGTGTGGATGTATACAGGCTTTGCAATGATTGTTTTCTCCGCAGCGATAAAGGCAGTCCCTACAGAGATAACAGAAGCTGGAAGGATAGATGGTGCATCAGAAGCTAGAATATTTCTCTCAGTTATCATGCCTTATGTAAAATCCACCATAGTTGTAGTAGCAACATACTTGACTGTTACCGTTCTTAAAGCTTATGATATAGTCTTTGTTACTACCAGAGGAGATTTTGAAACAAATCTTCTTGCGGTAAAAATGATGGATGAATTTTCAAAATTTCTCCACTTTGGAAGGGCATCAACGGTATCAATCTTGATTTTTATTTCTGTAGTGCCGATAATAGTTTTGAATGTATTTAGAAATAAGGAAGATGAAGCTCTATGAATTACACTCAAAAATGGTATGACAAGCCTATAAGCAAACTAATCTTAATATCAATATCATTAACTTGGATGTTTCCATACATTGGCTTTTTACTCAGTTCATTTAGAGAACCAGATGCCATAAAACAAGCTGCCTGGTGGACTTCGATTTTTAGCGGTCAAATCTTTACAGAATTTACTTTTGAAAATTACACTGAAATTTTGTTTGCAGAGGATTTATCTAGATCCTTTTTTAACTCTTTTGCAGTGGTTATACCTTCAACTATTATTCCGATAACTATTGCAGCTTTTGCAGCTTATGCATTTGCATTTATAGACTTTAAAGGAAAAGATTTAGCCTTTTTGTTTGTTATTGCCATGATGATCGTACCTTTACAAATGTCTTTAATTCCCCTAGTAAGCATTATGAATAAAGGTGCTATTTTATTTGGATTACCGATTATTCCTGAGCTAAAGATAACGGGGACATTTGTTTCAGTATGGTTTGCTCATACTGGGTTTGGTTTGCCACTTGCTACTTTCCTATTGAGAGATTTCATGATGGGACTTCCAAGAAGTGTGATTGAATCTGCAAAAATTGATGGCGCATCTCATCTCACCACGTTCTATCGTTTAGCACTACCTCTATCGTTTGCTGGTGTTGCAGCTTTTGCTACTTTTCAGTTTTTATGGGTATACAATGATTTTCTTGTAGCAAATGTCTTTTTGGGAATAAATCCAAGAAATCAGGTCATCACTTCTCATGTTGCTCAACTAACAGTCGGAAATTACGGTGAGGCTTGGCATTTGAGAACGGCCGGCGCTGTTGTTTCAATGGTAGTTCCACTGATTGTCTTTTTTAGTCTTCAAAGATTTTTTATTAGGGGATTAATTGGAGGGGCAGTAAAGGGTTGAAACCCTACAAGCTTTCACTTTTTGCATTATTAATCTTTTGTTCAAGTATTTCATCGTATTCATATACAATTGAGTCCAAAAATAACATGGATATTATAAACGCAAACTTATCCATAAAAATAGAGAGACTATCAAATTTAAAATCTAAAGTGACTATTCAATCATTTCCACAAAACAATATGGGAATTGAAAATTACAAATTAGTTTTTGATATGAAATTCAGAGATGATTATGACAGTGACTTTGCTGGTGTTTGCATAGGTCCCGCATGGGAAAATTTTGGACCTGGAGAATTTACTATTTACTTAAACGCTTCTAACAACTATAAAAATGATATTATTGGCGACCATCAGCTACTAGAAGATGATGGTTGCCAAAATTATTTTTATTATCTTCGTTACTTTGAGGTCACAACTTTACAACAAAATAAGTATTTAGTTGGTGTTGCAACAGATTATGCAGAAGAATACCCAGATGCTCCATATGTTTGGAAGCAAAATAACTTTAATGTTATAGAAGAAATTGGAAATAGTAATATAGAAAAATATAGTATATATTTTGAACTGAGTAGATAAATGAAAATTGGAATCGATTGGGGCGGAACCAAAATTGAGGGAGTTGTTATCGATTCAGATACTGGAGAAGAAATACGTCGTATTCGATTAGATTCTCCTAAAGATGATTATGAAGCGATTCTTTCAACAGTAGTTGAAGTTATAAATAATCTTGCAAGTAAGTCATCAAACTATACAGTCGGAATTGGCATGCCAGGGTCTATACATCCAGAAACAAATCTTGTTCAAGTATCAAACACTAAAGCTCTTGAAGGCATGCCAGTAAAATCAGATATTGAAAAAAAGCTTGGATATGAAATTAAGATTGCCAATGATGCTGATTGTTTAGCATTATCAGAGGCTGTGGATGGAGCAGGCAAAGATTACAAGAGTGTTTTTGCAGTAATTCTTGGTACTGGGGTAGGCGCTGGTTATTCCTATGATAAAAAAATAATAGTTGGACCAAACAAACTTACCGGAGAGTGGGGTCAAAATCCTATCCCTGGACCAATGGATGAGTATGAAAAAAGTGTAAAAAGACATTGTGGAAGAATTGGAGCAGTAGAGGTGTTTTTATCTGGCCCTGGCTTAGAAAATTATTATGAGCACATAACAAAATCAAAAATTTCATCTAGAGAAATAGTTTCTCTTTATAAAAAAAATGATTTAGTTGCAGAAGAAGTGATGGATGTTTACTTTGAAAGAATTGCCAGATCATTTAGTACGTTTGTAAACATACTAGATCCAGATATTATCGTCTGTGGCGGTGGTATGTCTGAAATTGATGGTATTTATGATGAAGTACCAAAAAGAATAATACCCTATATAGCATCCAATTTTTTTCTTACACCAATTGTGAGTGCAACTCATGGATCTTCCAGTGGTGTTAGAGGAGCGGCACATTTATGGAACTGAAGAACAAAAAGTTATTTATTCCAATATTCATCCTTCTAACCTCAGTTTTTTCATATTTGGCTTACAGTCCAAAAGAAATTGCTATAGCTGGTCCGTATTTTCCACAGATAGATTATTTTGAAGAGGAGCTAGATCTAATTTCTAGAGATTTAAATGTAAAGATTAGGTATGTTCCCTTTTCAGATATTGAGTCAGAGATAATTGAAGGCAACAACATTGAAGATTTTGATCTTGCGATAATTCCTAATCCACAGGGTGTAGTTAATCTTGGGGAAAGAGGTCTCGTTTATCCAATCACAATTGCTTTAGAAAAAGAAATAATTGATAAAAATTACTCTGACCACCTACAAAATATTACAACATCTGATCAAGATAAAAATATGTATGGTGTCTTGTTTAGACTAATTCCAAACTCACTTATTTGGTATGACGTAGAAAAATATCAAAAAATAGGAGCTCCAAAATTCGATAGTTATGAAGACATTGTGTTGTTTACAAAAGAGAACGTATCAAATGGGAAGCCTTTGTGGTGTATGGATATTGAGAGCGGTGCCTCTACTGGCTGGATAGCATCAAATTGGCTAGAGGATATAATTTTGCATAATTATGGTCCAAACGTTTACGATCAGTGGTCTCAACAAAAAATAACCCCAAAAAATAATGATATAAAATCATCAATTTTGAGTATTGGAGAGATAATCTTTATTGACAATGCTGTATACGGTGGAAAAAATAGAATAATCAATAAGGAATTTAGAAACAATTCTCGTAATCTAGTCGATAGTAATAATACATGTGTCTTTAGCTGGTCTGGACATTTTGCAAATATGTATTTCCCATCTGATAAAGAATATGGAAACGATTATGATTTTTTTAAATTTCCGTCTGTAGAGAATAAAAATGCAATGGTTGGACTTGGGGACTCTCTTGTGATCTTAAATTCTTCTGAGGATTCCATTAAAGCTTTTAATTCATTAACAAGTAATGGGTTTGGTCAAAACTGGACTTCACATGCTGACTCAATGTTTATTTCTGCCAATAGAAATTCGAATATCGATAAAATAAAAAACCCATTGCTTTTAAAAGAAACAACTCTAATACGCAATGCACTAAATGAAGATTTGTTTAGGTATGATGCATCTGAACTAATGGAGCGTAGGATTGGTGCTGATCATCTTTTGACTGCACTGAAAAATTATATTTCATTTGGAAATTTAGTAATAAACTCTATTAGTCAAGAACTAGAGAGTCAGTATTGATTTTTAGATTACATCTCCTGATTCAGGATCAAAAAAATGAAGTTTTGAGGGATTAATCTTTAGTTGAATTTCTTCACCTTCAGTTACTGTTGAGTTAGGATTAATTCTCGCTATAAATTTAGTATCGTTTCCTAATACAGTGATATCTTCACCCTCATCGGCTAGTATTTCTTCAATTGCTTCAGTTTGAACAGGTTTTATGTTCTTGTAAAAGTGAACATACGAATCAGATCCTAATTGTTCTAGTAAAGATACTTTAACTTTTATACTTTCTGAATATTCAGACTCGTTTGCAAAGTGCCCATCTTCAAAAGCTTCTGGTCTTATACCGAGCACTATTTCTTTATTTTCAAAAGACTTTAATTTTTCCTTTTTTTGATCTCGATATGTTATTTGATTATCTCCAAAAATTAATTCGACTGCATCCTTATTTGATTTAATTTTGGTATAAACAAAATTCATTGAGGGGCTTCCTATAAAACCAGCTACAAATATATTTTTTGGATTTGAATAAATTTCTCTTGGTGTATCTATTTGTTGAAGCTCACCCTTTCTTATCACTGCTACTCTATCACCCATTGTCATGGCTTCTACTTGGTCATGAGTAACATAAAGAGTAGTTGTTTGAAGCTGTGTATGAAGTTGACCCAACTCAGCTCTCATCTGAACTCTTAATTTTGCATCTAAATTAGAAAGAGGTTCGTCCATCAAAAATGCTTGTGGATTTCTTACAATTGCCCGTCCCATTGCAACTCTCTGTCTTTGCCCGCCTGATAGAGCTTTTGGCTTTCTATCTAATAGCTCACTAATCTCCAAAGTTCTTGCTGCATCTTTGACTTTTTTCTCAATTTCATTTTTTGGTAATTTTCTAAGTTTTAAAGAAAAAGCCATGTTGTCAAAAACTGACATGTGGGGATACAAAGCATAATTTTGGAAAACCATTGCTATATCACGATCTTTTGGTGCAACTTCATTAACAGTTTTATCGCCAATAGCAATTTCACCTTCAGTTATGTCTTCCAAACCAGCAACCATTCGAAGTAATGTAGTCTTTCCACATCCTGAAGGTCCTACAAGTACTACAAACTCACCATCATTAATAGTTATACTTACATCATCTAAAGCTCTAGTACCATTTGGGTATATTTTCCCAGCTGATTTGATATCAATAGCTCCCATATAGGGGTAATTTTAACCATATATTTTTTAATTTAAAAATGAATTCAATCTTATAATATTTCTATGCTTGAAGTTCCAATAACAAGAATTACTACATTAAATGATGCGCAACCAAATATGGATGCTCCTTATGTTTTATATTGGATGATTGCTTTTAAAAGGGTAAATTATAATTTTTCACTTCAGCGCGCTATTGAATGGGCTAATAAATTATCAAAACCTCTACTTATCTTCGAACCAATATCTATTGACTATCCAATGGCAAGTATAAGATTTCATAAATTTGCAATCGAGGGTATGAGAGACATCCAAAAACAAATTAAAGATTCTAAAGCTTTTTATTTTCCATATGTTGAGGAATCTAAAGGAGTTGGAGATAAACTGTTATTTGAATTATCGAAGGATGCTGCTGTTGTAATCACAGATGATTACCCAACCTATTTTGTTCCTCAAATGACTGCTGAAGCAAAAGGCAATATTAAAACAACATATGAACTTGTAGATTCAAATGGAATATTGCCAATTAGGATTGCAGAAAAAGAATATGTTCGCGCCCATGATTTTAGAAGGTTTATGCATAAAAATATTGAAGACTTTCTAGTTGAATTTCCTGTTGAAAACCCTCTGGATTATTTAAATATTCAATTTGATTACAAAATATTGGAATCCTTGATAAAAAAATATAACTTACAAGATTTTAATGATATAAACGTTCAGAAATTTCTAGACAACTTAAGTGTCGATAAATCTGTCGAAGTAAGTGAAATAGTTGGTGGTTATGATGCAGCAAAATCAAGATTAGATTATTTTACAAAAAAAGGTTTCAATGATTATGCTAAGAGAAGAAGTCATCCATCAGAAGATGCCAGCAGTCAACTGTCCCCATATTTTCATTTTGGACACATCTCGACTTTTGAAGTATTTGAAAAAATAATAAGTAACGAGTCATGGTCAGTAGAAAATATTGATCCTAATTTTGTTGGTAGAAGAGAAGGTTGGTGGGGTGGCTCATCAAATCTGGAAAGTTTCTTTGATGAGTTAATTACATGGCGAGAGCTTGGGTACCATACATGTGTAAAACGTGCTAATTATGATCAATACCAGTCACTTCCTGAATGGGCAATAAAAACATTAGATGAACACACGAATGATGAAAGAGAATACGTCTACGAATTATCTGAACTTACAAACGCTCAAACTCATGATGAAATTTGGAATGCAGCACAAAATCAATTGAGAATTGAGGGAAGGATTCATAATTATTTAAGAATGTTGTGGGGAAAGAAAATTCTTGAGTGGACTCCTAATCCTCAAATCGCACTTTCTTATTTAATTGATCTAAATGATCGATTTGCTCTTGATGGAAGAGATCCAAATTCTTATTCTGGTGTATTTTGGATTCTGGGGAGATATGACAGAGCATGGGGTCCAGAAAGACCAATATATGGGAAAATTCGATATATGACTTCAAAATCAACAGCAACTAAGTTTAACCTAAAGCCTTATTTAGAAAAATGGAATGAAAATATAAGCCTCTAATTACTATTTTTCATAAATAAAGTTACAAAAAAATTTAAAAATTTTTTTTAAATTTTAAATTATTGCACAAGGATGGTACATTTGTGATGTGAACGTTTCACAATAAATAAAAAAAGGAGTACTTCTAAATGGAAGAACTAACATATCGTCTCTTCATGGTAGCAACCGTGGGAATGCTCGCAGGAACAGTATTTCTACTTGCTTCATCAAGAGAGGTAAAACCAGAACATAGACGTGGTGTATATATTTCAGCACTTGTCTGTGGTATCGCATGGTATCACTATCAGAAGATGGGAGCATCTTGGGAAAGTGGATCATATGATACAGGGTTAAGATACGTTGACTGGGTCTTAACTGTTCCTTTGATGTTCGTAGAGGTCCTAGCCGTTACAAGAAAGGGTGCCGCATATAATGAGGCAGTCCGTAACTGGGGAATTGCAGCAACAGTAATGATTGGTGCAGGATACTACGGTGAAACATCAGCCGCAGGAAGCAACGAATATTGGACAGGATTTGTAATTGCTATGGCAACTTACGTCTGGCTAATGAGAAATCTTCAAGCTGAAGGAGAAGGTCTTAAAGGTGATCAAGCAGTAGCTTTTGAAAACATTAAGAATTTGATCCTTGTAGGTTGGATAATCTATCCGTTAGGATATATTGCACCTGTAGTTGGAGACTTCGATGCTATTCGTGAAGTTCTATACACAATTGCCGACATAATTAACAAAGTTGGTCTTGGTGTATTAGTTCTACAAATGGCACGAGTTCAGTCAGGAGAAAAAGTTTCGTAACTTTTTCTAACAAAATTTTAATGATAGGCGGCAAATGTCGCCTATCATTTTTTTTGGGGTAAAATCTCAATATGGATTTAATGAATCTGACAATTTTGTTGAATACTTTTTTTGGTTTTCTTACGTTTGTTGCATGGATATCATCAGCCGCAATACTTTATCTTTATTTTTCAAAAAAAACATTTGGTAAACTTATTACTGATCAATTCTTAAACTTTGCAATTTCTGTCGCACTTTTCTCCTCTATCGGAAGTATTGTTTACTCAGAAGTGGTTGGATTCATTCCGTGTAGATTTTGTTGGTATCAAAGATACTTAATGTATCCAATTGCTATTGGATTAATAGTATCAATATTTAAAAGACCTTTTTTTCGTATTGGATATCTAAGTATTTTTGGAGTACTAACAAGTGCTTATCATATTTTTCTTCAAAACGGTGGTGGTGGTGGCGGATCATGTGCGATAGATGTTCCATGTGATTTAAAATATGTAAATATTTTCGGTTTTATAAGCATACCTGTAATGGCAGGCACTGGATTTTTAACCATATTTGTTGCATTGCTGTATTATGATTTTGCAAGAAAGGAAGTTGTTGAATAAAAATTTTATCATTGCAGGCGTTATTGTTCTTGTTATAGGGTTAGCGGTAGCTATTGGTGTCACGCTAAGTTCAGAACCACTTGATGCAGGATTACCTGAGGGAGAAGTGACTATTTCTGGTGATGCACTTCCTGAATTTGCTGGACAAAATGACATGGACATAGCTTCTGGACTTCCAGCTCCTTTATTTTCAGCACCAAACGAAAATTCTGAGATTGTAAGTTTAGATAAGAATGGTAATGCAAAAGCTTTATTATTTCTTGCTCACTGGTGTGGTTATTGTCAAACAGAAGTTCCAGTTATTCAAAATCTCATTAATACTGTTGGAGTGCCAAATGGAGTTGAAATCATTGCAATCGCAACGTCAATTGATCGTGGCAGAGAAAACTACCCTCCACAAAAATGGTTATCAGATGAAGGGTGGAGCGAAACTCAAATATATGACCTTAATAGAGAAATTGGAACGGCCTATGGAATTAATGCATTTCCATATTGGGTATTTCTTGATAAAGATTTAAATGTAGTTGTAAGACAAACAGGAAACATTCCAGAAGAAATAGTACTTGCCCAATTAGTGCAATTAGCAAATCAATAAAAAGATCTAACTTTTTTCAAACAAACCTAGATATACAAATCCAAAAAGACCAATTCTTTTTAAGAATTTTGGCTCTAAAGTTATATCTTCAATAAGTATCTCTGGTGCAGGAAGTTTGTCTAATGAAAAATATAAAAATCTATACTCGCTTAAATTTAAAGTAAATATACCAATTAAATGTAATACTAAATATGTACCAATTTTGTGAATTTGTTTTAATAGAGTATTTTTAGGCCTTGTCATATCTAGTAGAACAAACTTTCCACCTGGTTTTAATACCCTTTCTACTTCATTAAAAGATCTTTGAACATTTTCAACATTCCTAAGTACAAAACAACACAAAATATTATCAAAAGAATTATCGCTGAAAGGTAAATCTTCACTTTTTCCAACAACTTTCTTATTAAATTTATTTAATGAAAGCATTTGAGTGTCAGGATCAAGAGCGGTTACATCAAAACTCATAAGGTCTCGATACGACGCACCCGTTCCACTTCCTAAATCAAGAACACTTCCAGGAATTAAATATTTAGAAGCTTCTTTTCTCCAAGACTTATCAAAACCAAGTGTTACAAGTGAATTTATAAAATCATAAAATTTGTGAATATTTGAAAAATTTGCTGGTTCGTTCAATTAAATGAAGTAAGCAACAGCTAGCAATATTCCGGTTAAAAAGTGAATTCCGATAGTTGAGACATTAACAAGTAATAATTCATATGGAACTTTCTGCCTATCGGCTTCAGGATTATTCCATTTAACCAACCAATCATCTGCCATTTTGAAAGCTTTCCAGACTATTGCTAGGGGAAGTAATGCTATAAATGCGTAGATCGTTCCATAATCAGTGAATAAACTTAAGATACCTATCAATGCTACTAATACAAAAGCTTCAACCATAAATTGTTTGTAAAGAGAGAGAGGCCTTTCAAGTCTCATCCATCCATCATTAATTGCTGTTCTTACTACCCAAGTGTTTTTACCAACTGCGGCATCTGATGGAGCATCTTGAAATTGATTTATCCAAACTATTAACATTACTAGTACTGCAATTGGTAGTGAAGCAATTAGAGCTTCAACCCAGTTCCATTGAGTAAGATTATTATCATGTATCGGAGCAGTAAGAACATAATGTGCTCCCATTACCATCACAGGTCCAAAACCCAAAGCTATAGCAATTTCACCAAAACCTTTGTATCCCAGCCGTATTGGATCACCCGTATAACCAAGGGCTAAAAAAGTCCCTATGATTCCAGTCCAGAGAATGGGAGTATTTCCGAAAACAAATCCACTAATTTGTTGATTTAAGTACAACCCTATTCCAATCGTACCAATGATACTTACAAGTGCTGTAATTAATACTTGACCGGGGGTCATTAATCCAACTTGAATTACTCGACTACCACCGTTAAAAGGGCTTGCAACTTTATTTATTTCATCTGCATTAGAAGTATGATCAAAATAATCATTTGATGCATTTGTTGCTATCTGAGCTAAACATGCGCCACCAAGAACAAGCCAAAACATATTCCATGACCATGAACTGTTTAAATTTTCTGATTTAAGATCATTCCAAGCTACTGACGCACCTATTAATATAGGCGCAATAGTAGCAGTAAGAAAGGGGGCTCTTACAGTTCGTAGCCACAAACCAATTCTTTTCAACGCTAGTTTAAAAGTAAATTTAACTGCTGAAGTTTTATTAGCAGGATATGTCCTCCACTCAAATTGCTCTTCTTGATAAAAATCTACGTATTTTATTGTTGTTGGTTTGATTCGATAGTAACCGACTACATCATTATCTTTTAAAAAGTCGTCTTCCATATATTCCTTAAATGCTTCTGTTGTGGATAGAACCATTTCATATGCTTTTTCTTTTTCTTGTTCATCTTTTATTTTGTAACACTCACCATCAATTTGAAGGCCTTTAATACCTTCTTGCCCTTTTGGCCATATCACAACATGTACTCTTGGATTTAAACGAATTTGTTCGGCTTTTCGTGTTGGATTAAAAGTAAAAAATACAAGATCCTCACCATCACGTGCATAGAAAACTGATGCACCCGAGGAATTTCCGCCAACACTGGTTGCAATGAACATTCTGTCAGCTGAATCTAAGACATCTTCAATTTTTTTATCAAGTACATCGTTCATGGTACAGAGACTAATATGCTTGTGAAATAATGCACAAAGTCCTTACTGTTTATTTGTTAACCATTTAATATTGTTAAGTATGTTTGATGTGTTTAAAACTCCTGAATTTAAAAAAGCTTTAAGATTCTATATTGAAGAAGTGAAAAACAATAGAAAGCATTTTCTAATATCTATGTTTTCTGCAATCATTTGGTGTTTTTTAGTCATCCTTCATCCATATCTAATTAAGCGAATTGTTGATGATGGAATTGTTGCAAGCGATCAACAAGTTATAATCGTTTTTCTTTCCTTTTTAATAGCAATTGGTTATGTAAGAGCGGCATCTATTGGGGTAAGAAGATATTTTAGTATGTCAGTCTCGTTTAATGTGGAAGCTGAGATCAGAAATACTATTTTTGGACACATGCAAAGATTAGCTTTTAAATATCATGACAAAGTTCCTACAGGCGAGTTAATGGCAAGAGCATCAAGTGATGCATCTCAAGTAAGACTTGCTTTTGCAATTGCTCCATTAGCAACAGCTAATGTTTTTCTTTTATTATTACTTAGTGTCACACTTGTTTCTATTGACTTTATTTTGGGATTAATAGTGCTTCTATCAATTCCTTTAGTTTTATATATAGCTGGAAACTTTGCATCAAGGGCAATGGAAGTTTCTTTAAAAGTCAAGGAGGCTGAGGCAGAAATGACGACAGAAGTTGAAGAACAACTTGGGGGCATCAGAGTTGTTAAAGCTTTTGGAAATGAAGATGAAGCTTCTATAAAGGTCGAAAGATCTATTGAAAAGATTTATGAAACATCTGTAAATTTCCTACATTTACGAACAAGATTTGTCCCATTGTTTGAATTAATACCAATGATTATTACGTTAGTAGTTCTTTTATTGGGTGGTTATTTAGCAATAAATGAATTTATAACTTTAGGAGATTTTATAGCTTTTACACAATATGTAATTTTATTAATTTGGCCGTTGAGAATTACAGCATGGTTTTTATCAGAAATTCCCTCAAGTGTCTCAGCTGGAAATAGAATTTTAGAATTATTAGATGAACAACCATCGATTATAAATAATGACGAACTAGTAGAATTCCCTACTGATGGAAATGGAACAATAGAATTTGAAAATGTTGATTTTAGTTACGGAAATGACACGATTTTCAATGAACTTTCTTTCAAAGTAGAAGGACAAAAAACTATTGCTATTGTTGGAGCAACTGGATCTGGAAAATCAACTTTGTCATATCTTCTTCCAAGGCTCTATGATGTTAAATCTGGAACAATAAAAATTGATAATGTTGATATTAAAAAAATTAAACTAGACGATTTAAGAAATAATGTAAGTTTAGCTTTTGAGGAAAGTTTTTTATTTTCAAATTCTGCCAAAGACAATATTGCGATCGGATCAATGGAAGCATCTCAGCAAGAAGTCGAAGAGGCTGCAATCATTGCTAAAGCTCACGAATTTATTTCTCAATTACCTGAAACCTATGAAACTAAAGTAGGCGAGAGAGGTTATGGTTTATCTGGAGGGCAAAGACAAAGAATTGCACTTGCAAGAGCAATTGTTAGAAATCCTAAAATATTAATACTTGATGATGCCCTTTCAGCGGTTGATGCATCTACAGAAGAAGAAATTAGAAATGAACTACAGAAAGTCATGAATAAAATGACAACTTTAATTATTACTAATCGAGTACCCACAATTGAGCTTTGTGATGAGGTTTTATTTATTGAAGATGGAAAAATAAGAGCACAAGGCAAACATGAAGATATTCTTACTGAAGTTAAGTCTTATAGAAGCTTATTTTTAGAACAACAGAAAGCATCAAAACTAAATTGAAAGACAAAACATTTTCTCGATCATTGAAACTTGTCCCAGAGGTTAGAAACAAATTTATTATAAGTTCTTTAATTGCTTTATTCGCTACAGCAATAAGAATGGTTGGACCATATTTGATAAGAAATGGAATAGATGGTGGTGTAATAGAATCAGATTATGGATATGTATTAGAACAATCCCTTTACTACTTTCTCACTCTCGTTTTGTTGTATTTTGTAACAAGTCAAGCTCTGCTTTATATCGGTATGGTTGGTGAGACATATGTAAAAAGAGTCAGGGAGAAATTATTTAGGCATATGTCATCTCTAGATATAAATTACTTTGAAAAAAATAAGACGGGAGTTTTAGTTGCAAGATTAACTTCTGATATGCAAAGCTTGACTGAATTTGCAAAAGAAGGTGCGAGCAGTGTTTTAACAGCTTTATTAACGATATTTGGAGCAGTGATTGCAGTATTTATTGTTGATGTGCAACTTTCAATATTAGCTTTTGTTGTTATGCCAATATTGGCTATTGCTACAAAAATATTCAGAAATTATGCGGACACTACCTATTGGGAAGTTAGAGAATGGATAGGACAGGTACTTTCTTCATTACAAGAAGGTATATCTGGAGTTAGAGTAATTCAAGCTTATACAGATGAAGATACCCAGATACAAAGATTTAAAAAAGTAAATAAAGAACATTTCAAAGCAAATATGAGATCCGCAAGAAATATTGCTGTTTACTTTCCATTTCTTGAATTCACTCGAGTTTCTTCTATTGCTACTGTGTTATGGTTTGGCTCGCAAAGAATATCTGAGGGAACACTTTCTGTTGGCGAATTGGTTGCTCTTTTATTTTATTTAAACTACTTTTTTGATCCATTAATTCAATTGTCTTTTAATTACGATACCTTAAGATCTGCTGGCTCATCTATGAAGAAAGTTTTCTCAATTCTTGATGAACAACCTAATTTAAGTAAGAAAGGGGAAAAATTTCCAGATACTACTCCTGAAAATGCTGTTGAGTTTGACAATGTTAAATTTTCATATGGAAGAGAAAACGTATTACATGAAGTATCTTTTTCTATTAACAAAGGAGAAAAAATTGCAATAGTTGGAGAGACTGGTGCGGGAAAAAGTACGATTGCTAAATTAATCCTCCGATTTTATTTACCTACTGGTGGATCAATGAAATATTTTGGAATTGACTCGAAAGAAGTTGATGAAGAATGGGTTAGAAATAATGTTGCATTTGTTCCACAAGAAAGCTTTTTATTCAGAGGAACAATCAGAGAAAATTTAAATTATTCACAGCCAGAAGTTACCTCGTTAGAAGAAGAACTTGCATCAATTGGTGTTCTTGAGTGGTTTGATAGATATGAGAAAAAATTAGATCAAGAGGTAGGTGAACGAGGTGGAAATATATCAGCCGGTGAAAGACAATTTGTTGCTTTATTAAGAGCAGTTTTAGCAAAAAGAAAAATTATTGTCTTTGATGAAGCTACTGCAAATTTAGATATAGAGTCTGAATCATCGATACTTGATGCAACTGAAAAACTTTTAACATTTCAGACATCAATAGTTATTGCACACAGACTTGAAACTGTACTTAATGCAGAAAAAATTATAGTCATGGAAAACGGTAATCTAACTGGATTTGATAGTCATGAAAATTTATTAAAAGATAATCAGACGTACAAAGATCTTTTTTCTGCTTGGAATCTAGTTAACGAGAGTTAATTCTTTTTTTAGCAAGATCACAGTAATCACTATTTACTTCATAGCCTATATAGTCTCTTTCTAAATTTTTTGCTGCTAGCCCTGTAGTTCCACTTCCAAAAAAAGGATCAAGAATAATTTCATTTTTATAAGAATATAGATTAATAAATCGTTCAACCAACTCTTCTGGGAATGGAGCAGGATGACCAATTTTTTTAGCTTTGGCAGGAAGAATATTCCATATTGAGAGAGTAGAGTCCATAAACTCTTCTTTTTCAATAGTTGATTCACCTTCTTTATTTCTATTCATTGACTCTTTTGAGAACACTAAGCAATACTCATGAAGATCACGTATTACTGGGTTTGATGCTGACAGCCAACTACCCCAAGCAAAATTTGCATTTGCGCCCTTTGATTTTTGCCAAATAATTTCTCCACGCATAATAAAACCCAAATTTAAAAGTAGTTCTGTGAATTGATTAGAAAATGGAATATATGGCTTTCTTCCAAGATTTGCAACATTCACCACTAAACGACCCCCAGATTCAGTTACTCTATAAACTTCCTCAAAACAAGATTTCATCATCTTCCAATATTTTTTATCATCAAGGTCAAGATCGCTCAACTTTCCTACATTGTATGGAGGTGAAGTTATGGTTAGCGAGATACAATTGTCAACGAGCTCACTCATTTTTTCTGAACTTTTATTAAATATTTTATTTCGGATTTTTGATATGTTATTTTCTGTTTGCATATCAAGATTGTTTTCTGTTTGAAATTTAGAGACAAAACCTTTTCTAGATCCCGACCCGTCTTTAAAAACAGATTCTTTTGACATTTTTAATCCTTGCTTATCTGTTTATAGCCAAAATTTATCTCTTCTTTGCTTTCTAACTCAAGTACATTTTCAATAAGATTTTTATAATCTTCATGTTGTAAATATGCCAAGTTTTTTAAATTTAATATCTTTTCATCTGGTTCACTTTGAGATAACCAGATAATTCTTTTTAGAGAACTATCTTCAATTGCATTTATAAAAATACTTCTAAGTTTTGAATCCTTATCTTCAAAGAATACTCCACAAAATGCACCACTTGAGGCCGTTGATATGTGAGTATCGTCTAATATATCTCCTATTGCTTTTTTACCTGGAAGTGATGACTTAAATGAATCTTCTAATTTATCTGATAAAAACACTCGTAAATCTTCGTTTTGCTCAGAGAGACCATCAACAATTTCCTTGTCTGAGCTATTTGAAGGGTTTACACATATAACAGGCATCTATTAAAGTTTAATTAACAATATGAGAAAACTATATTTATAGCTCTTATTATTGAAACGAAGCTTTACTAGAATTAAATTATGACTGACGTAGATATTGATATTGGAAAATACTCTTTAGGGTGGTCTGACCCTGAAAAAAATGTGTTTAAGCCTGAAAAAGGTTTAAACGAGGACATTATAAGAAAAATGTCTGAAATTAAAGAAGAGCCAGAATGGATGCTGGAATTTAGATTAAAAGCATATAAAAGGTTTCTTGATAAGCCAATGCCAGAATGGGTAGCAAAAGAAAAATTAAGCCAATTAGATTTCGACGATATTTATTACTACATAAAACCAACAGAAAACCAAGCAGACTCATGGGATGAAGTTCCAGAGGAAATAAAAGAAACTTATGAAAAACTGGGTATACCAGAGGCAGAAAGAACTTATCTTGCTGGAGTAACTGCCCAATACGAAAGTGAAGTTGTTTATCATAAAAATAGAGAAGATTTGGAAAAATTAGGCGTACTGTTTTGTGATATGGATACAGCAGTTCGAGAATATCCAGAATTAGTTCAAGAATACTTTGGAACAGTTATTCCTCCGGGTGACAATAAATTTGCTGCACTAAATTCAGCTGTATGGTCAGGCGGTTCATTTATATATGTTCCAAAAGGTGTTCATGTCGAAGATCCTCTGCAGGCATATTTCAGAATTAATGCTGAAAATATGGGTCAATTTGAAAGAACCTTAATTCTTGTAGATGAGGGAGCTTCTGTACATTACATCGAAGGCTGTTCAGCGCCTGTTTACACAACTGACGCATTACATTCTGCAGTCGTTGAGATCGTTGTTAAAGCTTCAGGAACTTGTAGATATACAACAATTCAGAACTGGTCAAATGATGTTTATAACTTGGTAACAAAGAGAGCACAAGCATATGGAAATGCGACCATGGAGTGGATTGACGCAAATCTTGGTTCAGGATTAACAGTTAAATATCCTTCCGTTTATTTAATGGAACCAGGCGCTCATGGTGAAGTGTTATCTGTAGCCTTTGCAAATTCAGGTCAACATCAAGATACAGGAGCAAAAATGGTTCATCTTGCTCCCGATACAACATCTTTGATTACATCAAAGTCAGTTTCAAAAGGCGGTGGAAGAGGAGCTTATCGAGGACTTGTAAAAGTTGAAGATGGAGCTGAAACAGCGAAAAGCTTTGTCAGATGCGACGCACTAATTTTAGATGATGAATCAAGATCTGACACATATCCTTACATGGAGATTGAAGAGTCCTCAGCAGAAATAGGGCATGAGGCGACAGTTTCCAAGGTTGGAGAAGATCAACTTTTTTACTTAATGAGTAGGGGACTTTCTGAAGAAGAAGCAACATCAATGATAGTTGCTGGCTTTGTTGAAGAGTTTACAAAAACACTTCCAATGGAATATGCAATGGAATTTAACAAATTAATCGAGCTCAATATGATTGAGGCCGGTGCTGTAGGTTAATTGCATAGGAAGTCATTTGAATACAAAACTAATTGAAAAAAATTTAGCAAAAAAAACATCAAAAGATTTACCTGAAATTTCTGTCAAAAACGAAGATTGGAAATATACTGGAAAAAATGTTTTCACAGTTAATGAATTTGAAGTAGGAAAACCTTCAGAAATTCAAAAAAATGAAATATTTAATATTGACTCAAATTGTCATGAATTTGTTATAAATACTGAAGATAAAAGTGTTGAAACAACAGATCTTGAGAAAATTACAAAATCAACCATTGACGAATCCATTAAAAGACCCTTTGATAGATTTTCAGTTGAACAGTTTGAAAAATTAACTGGTGGTTTTCAATTAAACTTTAAAGATGACTGCCCAGAATACTATTCAATAAATTTTCAGTCTGAAGATACAGCTGTTCCATATTTGGGAATTAATATGGAAAAAAATAAATCAGGAAAATTACTTTTAAATTTTGGTGACCTGGTTCGTGGAAATATCTTTCCAACAATAGAAATTTTCTTAAATCAAAATTCATCTTTGGAATTAATCCTTAATGTTACGTCAAAAAATGAAATTAGCCTTATCAACAATCTTTACGCAAAGCTTCTAAATGATGCAAGTCTATCAGTTCACATGGTGAGCACTGGTGGATTGTTCTCTCGATCACGACTAGACATAGATTTATTTGGAAATGGTTCAGGATTTGAAATTGACGGTGTTTATTTTGGTGAAAATAGTCAAATTCATGACACAAGAGTGTTTGTTAACCATCTTGGAAAAAGTACAACATCAAATATGATCACAAAAGGGGTTCTTGGTGATAAAAGTTCTTCAATTTTTACTGGGACAATTCATATTGGTGAAGGTGCAGTTAAAACTGAATCTCAACAAGAGAATAGAAATATTATATTAACCGAAAAAGCCTCAGCTCAATCTGTACCCAATTTAGAAATTCTCTGTGACGATGTAATTTGTGGTCATGGATCTTCTGTAGGTCCAATTGATGAAGACCTTTATCACTATGTAATGTCACGTGGAATAAATAAAGAGGATGCAGAAAAATTACTAATCAAGGGTTTTTTCAACGAAGTAATCAATGAGGATGCTTGGGAAATTATTCATGATGAAGTTGCCGATACTTTATCCCAAAAATATGAAAACATTCTAGAGAGAAAATCTAATGAAAGTTAAAACAGTCAATATATCAGAAATAAATGAAAACTCTGTAAAAACAATAAATGTAGGAGATAAAGATATTTCAATTTTTAATGTTGAAGGGGAATTTTATGCAATTGATGATATGTGTTCACATGCAGAAGCCTCATTAGCAGAAGGAGAAGTTTTCGACTGTAAAATTGAATGTCCACTTCATGGAGCAGAGTTCGATTTAAAAACAGGTGAAGCGGTTACTTTACCTGCAACAAGGCCGGTTGCAACTTATGCTATTTCAATTGAAGATGAAACAATTTATTTAGAAATGGAAGAAAATGCTTAAAGTCAAAAATCTAAAAGCTTCCATAGGTGAAGTAGAAATACTTAAAGGAATTGATCTTGAAATTGGTGATGGAGAATTACATGCAGTAATGGGTCCAAATGGTTCAGGTAAGTCAACTTTATGTCATGTATTGATGGGTAATACTGATTATAAAAACGAGGGTGCTGTCACTTTAAATGGTGAAGATGTTTTATCTATTCCTCAATTCGATAGGGCTCAAAAAGGAATTTTTCAATCATTTCAATATCCTGTTGGACTACCAGGAGTAACTCTTCGTGAGTTTATTCAATCATTTTTAGGGGACATTGATGAGGCTGAGCTTACAGAGCTTTCTAAAAGATTTAATTTAGATGAGTTTTTAGATCGCGACGTAAACGTTGATCTATCTGGAGGAGAGAAAAAAAGATCAGAACTGTTTCAATTGTCCTTAATGAAGCCATCTCTTGCCCTTCTTGATGAAATAGATTCAGGTTTAGATATTGATGCAATTAAATCTGTTGCAACATTAATCAATGAGAATAGAGATGAGAATACTTCATATATTCTTGTAACTCACTACAGCAGAATACTTAAATATCTTGATGTTGATAAAGTCCACATTGTTGTTAACGGAAAAATCGTTAAATCAGGTTCAAATGAATTGATTGAAGAAGTTGATTCTGGTGGATACACTCAATATCAGGAAGAAAATTGAATAAAAAAGAAACAAGAATAGAAAAAGACTCAATGGGTGAATTTGAAGTACCTATTGATGCTATGTATGGTGCTTCAACTGCTAGAGCAATTGAGAATTTTCCAATTTCAGAACTTAAGTTCTCTCGATCATTTATTAGAGCGCTGGGCGAAATTAAAAAAGCTTGTGCTGTAGTAAATCAAAATAACCAATTATTAGATAAAAAAATTGCAACTGCAATTATTGACGGTGCTCAGGAAGTAATATCTGGCAATCACGACAAAGATTTTCCAGTCGATATTTTTCAGACAGGATCAGGTACTTCCACAAATATGAATGCAAACGAAATTATTGCAAAAATAGCATCTGATAAAACTGGTGAATCAATACATCCAAACGACCACGTTAACATGAGTCAATCATCAAATGATGTTATTCCAACCGCTACAAATGTAGCTGCAGTAATAGATGTTACTGAAGGGCTCATCCCGGAATTAAGTAATTTTATTTCATTACTTAATGAAAAGGCAAAACAGTGGGAGAAAGTTTATAAAAATGGAAGGACTCATCTAATGGATGCTACACCTGTTAGTTTAGGTCAGGAATTTTCGGGATACGCCGACCTACTTAATGAAAGAATGGGGGACATTAAAGCCTCTTTAGATAATGTTCAGAAATTAGCAATTGGGGGTACCGCTGTTGGTACTGGAATAAATGCTCCTGATAATTTTGGAGCCGATGTTGCAAGCGAACTTCAGTCATCAATTGGTATACCTTTTAAAGAAGTTGAAAATCATTTCACAAGACAGGGATCAAGAGAAGAAGTGGTTCATTTATCAAGTGCTTTGAAGGCACTTGCAGTATCGCTCTTTAAAATTGCAAATGATATTAGATGGATGGGTAGTGGACCAGTGTCTGGATTAGGAGATTTGAAGATCCCTGCTTTGCAACCAGGATCATCAATAATGCCAGGAAAAGTAAATCCTGTAATACCTGAAATGATGATGCAGGTATCAGCTCAGGTTATTGGAAACGATACAACTATTACGTTTTCATCAGCGAATGGAAATTTTGAGCTTAACACAATGCTTCCAGTAATGGCTCACAATCTACTTGAAAGCATTGCTTTACTCACTACTGGAGTAAGTGTGTTTGGGGAAAAACTAATTAAAGACTTAGAAGCAAACACTGAAAAGCTAAATGAAGATACTCAAAAAAACTCAATCCTAGTTACAGCACTTGTACCAAAGCTTGGGTATGATGTTGCTGCTGAAGTAGCCAAAGAAGCTATGGAAAGTGGATTAACAATAAAAGATGTATTGCTTAGCAAGGAATTAATGTCAGAGGGTGATATTGATGATCTTTTGGATATTGAGAAGCTTATCTAGTGATTAATAAAATCGCTATTGCCTCTGATCATGCAGGTTTTGAATTAAAACAATTATTAATAGAATCTTTATCTTCTGATCTTGAAATTGAGGACTTAGGAACTGATAGTTTGGAACCTTGTGATTTTCCAGATTATGCAACGAAAGTATCCGAATTCGTTTTGGATAATGAGGACACAAAGGGAGTTTTAATCTGTGGGACAGGTGTTGGCATGTCTATTGCAGCAAATAAAGTAAAAGGTATAAGAGCTTCTAATGTCACTAATGTAAAAACCGCTATTCAATCTGTTGAGCATAATGATGTAAATGTTCTATGTCTCGGTTCGACAAATCTTGATATTGCGGCTGCAAAAGAAATAACTGAGTCATTTTTAAATTCCTCTTTTTTAAATGAGGAAAGATACATAAATAGAATTAATAAACTTAGCTAATTAAGGTATAAATTTGTTTTTACCTTCAAAAACCTTTGTCCCATTTATATAGCTATAGTATTTTCTACATTCACAAGCTAAATATTCTATATCTATTGGATTAAAACCACGTTTTGCTTCAGGCCAGTATGTTTTTTGAAGTTCAATCATTTTTTCACCAACTTCTTGGTGGGAACTTAAACCAAGATGATTTTGTAATCTATCCAGATAAGCAACAGCACCTATTCCTGTAGGAACCTCACTTTCAATTGGAATAATATCGGGTCTAAACCAAGCAATATCAATAACTGCCATGAAAATTGGAAAATCATTTTTCATTTGAAATTCTTTATTTATGTTGTTGGTTGCATTAATCACACTCTTGTTTGATGATTCAAGAATATTTAATAAAGAATCTTGCACCTCATAAAATAATTTAGTTGCAGCATCAATTCTTGAGTATTGTTTACCTCCCCATGTAATTGGTTCAACTGGATATGCAGTTTCATTACACCATGGATCAATACTTTCTAATTTATTTTTTAAGTTTTCAGGATTATTTAAATCATCGGGCGTTAAAGTATCTAAAACTTCTTGCCTATTGCACCACCTTGCAAAAAATACAGCGTTAATTAGTTTTGATGGCTCTTCATTTAAATTACCCGCAAATTTAATAATTGATTTACTAACTCGATCATCTTCTCTGAAGACATTCAAGAACCTTCCATTTTGAAAAATTTCATCTTTACTCCATGGGAAATCTTCACCATTTTCTCTTGAAATTCTTATATTTTCTCGTTCCTTACAGAAATCAAAAAAGCTTTCTACTGGATCTTCTATTTCAAGACCATCTAAAGCTGAAGCATACTTATTTTCTATCATCTTTATATTGATAACTGCCAAATTGCTTTTACCCAGTCATCTTGAATTTCATTTCTAGCAAATACAACAATACCTAATGCTCCATCTTCATAGACTTCTCTCATAGAAGTACCAGTTGTATATACATCATCACAAATTAGTAATGGATCTGTATCATTATTTGAACAGTAAGGTTTTAATGCTTTTTCAAACGGTATACCGCCACGTGGAATACCTTTGACATCTCTAAAAGTCATTTTCTCACTAACTATTTTTGCCAATGCTTCGTAGTCATTTTCATCTAGTGCATCACATTCCACTTTCCATGTAAGTGGTAAGCCAGCATGAGAGATGAAATCTTCTTTAATAAATAAATTCATATTAACTTCCTTAATTTTAGTGGATTGAAACAAACAGTACCCAAACTAATATGATCGGCACCAATATTTTTGTAATAATCTATATCTTTTACAGAATCAATACCTCCACCTGCAATAACTTCAATATCAGGATAAGAATCTTTAATGTATTTAATAAACTTTGAAGTATATGGGATCAACTCTTTACCACTTAGCCCTCCTTTATCTATTGGCAATGTATTGCATGCATGAATCTGTTTGAATCTAAATTTGTTGATGTACTCATCCAATTCCTGAAAAGTAGTAAGTGGCGAAATTTTTCCTATGTACCAGTTTCTTGTATCTGGCTCAAAATCTTCAATTCCGTCAATGTAATGTGCCTCTATATTTGGACATGACATATTGACTTCAATATTGAAATCATTTGGTATTTTTTCCGCAAATAATCTCCAGTCATCTTTTTCTATTCCTGCAATTGAAAAGACTTCACCAGTTTTATGTTTAGGAAGCCCAATTGTTAAACCAGGATTTCTTAAACCAATTTTGTTAACCCATCCACGTTTTGTATATCGTAAAGTTTTAACTATTTGAACAATTCGACCTGTTCTTTTTTCAACGGTCCAACTACCAGATACTGAAATAGTATTTTTAGTCTTTATGTAGTTTCCAAAAGGTGCTGCAATAAATTTATTCATACTTCTAATTCATTTATTACCATTGAAGGATTATTTTTAATTGATCGTCCCATAACAATATATTTTGCTCCAAGCTCGATAGCTTTTTTAGGAGTAGTTATATTTTTTTGATCTCCACGTAAATCATTTTCTAATCTAATGCCTGGTGTAACAATTAGATCAAATAAATTTGTTGTATTAGCAATTTCAGATGCTGGACAAATTACGCCTTCTAAATTTGAGTCCTTTGCTATTTGAAACTCGTTTTCTACAATCTTGCTTGTACTTGAATCAACTGCTTTACTTGTTAGAGCACTACTGACTCCAAGAAGATTTAAATCTTTACTTTTTTTATTTACA